>JBIKZZ010000084.1:0-10741 GCA_044354435.1 Rhodoferax sp. | reverse complement strand
TGAAGACGAACAGGGGGATCGAGATCAGCACATCGTTGGACATCACCGAGTAAGTGCGCTGCACCATCAAGTCCAGGGTTTGCTGCACCGCCAAACCCGGGTTTTGACTGCGGTAGGCAATCCAGGCGAAGACCATGCCCATGCCCATCAAGGTAAAAGCCGTGGGGAAACCAAGCATGATGGCCACCACCACCAGCGCCAGCATCAGCAATCCCAAGTGACCGTTGGTCATTTGAGACGGTGCCGGCAACAGCACAAAGGCAGCCAGCACCACGGCGGCCATGATGCTCAGGCCAAACCAGACTTCTTTTCTCATTTTTTACTCCCCGAGGCAGCCGGCTGAAGCGCGCCCAGCTTGGCAATGTCCTCGTCTTTCACCTGCACCATTTCTTTCAGCTTTTCAACGTCGACTTCCTCGACGTCCTGCCCCCGCGACGGCCAGGCACCCAGCTGCAAGCAAACAATACAGCGCACAATCTCCACCAGGCCCTGGGCCAGCAGAATAGTGCCGGCAACCGGGATGATGGTTTTGAAAGGGTAAACCGGCGGGCCGTTGGCCGTGATGTTGGAGTGCTCATTGATGGCCCAGGACTCGGCGGCAAAGTTGTAGCCCGCCCAGGCCATAGCCACCACCCCAGGAATAAAAAACAGGATGTACAAGGCCAAGTCCAACCCGGCTTGCAGTCGCGGCGGGAAAAACCCGTACAGCACATCGCCCCGCACATGCCCATTTTTTGACAATGTGTAGGCACCCGCCATCATGAACAGCGACCCGTACAGCATGCTCATCACGTCAAAGGCCCAGGGGTGCGGGTTGTCCAGCGCGTAGCGTGAGAACACTTCCCAAGTGATGAGCAGCGTCAGCACAACGATCAGCCATGAAAAGGCTTGCCCGATCACCGTGCTGAGCTTGTCAACAGCCAGTAATAATTTTTGCATGAAGTGCCCTCCCTAAAAAAACTCAGCCATCCGAATCAAGTTCGGATGGCTGACATTTCGACTGCCTAAGAAAATCAGGCCTTCTTGGGCGCCGCTTTAGCAGGTGCCGCTTTCTTATCACCGAAGAAATGGCCAACGGCCATACGGCGGCTCACATAGGTGTCTTGGTCCCACTTGACCGCGCGCTCGGCAAAAGCCTTCTGGGACTCCACAACCTCTTTGAAGAGCGGGTTTTCAGCCGATTTCTTCTCAAGAATAGCATCCCAAAGCTTCAGCTGGGTCTGCAAAATCGAGTCTGGCGTCTTGTAAAACTTGACCTTGTCCTTGGTCTGCAGCTCGATGTAGTCCTTGGAATAACGGTCGATGGCTTTCCAGGACATTTCGGCGGAAGCCGCCTCCGTGGCGCCAGCAATGATCGCCTTCATTTTGGGCGGCAGCGCATCGTACTTGGTCTTGTTGAACATGATCTCGAAGGTTTCTGCGCTTTGGTGGTAGCTTTGCAGCATGCAGACCTTGGACACATCAGGGAAACCGAGTAAGCGATCCGATGAGGCATTGTTGAACTCTGCACCATCCAGTAGGCCACGATCCATGGCCGGTACGATCTCGCCGCCGGGCAGGGCATTGACCGCGGCACCCATGGCCGTGAACAAATCAATGGCCAGGCCGTTGGTGCGGAATTTGAGACCTTTGAAGTCTTCTGCCTTGGTGATCGGCTTTTTGAACCAACCCAGGGGCTGAGTCGCCATGGGACCGTACAGGAAAGACTGCACATTGCCGCCGATCGAAGCATACAGCTTGGCCAGCAACTGCTCGCCGCCGCCGTACTTGTGCCAGGCGAGAACCATATTGGCATCCATGCCAAAGGCCGGGCCAGAGTTCCAGAGCGCCAAGGCGTTCTGCTTTCCGTAGTGGTAACCCAACACGCCGTGCCCGCCATCAAGCGTGCCCTTAGACACAGCCTCCAGCAATCCAAAGGCCGGCACCACCGCGCCCGCCGGCAGGACCTCAATCTTGAGGTCGCCGCCGGTCATGTCGTTCACCTTCTTGGCGTAATCCAATGCATACTCGTGAAAAATATCTTTGGCGGGCCAGGTGCTCTGCCAGCGCATGGAGATTGGGCCAGCCTGCGCCTTGGCGATCATGGGAGCCGACATGGCGCCCGCGGCAATGGCAACGCCTTTGAGCAGGCTGCGACGACGAGGTGTTTTGCTATCAGTCAAGAGATTCTCCAAGAGTTATGGCACAAGGGATCCAAATTATGGCGGTGCAGCAAAGAACACCACTAGGTAGAAACCACGAGACGGTCGGTCATTTTTTCAATCCGCAGCATAATTAATTTCAATGACCAGCCAGACCAGGAAAACCCAATGAACCCCTTGCAACTGTTCGATCCCGCCTCCAGCACCTACACCTACCTGCTGTTTGACGAAGCCACGCGGGAGGCGCTCATCGTCGACCCGGTGGACGAGCAGATCGAACGCGATCTGGCCGTACTGCGCGAGCATGGGCTAAAACTGCTCTGGACGGTGGAAACCCATGCCCATGCAGACCACATCACCAGTGCCGGTCAGCTGGCAGAATTGGTCGGCGCCCGCACTGCCGCCCCCAGTGGATGCAGCATCTACACCGCCGCCATGCAGCTTAAGCATGGCGATATCCTGCGCTTTGGCCAGGAACAGGTCACCGCCCTGCACACGCCCGGCCACACCGCTGGCAGCATGAGCTTTTTGTGGCGCAATCATGTCTTGACCGGCGACACGCTGCTGATCAACGGCTGCGGCCGTACCGACTTTCAGTCCGGCAGCCCCGAGGCCCTGTATTACAGCCTGACCCAGGTGCTGTTCGCATTGCCCAACGCCACCACCGTCTGGCCAGGGCACGACTACCAAGGCCGCACGCACTCCACCATTGGGGCAGAGAAGCTCAGCAACCCGCGCATCGCTGGGAAGTCGCTGGCTGAGTTTCGGGCCATCATGGAAGGGCTGAATCTGCCGCGGCCCAAACGCATCGACGAGGCGGTGCCTGCCAATCTCCACTCAGGCCAAAGGCACGATGCCGGCGGCGCAGAGCTGACGCACTCGCGCCCAGCCGCTGGCTACGCCGGCGATGTTTCGCCCGAGCTGGCGTACCGCTGGTGGACCGCGGGGGAGGCGGTACTGGTTGACGTCCGCACCGACGCCGAGCGGGAATGGGTCGGCTTTGTGCATGGCGCCGTGCCGGTGGCCTGGAAGCAATGGCCTGGCATGGCCATGAACCCGGTGTTTGATACGGCGGTGCAGGCCGCCGTGCCCTCAGGCAAGAAAGCACTCCTGCTGTGCCGCAGCGGGGTACGCTCCATCGCCGCCGCCAAACGCGCCACTGAACTGGGCCTGGAGGCTTACAACATTCTGGAGGGCTTTGAGGGCGACCCAGATGATCACGCCCACCGCGGCCAACAAGCCGGCTGGCGGCATCGCGGCCTGCCCTGGCGGCAGAACTGAGTTTGATGATAATTGCGGCATGACCTTACTGGCGATAGACGTAGGCAACACCCGCCTCAAGTGGGCGCTCTACCAACAAGCTCACCCCAAAAGTCGTTTGTTGGCGCACGGTGCCGAGTTTCTCGAGCATGTTGACAAACTGGCCGAAGGCGCCTGGGCCACCCTGCCACCACCCCAGCACATGCTGGGGTGCATCGTGGCCGGCGATGCGATCAAACGCCGGGTTGAAGAGCAAATGGAGATTTGGGACGTGGCACCGCAATGGGTGGTGGCCAGCGCGGCAGAGGCCGATCTGGTCAATGGCTACGACCACCCTACCCGGCTAGGCGCTGACCGCTGGGTCGCCATGATCGGTGCCTGGCACCGCATGCTGGCCCATGGCCCGTCCCGACCACTGGTGGTGGTGATGGTCGGCACCGCCGTCACTGTCGATGCAGTTGACGCAGGGGGCAAGTTCCTGGGCGGGCTGATCCTTCCTGGCCACGGCATCATGCTGCGTGCCCTGGAGTCAGGCACCGCCGGCTTGCATGTACCGACCGGCGATGTGCGCCCCTTCCCAACCAACACCAGCGACGCACTGACCAGCGGTGGCACCTACGCGATTGCCGGTGCTGTGGCGCGCATGGTTGAACATCTGCGAAACCACTGCGGCACCGAACCCCACTGCGTCATGACCGGCGGCGCCGGCTGGAAAATGGCACCCAGCATGAACCTGCCGGTCGAATTGGTCGACAACCTGATCTTTGATGGCCTGCTTGAAATGGCTGGGCGACGCTTAGGCGTTTGACCCCGTCGCTCAAACCTACAGGTCTGTCTCAATAGCTTGCCATATATTTGATAGCAAACTATTGAGACAGGACAAGGGCTAGAGCTCGTTTTTATCACGCAGCCAACCCAGCCGACGCCTGACTGAGCACCTGACGCGCCTGACTCAGAATTTGGTCCTTCCAGACCGGGGTGTCGGTAAAGAAAGCGTCTTTGACCTGCTGGTGGATTTGTGCCGCCAGCGCCGCTGGCGCATCAGGGTGCTGGTGCAACCAGTGGTCGGCGCGCAACGCCTGCAGCATGTCGGCAATGGGCAGGGTGCCGTATTCCAGCGCCAGGCCGGTGTACTCGGCCTGCGGGCACTCTTGGTAGGCAGCCATCCACATCAGGCCGGTGAGAAATGCCGAGCTGGACGAGCCGTCATAGATCGAGGTGACGGGCGTCGCGCCGTTGCCGCCCCACCACTGGCGGGCCCGGGCCAGGGCGGTGGCGTCATCGCGGCAGGCAAAAATGCGCTCGCCAACGCCGCTGGGCCCTAAGCCGGTGTGCAGGTCCACCCAGGCCAGTCGGCGCGCAGCCTGGGCATGGTCGCGCAGGATTTGGCGGATATTCTGGTTACTCCAGGTGGGTGCGGTGCCGCCGTAAAACAGGCCGTCGGCAAACTCGTGCTGGCCGCGGGTGATGGCGCCCTGAAAGGCTGTAATCCCATGCTGGTTGATGTAGCCGGCCACAGCGGTCTGGTTGGCAGCGTCGGGCGGCCAGTGATCGGGCAGCACCAGGGCGTGCAGAGCGCGGTAGGCCTCGTTCACCGGCAGCGGCTGGGCAAAGTCTTGAAAGTTACGGTTCAGATCGACGTTTTCTTGCGTGACGCGGCGCTGATAAGAAAAACCATGCGGATTGAGGGCGTGCACATACAGCACGGCCACGCCCTGGGCATGGGCCTGCGCCCGCCAACTGGCATTGCCCAGTGCGTCGACCTGCACGCCGCTGCCGCAAAAGCCCTCCACACCGTGACAGGCGCTGCTGACGATCAGCAGTTGCTCGGCGTTGGTCGGGCCATCCAGCACCACGTCGGTGGCCAGTGCTTCGCCGTCGCGGCCAGACAGCGGGTGTGGGTAAGACTGCACCGCCAAACCGGCGCTGGCCGCAGCAGCCAGAAACTTGGCCCTTGCCTGGGCGTAGCTGTCTGAAAAAACGTCGGGCTGGGTCATGGTTGTGCGCTCAGACGGTCTTGAACCATTCTTCGGCCAGCCGCACCCAGTAGGTGCCGCCCAGGGGAATGAGGTCGTCATTGAAGTCGTAGCTGGGGTTGTGCAGCATGCAGGGGCCGCCGCCGTGGCCCATTTCGCGGTGGGAGCCGTCGCCATTGGCAATGAAGCTGTAGCAGCCGGGCTTGGCGAGCAGCATGAACGAAAAATCTTCAGCGCCCATGGTGGGCTCTTGCACCACCACGTTGTCCTCGCCCACGATGCTGGTCATGACTCGGCGGGCAAACTCGGCTTCTTTAGCGCTGTTGATGGTGGGCGGGTAGTTGCGCGAAAACGTGAACTCGCAGGTCATGTCAAAGGCGGCGCAGGTGTGCTCGGTGATTTGTTTCATGCGCCGCTCGATCATGTCGAGCACCTCCAGGCTGAAGGTGCGCACCGTACCGCGCAACTCGCAGCTGTCGGGGATGACGTTGGTGGCCTCGCCAGCGTGGATCATGGTGACCGAGATGACGCCAGCGTCAATCGGCTTCTTGTTGCGGGTGATGATCGTCTGGAAGCCCTGCACCAGCTGGCAGGCCACCGGCACCGGGTCCAGCCCGTTGTGTGGCAGCGCAGCATGGCCGCCCTTGCCACGGATAACCACCCTGAACTCGTTGCTGGAGGCCATCACCGGGCCGGGGCTGACAGCAAACTTGCCCACGGCATAACCGGGCCAGTTGTGCAGGCCAAAGACGGCGTCCATGGGGAACAGCTCAAACAGGCCGTCCTTGATCATTTCGCGGGCGCCGCCGCCGCCCTCTTCGGCCGGCTGGAAGATGAGGTAAACGGTGCCGTCAAAATTGCGGTGTTTGGCGAAATGCTGGGCCGCTGCCAGCAGCATGGCGGTGTGGCCGTCATGGCCACAGGCGTGCATTTTGCCGGCGTTCTGGCTGGCGTGGCTGAAGGTATTGAACTCTTGCATGGGAAGGGCGTCCATGTCGGCGCGCAGGCCGATGGCGCGGGCCGAAGTACCGCTCTTGACAATGCCGACCACACCGGTGGTGCCCAGCCCGCGGTGGATGGGAATGCCCCATTCGGTCAGCTTGGCGGCCACCAGGTCGGCGGTACGCACTTCTTGAAAGCAAAGCTCTGGGTGAGCATGGATGTCGCGCCGCACATTGGCGATTGAGGCGGCTTGCGTCACAATGGAATCAATGATCTTCATAGTTTCTCCTTGACCCCAGTCTAGCGCCAAGCTGCGACCCGCGTCAGCAGACCTAAGCCTTAGCCCACAATTTCAACGCCGGATTCGCCATGACACACACCGACACCGAAACCAACACCGGCACCCACCAAGTTCGCGGCGCCTGTCCGCACGACTGCCCGGACACCTGTTCGCTGCTCACCACGGTGTCGGGCGGGGTGGCCATCAAGGTGCAGGGCAACCCGGCGCACCCGGCAACGGCGGGCACGCTGTGCACCAAAGTGTCGCGCTACACCGAGCGCACTTACCACCCGGATCGGCTGTTACAGCCCATGAAGCGGGTGGGGCCCAAAGGCAGCGGCCAGTTTGAGCCAGTCAGCTGGGAAGTGGCGCTGAGCGACATTGCCAGCCGGTTGCAAGCAATAGCTTGGCGCGGCCCGGACGCAGCCCAGGGCATCTTGCCCTACAGCTATGCCGGCACCATGGGGCTGGTGCAGGGTGACAGCATGTCGGCCCGGTTTTTCCACAAACTGGGCGCGTCTTTGCTGGACCGCACCATTTGCGCATCCGCCGGGGCCGAGGCCCTGACGCAGACGCTGGGCGGCAAGCTGGGCATGCGGATCGAGTTTTTTGCTGAATCCAAGTTGATTCTGATCTGGGGCAGTAACCCGATTGCCAGCAACCTGCACTTTTGGCGGCACGCGCAAGAGGCCAAGCGGCGCGGCGCCCGACTGGTCTGCATTGACCCGCGCCGCAGCGAGACGGCCGAGAAGTGCCACGAGCACATCGCCCTGCTACCGGGTACGGATGCCGCACTGGCCCTGGCGCTCATGCACGAGCTGATCCACCACGACTGGCTGGACCATGATTACCTGGCGCAGCACACGCTGGGCTGGGACCTGATGCGGGCGCGGGCGTTGCAATGGCCGCCTGAGCGGGCGGCCGCCGTGTGCGGTATCACGCCTGAGCAAATCAGGGGGCTGGCACAGGCCTATGGCGCCTGCCGTGGCGAGGCCGGACCGGCAGCGATACGACTGAACTACGGCATGCAGCGGGTCCGCGGGGGCGGCAATGCGGTGCGGCTGATTGCCACGCTGCCTGCGCTGATTGGCGCCTGGCGTCACCGGGCCGGAGGCATGCTGCTGTCAAGCTCGAGCAGCTTTCCCGTGAACCGCGCCGCCCTGCAGCGGCTCGACCTGCTGGCCGGCCGGCGGCCGCGCACCATCAACATGAGCACCATCGGTGATGACCTACTGCGCCAGGCCAGCGCTGAATTTGGCCCGGCCATTGCGGCGCTGGTGGTCTACAACAGCAACCCGGTGGCGGTGGCACCCGACTCTGGCCGGGTGGTGCAGGGCTTTGCCCGCGAGGACCTGTTCACTGTGGTGCTGGAGCATTTTCAGACCGACACCGCCGACTATGCCGACTACCTGCTGCCCGCCACCACCCAGCTGGAGCACTGGGACGTTCACGCCGGCTACGGCCACACCGACGCGCTGCTTAACCGACCCGCCATTGCGCCACTGGGCCAGGCCCGCACCAACACCCAGATTTTTCGGGAGCTGGCGCAGCGCATGGGCTTCACCGAGCCTGAGTTTGTCGAGGATGACCAGACGCTGTGCCGGCTGGCCTATGGCGACGCGGTGGACTTTGAGGCGCTGTTAACGCAGGGCTTTGCCCCGGTGACGCAAGTGGAGGCGCCGTTTGCGCAGGGTCAGTTCCCCACGCCCTCGGGCAAGTGCGAGTTTTTCAGTGCGCGGCTGGCAGCGCAGGGGCTGGACGGCCTGCCCGACTACCTGCCCAACCATGAGGCGCCGGGCTCGTCTGCCAACTACCCGCTGGCAATGATCTCGCCGCCGGCACGCAATTTTCTGAATTCGAGCTTTGTGAATGTGCAGAGCCTTCGTGACATCGAGGGCGAGCCGCTGTTAGAGATGAACGCTGCGGACGCGGCGGCGCGCGGCCTGGACGATGGCGCCAGGGTGCGGGTCTTTAACCAGCGCGGAGCGCACCACTGCCGACTGGTGGTGTCAGCCCGGGCCCGGCCCGGTGTGGTGCACGGCCTGGGCGTGTGGTGGCGCAAATTTGGACTGGACGGCACCAATGTCAACCAGCTGACCAGCCAACTGCTGACCGACCTGGGCAGAGCGCCCACGTTTTACGACTGCCTGGTGGAGGTAGCGGCGTAACACATTGGCAAGACGCGGAGATGCTGCTCAGCGGTACTACAGCGACGCAGTAAGGCCAGTGGCCTTGACCAGCTCGGTGATCGACACTCGGCGGCGCCCCAGATAGGCATGAAAATCAACCGAGGTGCTGCCGACAGTTTCGGCGCCAAGCAAGCGGGCAGCCTTGACGACGTTGGCGTCGCGGGCTGAATCCATGGCGGCTTCCTGGAGTTTTTCTAGCACCGCGGCGGGTGTAGCCGCCGGCGCGAACAGGCCTGACCAGGAGCTCGACTCATAATTCGGCACGCCGCTTTCGGCGATGGTCGGCAGGTCAGGCAGCCAACAGCTCATTGACGCTGCTGAACGGCGAAACCTCGTTGACCACCATGACCATCGGGCTGTCGGAGAGCTGCGACACCGGCACAAAATCATTCTCCGCGCTGTATCGCAAATTCAACTGCATGGCCGGATAAAGATGGATGATGCCGGGCGTGCCTGCCATCAAGGTGTAACCATCGGCCTGCGCGCGCGGCCTGAACCGCGCCGATGGTGCCACCGGCGCCTGCAACGTTGTCCACCACAAAGGACTGACCGAGGCGCGTGCCCATGGCATTGGCCAGCATACGGGCCAGGATGTCAGTACCACCGCCGGCCACGAAGGGCACGACGTTTCTTCTGCATCTGATCGTCTTGCGTGGGATTGCCCGTCCGTATTTTGGTCCATTGTTCAGCTCAGGGCCGCATCCGATCGACCGATCAGGTGCTAGGCGCCATCACCCGCTAAGTCTTTGCCAGTTCGCCGGTAGGGCCCGTCCAGCACTGCCTGCCACCGGTCGGTTAGCACCAGTAAAGCAAGGAACAGTTCGGCGTGGACGGACGTCTTGCTTTCTGAACCTTACTGAGCGGACAAAGAGGCTCGAAGTTCAAAACTTCACGGTTGCCAATGTGTGCTGATCATATGCACAGTGCAATTCAGCGAGTTGCTGAGGGTTTGACCTCTAATGCACGGCAACTTTCCACCGTCCGCGGATTCACGATCACCCACTCGATAACATTTCAGCAACCTGCCGCCTGGCATTTCTTGCAAACAGTGCACATTGACTAACCCAACGTGGCAACCATTTCAATCTTTGGCGCTACAGATTGAACAAGCTTCTGGATGCCATGGCCAGGGTTTGATTGCCGGCTTGAAACGATCAGCCCCAACTTTTCCAGCAAACCGACATCCTTGGTGATGGACGAACGATTGCGGCGCAAACGACTCGTCAACTCGTTGATGGTCCTGGGTTCATGCATGACCTCACTCATCAAGCGGCGACGCTCCTCCGACAACACGGTGAACATCCGTTGCGGATCTTCAAACGACAAAGTGACCTTGCCTTCAACGGCCTGTCCGCGATCGGCTCTGCGCGCAGCATCTTTTGCGCGCTCGAAAAATCCGTTTACATCATCGGTTCGTATAACGACTTTGCTCATGATCTCTTTCCTCCAGTTACCTTGACGATCGCCAGCCATTCCTGCTGGAATCTCTCCAAGGTTGCTTCGTAACTTACAAATTCAACCGCTTGAACATCACCCTTGTAATGTCGGTGGTGGTAGCCGTGGGCATTGTCAAAACCAAGTACTCGACCGTTGTCCATTTGGTAGATCGAGTGGTTTATGTAGGCCAGGTTGTAGCGGGTCACAACAGTCACGCCCTTCTGCTCGTAGCCCCAAACCTCAAAACTTAGAAAGCCACCACCCGACCGCGGTCTGAGCTCGAAGCGCTCCTGCTCGAGCAAGGCTTCAATGGGGTTCTTAACCATGACTTAAATGTATTCAGGTATGTCCTTTCGTAGCACACCTGCAGCAGTTCGCGATGGTCATTTCAATTATCAGCAAAGCGTACAGTCATGCGGCTTCATGGCCTGTAGACGACGGTTTCATCTATTGCGTAGAGCTGGCAAGCTTCACCAGCGCGTTGCGCACACCGACGTAGCGCCTCGGAAACATCGT
>JBIKZZ010000400.1:0-2975 GCA_044354435.1 Rhodoferax sp. | reverse complement strand
ATTCAAGTGTCGGTTTGTTTTTCACAGAAAAAAGCCTTTTTTAAAATGGAGGCGCTAAGCATAAGTCCTGCTGGCGGCAAAGGGACTCGATTCCACATAGAATCTGCTCGCCCGCACAGTGCGGGTTTTGAAGGAGTATGACCATGCTGAATAACGTTCAATCATTGGATCGCGGTTACGGTGAAGTGTCGACTGCGGCAGAGCGCAACAAGGTGTTACGCAATACGTATTGGCTTCTAGCCTTGAGTCTGGTGCCAACGGTGCTGGGGGCTTGGTTCGGGGTGGCCATGGGAATAGCCCAATTGATGAGCGGTTGGGTTGGTCTGGTGGTGTTTTTGGCCGGGGCCTTCGGCTTCATCTACGCGATTGAAAAGACCAAAAACTCGGCCGCTGGCGTGCCGGTGTTGCTTGGCTTTACGTTTTTCATGGGCTTGATGCTGTCGCGCATGATTGCCATGGTCCTGGGCTTCAAGAATGGCTCCGAACTGATCATGACGGCCTTTGGTGGCACGGCGGGCGTGTTTTTTGTGATGGCAAGCCTGTCCAGCGTGATCAAGCGCGACCTGTCGGGCATGGGCAAGTGGCTGTTTGTTGGTGCGATGGCGCTGGTGGTAGGGGGGGTTATCAATGCATTTGTTGGCTCTACCGCGGGCATGATGGCCATGTCGGTCGCAGCGATCGGCATTTTCAGCGCCTACATGCTGTATGACCTCAAGCGCATTGTTGACGGGGGTGAGACCAATTACGTCAGCGCAACGCTGGCCCTCTACCTTGACATCATCAATGTGTTCCAAAGCCTGCTGGCCTTGCTGGGCATCTTTGGTGGCGAGCGCGACTGAGCGAAGCTTGCTCTTAAAAAAAGGCCCGTCTCCGGGTCTTTTTTTTGCTCAAATGGGCGGGTCCGCTCAATCTTCGGCGAGCTTTGCCGATAACCCCGTAAGTACCCTTGTCCATGATCTCGCGTCTTCTCATACCCGCTATTGCCCTGCTGCTGATCGCCTGCGACATCCCAGGTATGGGGCCTGACCCCCGTATTGCTCAGCGCGAAGCGGACGCCAAGGCCGTCGGTGGCGCCTGCCGGCATGGTTTGCGCAGCATCGAAGACTGCTACTCGCTGAACGAAGAAGCCTCCAAGGCTGCCGTGTTTGCAGGCTGGAAGGCCATGGACGAGTACATGCGCGAAAACAAGATCGAGGGCGTGCGTGCGAATGTGCCTAAAGCTGAGCCGGATGAGGAAGTGCTGCCAGAGGTGAAGCCCAAGAACGGCAAGGCTAAGGCTGCCAAAGAAGCACCTGAAGCGGAACCAGCAGCAAAAACGGCGGCCAAGAAAACCACGTCGACTGAGAAGGCTACTGATAAAGTGCCGGCCAAGCCCGCTGCCAAGGCCACGGACGGATGAAACAGCCGGGTATCACCACCCGACAAACTTAGTCCTGGCGATCGAAGACGGCCAGACTCTCCACATGGGCAGTGTGCGGAAACATGTTCACGACGCCGGCCGCAGAACACCGATAACCCGCTTGGTGCACCAACAGACCTGCATCTCGCGCCAGCGTCGCCGGGTTGCAACTGACATACACAATGCGTTTGGGTGCCGTCCAGCCTGAAGCTGCCGGGGCTGCAACTCCGTCGTCCGTTCCGGCCTGGCCCTGACGCAGTTCCACCAGCGCCTTGACCAACGAAAAAGCGCCTTCGCGGGGAGGGTCGACCAGCCACTTGTCTGCCGCACCGTCTGCGGAAAGCAGTGTCGGTGTCATCTCAAACAAGTCTCTCACTACAAAATTAGTAGCGCATAAGCTATGACTGGCGGGGCCTAGAGCCTGATTTTCAATAAAATTTTGGCGGGAGCGGGTGATCAGCGTGTCACTGCCTTCCACGCCCAGCACCTCGCGCGCTTGGGTGGCCAGCGGCAGGGTGAAGTTGCCCAGACCGCAAAACCAGTCAATCACCCGTTCGTGCGTTTGAACACCGAGCAAGCGCAGCGCCCGACTCACCAGCACCGCATTGATAGCGGGGTTGACCTGTGTGAAGTCTGTCGGCTTAAAAGGCATGGTCAGCCCAAAGTCCGGCAGGGTGTACTGCAAAGGCGAGCCGCCGGGCGTCATCAATCTGGCGGTATCCGGACCTTTGGCCTGCAGCCACCACTGCACCTTGGCATGCTGATTAGCAAACTGCGTCAAGCGCTCCAGGTCATCGAGGCTCAATGGCTCCAGGTGCCGCAGCACCATTGCGATTACCTGATCACCGCAGGCCAATTCAATCTGTGGGCAGGTTTCTTTCGCGTCAAGCGAGCCAATCAGTTCCCGCAATGGCATCAACAAAGCGCTGACTTCAGGGGGCAAGACAGGACAAACCTTCATGTCAGCCACGTAGCTGCTCTTGCGCTCATGAAACCCCACCAGCACCGTGCCTTTTTTTCTGACATAGCGCACTGACAGGCGGGCGCGATGGCGGTAGCCCCAGGCTGGCCCTTCGATCGGCCGCAGCACGGTCTCGGCCTTGACCTTGCCCAGATGCCATAGGTTGTCTTCCAGCACGCGTTGCTTAACGGCCACTTGGGCCGCCACATGAAGGTGCTGCATTTTGCAGCCACCGCAGGCACCAGGATGCAGCCCAAAATGGGGGCAACCGGGCGTGACCCGCTGTGCCGATTCTTGGTGAATCAGCGTGACCGTGCCCTGCTCCCAGTTATTTTTTTTGCGATGCACAGCCGCATCCACACGCTCAAATGGCAATGCGCCCTCAATGAAGACCACCTTGCCGTCCGCCCGGTGAGCAACGCCCTGGGCGTCCAGATCGAGCGATTCAACCCACAGGCCAGGGGGCTCTACGGTTGGGAGCACTGTGATTTCGTCGGTCATGCCTTACCTTGGCGGAAGGTACTTGCTCGGATCAACCGGCTTGCCCTGGCGACGCACCTCAAAATGAAGCTTGACGCGGTCGGCATCGCTGCTGCCCATTTCGGCAATTTTTTG
>JBIKZZ010000399.1:0-2980 GCA_044354435.1 Rhodoferax sp. | reverse complement strand
TGGCCACCTCGATGGGCTTAAACCGTCTCAAGGACTGCATCACCGCTGTGCGTGCCGCCGCCGCACCATCACCGGTGTGCATCATCGTGGGTGGGCCTTACTTTACAGCTCACCCGGATCAGGTTACGCATGTGGGTGCGGATCTCCTCGTCCAAGACGCAAGCTCGGCGCCTGAATTGGCGCAGTTGCATATTGGGGCGAGCTATGGGAACCAAAAAGCCCGCGTCTTCAACCATTGACTGAGACTACATGAACCAAACTCTTCAGACAGCACGGGCGCCTATTCTCGGACGTTTTGAAAATGCGCAACGTATTTTTGCCCACATGGATGCGGACATCGTGTCCACCTTGGTCACCGCAGCGGCTGATGTTGTGCTGGTCATGGATGAGTCGGGGGTGATCCAAGACGCTGCCTTTGGCAGCCAGGAATTGCTCAACTACGGGTGCTTGGATTGGCTGGGTAAGCATTGGGGGCAAACAGTTACTGAGGAAAGCATCCCCAAGATCACTGCTATGCTGAAGGACATGGGCGGCGACAGCAGTGGGCGCTGGCGGCACGTGAACCAGTCAACTCAAAGCGGCACTGAGTTACCCCTGTCGTATTCCCTGATCCAGATTCCCTCAAGCGACGCCAATGGCCGACCGAGTGCGCTGGCTTTTGGGCGTGACCTGAGGCCGCAAGCGGCCCTGCAGCAAAAGTTGCTCAACGCCCAACGCTCCGTGGAGCGCGATTACTGGCAGCTCAAGCATGTCGAAACCCGTTACCGCCTGTTGTTTCAGGTGTCGGCGGAGGCCATGCTGATTTTGGATGCTGACAGCGAGAAACTCGAAGACAGCAATCCGGCGGCGATGGCTTTGCTGGGTGAGGCCTTGTCCAGAACCGGTTGGACCTTGGCCCAAAGCATGGACAAAAGCAGCTTTGCGGGTCTGAGCCAGGTGTTCGCCGGCCTGCGTGCCAGTGGCCAGGCCCAGCCGGTCGGCATTCGACTCTCCCAGGACGGCTCCGAAGTCACGGCCTCAGTCTCTCTGTTCCGGCAAGAGCACTCGTCCCATTTCCTGGTTCGCCTGATCCCTGTGCGGGCAGCGGCCGACAAGTCAACCGGCGACCAGGCCCGGCAAATGTTGGCCGATGTGATGGAAAGCGCCCCCGACGCGCTGGTCGTCACGGATCTCGGTGGCCGTGTGCTGTCGGCCAACCGGGCATTTTTGCAATTGGCTCAAGTCAGTAACGAAGCCCTGGTGCTCGGTGAATCGCTGGAACGCTGGCTTGGCCGGGCCGGTGTGGACATGAGCGTCCTGATTTCCAATTTACGCCAGCGTGACGTTGTTCGCTTGTTTGCCACCCGCATGCGAGGCGCTTACGGGTCCACCACCGAGGTGGAGATTTCAGCCGTAGCGGTCACCAGTGGTGCACAGCGCTGCCTGGGCTTCACCATCCGTGATATCGGCCTGCGCATGGGCAAAGAGACGAAACCAAGCCGTGAGATACCCCGCTCGACCAGCCAAATGACCGAGTTGGTAGGACGCGTGCCGCTGAAAGACATCGTGCGCGACACGACCGACCTGATTGAGCAACTGTGCATTGAGGCAGCCCTGGAGTTGACAGGGGACAACCGCGCATCAGCTGCTGAAATGCTTGGCCTTTCGCGTCAAAGCCTGTATGTGAAGCTGCGCCGCTTTGGCATGGGTGATTCGGGCTCCGACACGGACGTCTGAGGTCACTTTGGCTTGCCTTTGTTTCCCTTAAGACTAGGGGAAACCATAGGGAGTGTAAATTTCACTTGACACTTCAATGTGTCAAGTGCAAAACTTGGGGCATGGCATTGCCCCAACTGTCCGCCGTTACCGAGCTGTTCAAGCCGATCACCTGGTTCCCACCCATGTGGGCCTTTGCGTGCGGCATCGTGGCTTCGGGTCTACCGATGGAGAACAGGTGGCTGCTGGCCGTGGTCGGCATTGCCTTGGCAGGACCCTTTGTCTGCGCTACCAGCCAGGCCGTTAACGACTGGTTCGACCGTCATGTCGACGCCATCAATGAGCCGCAACGCCCGATTCCCTCAGGCCGCATGCCAGGCCGATGGGGCTTGTACATTGCCGTGCTGTGGACCGTGGTGTCCCTTGGCGTAGCCAGTTTTTTAGGCGCCTGGGGGTTTGCGGCCTGCGTCGTGGGTCTGCTGCTGGCCTGGGCCTACAGCGCGCCGCCCTTGCGGCTCAAGCAAAACGGCTGGTGGGGCAATGCGGCCTGTGGCATCAGTTACGAAGGCATTGCCTGGACCACTGGGGCAGCCGTGATGGCTGGCGGCCAGATGCCCGACCCACGTTCACTCTGGCTGGCCTTGCTGTACAGCTTTGGCACGCACGGCATCATGACGCTCAACGATTTCAAGGCCGTCCAAGGTGACCGGGAGATGGGCGTGCGCTCTCTGCCTGTGCAACTCGGCGTGCAGTCGGCGGCGGGCGTAGCCTGCTGGTTCATGGGCTTATCGCAAGTGGTGGTGATCGTCCTGCTATTTGCCTGGGGGCAGCCGGGGCATGCACTGGCCATCGCCCTGTTGCTGGGCCTACAGCTGCTGATGATGGACTTTTTTTTAACCCGCGTGACACAGCGCGCGCTGTGGTACAGCGGCTTTGGCGTGCCATTTTTTGTGGCCGGCATGATGGTCAGCGCTTTTGCGCTGCGCGGCCTGATCGTGGCCGGCCAATGAACCCAAACGACTTTCCCCGAAACCTTAACCTGAACCTCAACCCTAAGTAGGTGATGCCTTGAATTCAACAGAAACATTCGACGTGGTGGTGGTGGGCGGCGGCCCGGCAGGCGCCACGGCCGCCCACACGCTGGCAAAGCGCGGCTACTCGGTGCTGCTGCTCGACCGGGCCGGACGCGTGAAGCCCTGCGGCGGCGCCATCCCGCCCCGGTTGATCAAAGACTACGAGATCCCAGACCACCTGCTGGTGGCCAAGGCCAGGTCAGCGCGCATGA
>JBIKZZ010000398.1:0-2982 GCA_044354435.1 Rhodoferax sp. | reverse complement strand
TCAGCAGATGCTCGACCCATTTTCCGCCGTCAACCCCCTGGAACACCAGGCTGAAAACCGTCGAGCCCACCAGGATGAAAACTACGAAGCTGGACAGTTTGGTGGTGGTGTTCAGCGCTTGCTTAAGCAGAGACATATTTAAGCGTCCCCTGACCAGTGCCATGATGAGAGCCCCCAAGGCGCCCATGGCGCCGCCCTCGGTGGGGGTGGCCACACCGAGAAAAATGGTACCCAGCACCAGGAAAATCAGCAGCAGGGGCGGGATCAGCACAAAAGTGACGCGCTCGGCCATGCGTGACAGCAGGCCCAACCGGGTCGCCTTGTTGACCGAGGCCAGCACAAAGGCCAGCAGCACGCCGGCGCACATCGACACCACGATGGTTTCATCCTTGGCCACGGTGGTGACCAGTTCGCCCTTGGTCCAGGTCAGGAATTGGGCGTAGTGCTCACCAAAGTAAACGGCGACCCCGGTGGACAAGATGGTCAGGAACAGCAGGGATCGAAGCCCGCTTTCACCGTTGTCTTCGCGGATTGTGCGGGCCTCGGGTGGCAACGCCGGCACCCAGTTGGGGCGGATGAAGGTCAGCAGGACGATATAACCCACGTACATGCCGGCCAACATGAAGCCGGGGATAAAGGCGCCTTTGTACATTTCACCCACGCTGCGGCCAAGCTGGTCGGCCAAGATGATGAGCACCAAGGAAGGTGGAATGATCTGGGCCAGTGTTCCGGATGCGGCGATCACCCCGGACGCCACCCGCCTGTCATAGCCGTAGCGCAGCATGATGGGCAATGAGATCAGGCCCATGGAGATCACCGAAGCTGCCACCACGCCGGTCGTGGCCGCAAGCAGTGCACCGACAAAAATAACGGCAAAAGCCAAGCCGCCACGCAGCGGGCCAAACAGCTGACCAATGGTGTCGAGCAGGTCCTCGGCCATGCCGCTGCGCTCCAGGATCAACCCCATCAGCGTGAAGAAGGGGATGGCCAGCAGGGTGTCGTTTTGCATGATGCCGAAGATTCGCAACGGCAAGGCCTGTAGCAAAGACTCGGGCAGGATGCCCAATTCGACGCCGACAAAGCCAAAAAACAAACCACAGGCGCCCAGGCTGAAGGCGACCGGAAAGCCCATAAGCAGGAAGACGATCAGTCCTGCAAACATGATTGGCGCGATGTTGTGTGTCAGAAATTCCATGGTGGTCTCCTGGATCAGGCTGCGCTGGCTTTGGCGGCTTTTTCTTCAGCCAGTCTTTGAATCGCTTCAGCGAGCTCTTCCTCAGCGGTTTTCTCGGCCTTCTTGACAGTCGGGTCCTCAATCAGGCCCATCAGGAAGGCCACGCGCTTGACCAGCTCCGACAGGCCTTGCAGCATCAGCAAGCCAAAACCCAGCGGCATCATGAGATAGACGGGCCAGCGCAGCAACCCCCCGGCGTTGGATGAGACCTCACCCGAGTAGAACGCTTTTAGGAAAAATGGCGTGCCAAACCAGAGGATCACCAGACAAAACGGCATCAAAAACAGGGTGAAGCCGATGACGTCAATCCAGATCTGGGCGCGCTTGCTCATGCGACTGGAAATCACGTCGATCTTGACATGTTCGCCGTGGAGCAGCGTATAGCCTGCAGCCAGCAAAAACGAGGCAGCAAACAAGTACCACTGCACCTCGAGGTAGGCGTTCGAACTCATGTTGAAGGCTTTGCGTACGACAGCGTTGACGGCGCTGATAACGGTCGAGGCAAGAATTAGCCAGATGACATACCGGCCGATCAGGCTGTTAAGCCAGTCCACGGCCCGAGATAACTTGAGAAGCGTTTGCATGATTTCTCCATCAAAAACGGTCTAAGCCCGCGCGCAGGCGCGAGGATCACTATGGTAACCGGCTGCGATTTCTTCGCAACGCACGTAAACCCTTCACGCTGGCCGTGGACCGTTGGGAATCCATGGATCCCCGCGTGGGCGAGGATGACGGAAGGGGCGCCTGCTCATCGGCTTATACTTGCCAAATGAACCAGTTAGTACATTCTGCCAACGACGAACCCACCAGCGCTGGCAAGCCCACCACCCGCACCAATGACCCGGCGCGTACCATGGCCGGTATTTTGGAAGTGGCCACAGCCGAATTCGCCAGCAAGGGCCTGAGCGGCGCACGCATCGACGAGATTGCGGCTGCTACCCGCACCAGCAAGCGCATGATTTACTACTACTTCGGCAGCAAGGAAGGCCTGTACCTGGCCGTGCTGGAAGAGGCCTACCGGCGAATGCGCAGCATCGAGGCCGAACTGCAACTCGAAGACCTGCCGCCCGAGGACGCATTGCGTCGGTTAGTGGCATTCACCTTTGACCACCATGCCGGCAACGAGGACTACATCCGGCTGGTGATGTCCGAGAACATGCAACGCGGCCAGTACCTGGCGGGAAGCAAGAACATCCAGCGGCTCAACGTGACAGTCATCGATGCCATCCGCAAGCTCTATGAGCGTGGCGTGGCGCAGGGGCTGTTCCGCGCGCAGCTCGATCCGGTGGACATCCATGCCTCGATCTCGGCGCTGACCTTCTTCAATGTCTCCAACAGGCATACCTTCGGCCTGATCTTCAAGCGCGACACGGCCGCGGTGCAGGCCATGACCACACGCCGCGACAACATCATCGAGATGATCGTGCGCTTCGTGCGCAAGTAGCTGCGAGGCAGTCCGGCGCAGGCTGTATCTTTAAGGGTTTCCCCGGATACCGCAAAAACTAACTAGATAGTACACTTTTCTGGAGATCGAAAGTTGCTGAATTCCGTATCAATTGGAGACGAATAATGAGCATGGATGAACTCCAGCGGCCAGCGGCCAGCGCAGACGGGAAGCGCATGGCCAGCACATGGACGGGGCAGCGCAACGCAAGGGGTGATTGGCGTCCTGAGGCGGCGATCACCCTGCCGCCCATTGCCTCCTGGCCCCCCCGGCCCGTTGCCACGTTGAAATGGCTGTTCGGCTT
>JBIKZZ010000396.1:0-3012 GCA_044354435.1 Rhodoferax sp. | reverse complement strand
TAAGGCAGCACCAGCGCCTGTTGGGTTCGCTCTGCCGCGCCGGGGTAAGCGGGCTGAGACACCCCTACGCCCACGGCGCCCAGCTCCCACAGGGGCAGACCTGCGGCCACTTGGGCCTGAGCCGGCATCATGAGGCAGGCCGCGGAGGCGGCGCTTGCCAGCCAGTGGATGAATGAGGGGCAACGCATCAATGAGCTCCAAGCTTGTCAAAATGGGCCTGATTATGCGGTGCGAGCGCCCAGCGTGCCCTAACTCTTCAACGCCCCGGGGTTCAATGTGCAGGTCGCCCTGGCCGAGGGCGTCACCGGAACGCTGGTGGCCGCACTACAGGGTTTCGGTATGGCCATCCACCGTGATGTCCTGGCCCGATATCCGCGCCCCAGCGGCCGAGGTCAAAAACAAAATGGTGTTGGCAATGTCCTCTGGCGAGATCAGCGTGCGCAGCGACGAGATCGCGGTCAGCCCCTCACGCACTGCTGCCTCGCTCTGGCCGGTCTTGGCCGCCTCGGCGGCAATCACGCGGTCAATGCGCTCGCCGCTGACTGAGCCCGGGCAGATGCAGTTCACCCGCACATGGTCTGGGCCCAGCTCTTGCGCCAGTGTGCGCGTCAGGCCGCGGATCGCCCACTTGGCCGCCGCATAGGGCGCACGCCGGGCAAAGCCGTACTGCCCGCCGGTGGACGACATGTTGACGATGGAGCCGCTGCCCTGTTGGCGCAGGATGGGCGCCGCCGCCCGGGCGCACAAAAAGCAGCTGTCCAGGTTAACCGCCAGGCAGCGCTGCCAGTCAGCAAACTGCATGTCCTCCAGCAGCGCGGTGGGGCCGGCCACGCCGGCGTTGTTGACCAGAATGTCCAGCCCACCCAGGTGCGCCAAGGCGGCCTGGAACAGCACCGCCACCTGCGCCTCATTGGCCACGTCGCACACCTGGCCGGCCAGCTGCGGGTGCCCGGCCAGCGTGTCAGCCAGCGCGGCGGCATCGATGTCGCAGATGTACACGCGGGCACCTGCGGCCATAAAGGCTTGCGCGGTGACCAGGCCAATGCCGCTGGCCGCAGCGGTGATCAGCACGCGCTGGTTAGTGTGGCTCAGCGAAGGGGGTTGTTGGGACATGATGGCGGCTCGCTGGCAAACGGGTGGGCTGGGGTGAGGTGGGGTGGACCCCGTGAATTTAGCTTACACCGGACCGAGTGGCTCGCAAGGGGGGCGAACTGGTGTAGCAGCTTCAATGCGTCACGTCTGTTTTGCACATAGCGCAGGTCGGTAGTAATCGCTCGCATCGTGTAGAGTCAGCACCCGCTCAAAGGTGGCTTAAAGGGCCATTGGGCGATCACGGTCAACGGTAACTGGCGAATAGTTTTTACTTTTGAAGGTACGGATGCCGTGTTGGTTGACTACCTGGATTACCACTGAGGATTTGAAATGACTCGAATGCACAATCCCCCACACCCCGGCGAAGTTCTACGGGAATATTTAGGTGAAACGACCGTCACGGCTGCTGCCGTCAGCCTGGGCGTCAATCGTGTGACGCTTAACCGTATCGTGACCGGCGCATCCGGCATCTCCGCTGACATGGCCTACCGCTTGGCCGCAGCTTTCGGCACCAGCGCTGAATTGTGGGCTGGCATGCAACTCCAATACGACCTGTACCAGGCAGGGAAGGTGAAGCGGCCACGTATAGAAAGGATGGCGGCTTCGGCGTGAGCCCCAGTTATGAACAGAAGCTTTAAACGAGCAAAAACAATGACGAAGCAAGCCAACAAATTTCTGGAACCCGCCCGCGAGATCGATGTGGTGCACCGCACCGGCGTGCTGGTGGTGGGCTCTGGCCCCGGCGGTCTGGCGGCGGCGCTGGCGGCGGCGCGCACGGGGGTGCCGGTGACGCTGGTGGAGCGATTTGGTTGCTTTGGCGGCAACCTGACGGTGGTGGGGGTAGAGGGCTTTGCCTGGTACCGGCATGAGCAAACGGTAGAGGCCGATGGCATCGGCCGCGAGTTCGAGGAGCGGGCCAAGGCCATGGGGGCGGCCGTGCCCGAGAGCCAGTCGCTGTCTTACGAGATTGATTCAGAGGGCTTCAAGCTGGTTGCCGACCGGCTGGTGCAAGAGGCCGGCATCCACCCCATGCTGCACCGGCTGTTTGTGGCCCCCATCATGCAGGGCGACACCATCGCCGGCATCATTGTTGAATCCAAAGCCGGGCGCGAGGCTATTTTTGCCGAGCGCGTGATTGACGCCACGGGTGACGCTGACATTGCCCACCGCGCCGGTGCGCCCACCGTCAAGACGCCGGTGGAGCACATGCAGGCGGCGTCGGTGATGTTCCACTTGGCCGGGGTGGACAAACAGGCCTTCATGGCCGGCGTGCGGGCCGACCCGCAAACCTACCGCGACTGGGCCACGGGCGAGTGGGAGATCGAGACCTCGGGCAAGGAGGACACCATGTTCTCGCCCTTTCTGGCCAAGCCCTTTGCCCAGGCCATACGCGACGGCGTGATCCCGCCGCACCTGAACACCATTGCCGGCACCTGGGGCGCGGTGCACGACACCGGCGAGCTGACCTACATGAACCTGGTGCACCTGGCCGGTTGCGACGGCACCAACCCCGACAGCCTGACCCACTTTGAGATCGAAGGGCGCCAGCAGGCCATGCTGGCCATTGAGGCGCTGCGCCGCTACACGCCGGGCTGCACCGGGGTGCGGCTGCGCAACTTTGGCATGACCATCGGCATCCGCGACACGCGCAAGATCGACGCCGTTTACAACATGACCGAGCAGGACGTGCGCCACCAGGCGCGCTTTGACGACTCGGTGGGCATTTACCCCGAGTTCATCGACGGCTATGGCATTTTGATTTTGCCCACCACCGGCCGCTACATGCACGTGCCCTACCGCGCCATGCTGCCCAAGGGCGTCAAGCACCTGCTGGTGTGTGGCCGCGCCATTGGCGGCGACCGCGTCTCGCACGCCGCCACGCGCAACATGGCCTGCTGCGCCGTGGCCGGCCAGGGCGCC
>JBIKZZ010000397.1:0-3012 GCA_044354435.1 Rhodoferax sp. | reverse complement strand
GCCGCTGCTCTGAATGGCGTGCAAGCCGTCGCGCAGCCATTGCACCACGGCACCACCGACGAACACGCTGCCCTCCAGGGCGAACGCGGGCTGGGATCCGGTCTGGGCCGCGCTGGTGGTGATCAAGCCGTTGTGCGAGGTCTGAAACGTGGCGCCGGTGTGCATCAGCATGAAGCATCCCGTGCCATAGGTGTTTTTCACCAGGCCGGCCTGGAAGCAGGCCTGCCCGAAGAGCGCACTTTGCTGATCGCCAGCCACGCCGCCGATCATGATTGCATGGCCCAGCAGCGCCGGGCTGACCTCGCCGAACAGCGAACTTGATGGACGCACGGCGGGCATCAGGCTGGGTGGAATATCCAGCATCTGCAGCAACTCGGCATCCCATTGGTTGCTGTGCACATTGAACAACAGGGTGCGCGATGCGTTGCTGACATCCGTGGCATGCACCGCGCCGGCGGTCAGCTGCCAGATCAGCCAGCTGTCAATGGTGCCAAACGCCAGTTCGCCCGCTTCGGCCTGAGCCCGCGCGTCCGGCACGTGGTCCAGCAGCCAGCGCAGCTTAGTGCCCGAGAAATAGGCATCGATCACCAAGCCGGTCTTGGCCTGAACCATGGCCGCCAGCCCGCGCGCGCGCAGATCGGCGCAGGTGGGTTCGGCGCGCCGGTCCTGCCAGACGATGGCGTGGTGGATGGGGACCCCGGTGCGGCGGTTCCAGACCACGGTGGTCTCGCGTTGGTTGGTGATGCCAATGGCCCGCACCTGACTCGCTGTGACACCGGCCTTGGCCAGTGCCTCGCGGGCAGTCGCCAACTGGGTTTGCCAGATCACCATTGGGTCGTGTTCAACCCAGCCGGGTTGGGGGTAAATCTGCGGTAGCTCCTGTTGCACCATGCTCAACGCCTGGCCACTCGCGTCGAACACGATGCTGCGGGAACTCGAGGTGCCCTGGTCCAGGGCAAGCAGGTAAGTCATGGTGGCGGGGCTCCAGTTGAAAGGGGTCGACAGTGCAATGCGACAGAAGGGGGAGTAAGTGCTTTATGCGGCGGCCAGGTCGACCCGAACCCCGGCCTCGGCCAGCAGGGCAGGGAACGGCTCGGGCGGCGCGGCATCGGTGAAGAGTCGGTGGATTTGCGTCAGTTTGGCGACCTCCACCATCGCTGGCCGGTTAAATTTACTGCTGTCAGCTGCAAGCCAGACGGCCCTGGCGTGCGCCATGATGGTCTGAGACACCTTGACTTCGCGGTAGTCGAAATCGCGAAGGGTGCCGTCGGCTTCAATGCCAGAGATGCCGATCAGCGCAATGTCCACCTTGAACTGGCGAATGAAGTCAACGGCTGCCTCGCCAACAATGCCCTGGTCATGGCTGCGCACCACGCCGCCGGCCACAATCACTTCGCTCTTCGGGTTGGCGCTGAGAATGCGCGCCACGTTCAGATTGTTGGTAATGACGCGCAGGCCTGTGTGCTGCCCCAGCGCCTGAGCCACGGCCTCGGTGGTGGTGCCGATATTCAGCATCAGCGAACAGTTGTGTGGCACCGCGGCCGCCACCGCCTGTGCAATGCGGGCCTTGCCGGCAGCATTCAGGTTGACCCGTTGCTGGTGTGCCATGTTTTCAACCGTGGAGCCCGGCACCCGTACGCCGCCATGAAAGCGGCTCAGCAGGCCTTCCTCTGCCAAGAGTTGCACGTCCCGTCGCACGGTTTGCAAGGTGACGCCCAGCAGGTGGGCCAGCTGCTCGACAGTGACCGTGCCCCGTTCTTGAGCGAGGACCAGCAGCCGAAGTTGTCTTGGGTGGTGAGTCATTAAAGCGAACTATAACGAACAATAAAAATATAAAACGAATAAATTCGAACAATAATCCGAGTTCTGCTTGTTGCCCATCGGATATTGTGCCCATGCCTGTCGCCTCAAACCCACTGCTGACCCGCCGTGCCGAACTTCTGGCTCGGCTGGCTCGGCCGCACCACTATGACCTCGCGATTGTCGGTGGGGGCGCTACTGGCCTGGGTGTGGCGCTCGACGCCGCCGCCCGCGGGCTCAGCGTGGTGCTGGTCGAGTCGCACGACTTTGCCAAGGGCACTTCTTCACGGGCCACGAAGCTGGTGCATGGGGGAGTCCGTTACCTGGCTCAGGGGAACATCGCGCTGGTGCGCGAAGCGCTGCACGAGCGCACCACGCTGCTGGCAAATGCCCCCCACCTGGCCCAAGCCCTTCCGTTCGTGATGCCTTCTTACCGGTGGTGGGAAAAGCCTCTTTACGGCCTGGGTCTCAAGGTCTACGACGTGCTGGCCGGTAAAGCTGGCCTGGGCAAGACTGAATTACTGAGCGCGGCCCAAACAATGCGGCACTTGCCCACGGTTCAGGCCAAAGGCCTGCGAGGAGGCGTCAAGTACTGGGATGGCCAGTTTGATGACGCCCGACTGGCCTTAGCGTTGGCGCGTACAGCCGCGGCACGGGGCGCTCTGCTGGTGAACTACTGTGCCGCCGTCGATCTGGTCTACCACCAGGGCAAAGTCGCCGGCCTGTCATGCCGGGACCAGCTCACCGGAGCGGCCTACACCCTCAGCGCGGCCTGTGTAGTCAATGCTGCCGGGGTCTGGGTGGACGAATTGCGCCAGCGCGACGGCGCCGTCACTGCCACCCCTGGCAGCCTGGCCACGCCCGCCTTAGTGGCACCGAGCCAGGGCGTGCACCTGGTGGTGGGGCGTGAGTTTCTTGACTCGGACGTGGCGTTGATGGTTCCCAAGACCGCCGATGGCCGGGTGCTGTTCGCTGTACCCTGGCTGGGCCGGGTCATTTTGGGCACGACCGACACGCCGCGCGCGGATTTGGCGCGCGAGCCGCTTCCATTTTCGCAGGAAATCGACTTTATTCTCAATGAGGCCGCGCGCTACCTGGTGCGCGCGCCTCGACGCGCTGACGTCAAAAGCGTGTGGGTGGGCTTGCGGCCCCTGGTTAAGCCGCCCGACGAGGCTGGCAGCAACACCAAGGGCCTGAGCCGCGAGCACACAG
>JBIKZZ010000395.1:0-3017 GCA_044354435.1 Rhodoferax sp. | reverse complement strand
GCGGAAAAGGCAGCGTTGTGAAACAGACCAAACCCCAGATCGAGGTTCGGTTTGAATCCTTGACCCTGGATGACCTGGACGCGGTGATGCGCATTGAGCGCCTGGCCTACGCCTACCCCTGGTCGCGTGCCGTGTTTGAAGACACGGTGGTGGCCGGTTACCAGGCCCAGCGGCTGCTCGCTGGCACGACGCTGTTGGGCTATTTTGTGGCCATGAAGGGCGTGGACGAGGTTCATTTGCTCAACATCACGGTCGCGCCGGCCCACCAGTACCGGGGCTGGGCCAAGGTCATGCTGGAGGCGCTGAGCCTGTGGGCGCGCGGGCAGGCCGCCAAAACCCTGTGGCTTGAGGTGCGCGTGAGCAACACCCGGGCGCTGCGGATTTACAAGGCGCAGGGTTTTGTTCAAGTGGGCCGGCGTGCCAAGTACTACCAAAGCGGGCACGGCCAGCGTGAAGACGCGATCGTCATGAGCCTGACTCTGTGAAAATAGCACGATGAGCCTTGCCCTAGACGACCGCCAACGTGCCATGTTGCAGGAGATGGGCGTGCGCGTGTGGTTGCCCCAGACGGTGGCCGAGGCCCCCAGCCGGCCAGCGCAAAGCCGTGAGATGCGACCGCGCACCACAGAGATTGCTATTGAAAATATAGCTATACAAGCAATTAAATCAAGGCCTACAGCCCAATTTGATGCTGAAACCGGTACCAATTTGGCCCGGGTCGGGGGCGACAGCGTCGTACCCGCCGAGCTGGACGCGCCGGCCCTGCTCCAGGCCGTGACCAGTTGCCAGGCCTGCCAACTGTGCAGCGGACGCCGGGCGCCGGTTTTTGGGCGACCGGGCCTGCCTCAGCCTGCCGACTGGCTGGTTTTGGGTGAGCCGCCCGATGAGGATGAAGAGCGCTCGGGCAGCGCCTTTGCCGGGCAGTCTGGGCCGCTGCTGGACAACATGCTGCGCGCGCTCAAGCTCGGCCGCAGCGTTGGGGTTGCTGCCGAGCCAGCCACGCAGGCTTACCTGACCAACGTGGTGAAGTGCCGGCCGGCCGTGGTGCGCATTCCGCAACCGCAGGAACTGCTGGCCTGTGAACCGTTTTTGCAGCGTGAAATCGCCCTGGTCAAGCCCAAGGTTATTTTGGCTATGGGCCGCTTTGCCGCGCAGGCCTTGTTGCAAGGCAGTCAGCCCGAGCTTGCGACCCAGCCGCTGGGCAAGCTACGCGGGCAAACCTACCAGTATCTGGGGGTGCCGGTCATCGTGACCTACCACCCCAGCTACCTGCTGCGGACCCAGGCCGACAAGGCGCGGGCCTGGCTAGACCTCTGCCGGGCCCGGGCTATTGTGCTGGGTGCGGCCTCAGGCGCGGCGCGCGGGCCAGAGCACTGAACCGATTGCCAGCACCATCAGCAGCACGGCGGCCCAGTCCTGCCAGTGCAGCACCTCGCCCAGCCACAAGGCGCCACTGAAGACGCCGAGCACCGGGATCAGCATCACGCTGAGCGTTGAGGCCACCGGCGGCAGATCCCGCGCCATGGTGTACCAGACGGCGTGGGCAAAACCAAAAATCAGCACGGCATTGAAGCCGATGGCGCCCCAGGCGGCTGCGGACGGGGCCGCCCACTGGCTGCGCTCGAACAGCAGTGACAACACGGTCAGCAGTACGCTGGTCATGGCGGTCATCCAGAAACAAATGGTCAGCGTGGGCACCGGCAGCGTGGTGCGACGCAGCAGGTTGGTGCCCAGCGCCCAAGCCAGGGCGGCGATCAGCGCCAGCAGCACGCCGACCGGGCTGCCCGCCAGGTGGGTGAACTCGTTCCACAGCAGCAACACCACCCCCAGCGCCGCTGCAGCCACCCCGGCCCAGGCGCGCGGTGCCAGCCGGCTGCCAAATACCAGGGCGCCCAGCACCGCGGAAAAAATCGGCATGCTGTAGCCCAGGATGGCGGCGCGCCCGCTGCTGAGCGCTTTCACCGCCACGATGATCAGCGCGTGCCAAATAAACATATTGGTCAGCGCCAGCCAGAACAACTCACGCCAGTGGGCCCGCGGCACCCGGAACGGCAAGCGCAGCAGCACCATCCCCAGCGCGAGCACGGGCAGCCCCAGCCACATGGAGAGCATGCGAAATGCCAGTGGCGGGTAGTGGGTGACGCCAAGTTTCATTACCGGCCAGTTGACACCCCAGACCAGGGTCAAGAGCACCAGGCCGATCCATTGTTTGCGTGACAGGGTTTGCATTGGCCCATTGTCCGGCAAGCGGGCCCGATCTGGTGCAATGCCCGGTTTTGGGGTTCCTACAATCGGGACATGACATTTCTAGACATGCTGCGCACCGCCGAGCGCCAAAACGGCTCAATGGTTTGCGTGGGGCTGGACCCGGAGCCTGCCCGGTTCCCGGGCGCACTGCGCGGCGATGCCAGCCGGATCTTTGATTTTTGCGCTGCCATTGTGGAGGCCACGGCCGACCTGGTGATCGCGTTCAAGCCGCAAATTGCCTACTTTGCTGCCCACCGCGCCGAGGACCAGTTGGAGCGGCTAATGGCCCACATGCGCCAGGTCGCGCCTGGTGTGCCGGTGATTCTGGACGCCAAGCGCGGCGATATTGGCAGCACCGCGGGCCAGTACGCGGTGGAGGCGTTTGAGCGCTATGGGGCTGACGCGGTCACCCTGTCGCCCTTCATGGGCTTTGATTCGGTCGAGCCCTACCTGAAGTACCACGGTAAGGGCGCGTTTTTGCTCTGCCGGACCTCCAACCCCGGGGGTGACGACCTGCAATCCCAGCGCTTGTCCAGCGTGCCGGGTGAGCCGCTGCTCTACGAGCATGTGGCTCGGCTGGCCCAGGGACCCTGGAACCTGAACGGGCAGCTTGGCCTGGTGGTGGGTGCCACCTACCCGGCAGAGATTGAGCGGGTGCGTGCCATTGCGCCGACCCTGCCGCTTCTAATCCCTGGCGTGGGTGCACAGGGGGGCGATGCTGTGGCCACGGTCAAGGCGGGCTGGCGTGGCGATGGGCAGGGAACCGTGGC
>JBIKZZ010000083.1:0-10957 GCA_044354435.1 Rhodoferax sp. | reverse complement strand
AGGCTGGCTTACGGTTTGCTGATGGCCGCACTGCTGATCGCCCCATGGGTGATGCCCAAGTATGTGGTGGGCGAGCTCAGTTACGTGTTCATCATGTGCATTGTCAGCCTGGGCCTGATGGTCTTGGTGGGCTACACCGGGCAGGTGTCGCTGGGGCATTCGGCGTTCATCGCCATCGGCGCCTACACCCACACCTGGCTGCTCACGAATGGGGTACCGCTGGTGCCGTCGATGCTGCTGGCCGCCGCCTTTACGGGCCTCATTGGCCTGGTCATCGGGCTGCCGGCAATCAGGGTGTCGGGGCTCTACCTCGCGATGGTGACGCTGGCATTCGCCATCCTGACCGAGCATGTGATTGGCCGCTGGAAGAGCGTGACAGGCGGCTTTAACGGCGTCTCTGTCAACAGCCCGATGTTGTTCGGCCTGGACTTGTCCAAGCTCCAATCGTTCTACTACCTGTGTCTTGTGGTGCTGGTGATCGTGCTGCTGGGTTTACTCAACCTGATGCGCGCCAAAACCGGGCGGGCCTTCATGGGGGTGCGCGACTCCGAGGCTGCGGCCTACAGCCTGGGCATCTGGGTGGCGGGTTACAAGGTGTTGGCTTTCGTTGTGTCAGCCATGGTCACCGGACTGGGTGGCGCCCTGTTGGCTCACCATGTCGGGTTCCTGACGCCAGAAGGCTTTGGCCTGATCTTGTCGCTGGAGTTGGTGCTGATGGTCACCATCGGCGGCCTGGGTTCTCTGCGCGGTGCCATCTTGGGCGCCATCCTGATCAGCATGCTACCCACCTTCATCTCGCGCATCAAACCCCTGCTGCCCGACCACATCGCCAAACAGTTCGGCCTGGAAACCTTCGTCTTCGGCCTGGTGCTGGCGCTGTTTGTGCTGTTCGAGCCTAAAGGGCTCAACGGCCGCTGGATCAAGTTCAAGACCTTTCTGGAAACCTTTCCGCTGTACCGGCAAGACATGTTCAAACGCGGCAAGAGCTATATGAAGTCGGAGCGTTACAAGTGAGCGTGTTTTCCGTCTCTGATCTGTCCCTGCGCTTTGGTGGCGTTCAAGCTGTCGGCAATGTCAGTTTCTCGGTCGAGCAGGGCGAGGTGTTTGCCATCATTGGCCCCAACGGCGCCGGCAAGACCTCGATCCTGAACGTGATCACCCGGGTGTTTGACCCGACCCAGGGCCGGGTGCATTTCGAAGGCCAGGACATCACGGCGCTGCCGCGGCACAAGGTGGTGCACAGCGGCATCGGGCGCACTTTTCAAAACATCGAGCTGTTTGAAGGCGGCACTGTGCTGGACAACCTGCTGTTGGGCCGGCACCGCTTTCCGCACGGCAGCTTTGCCGCGCAGTGGCTCTGGACCCCGGCGGTCCGTGCGGCTGAGGCCGCTTCGCGGGACCAGGTTGAAGACGTGATCCAACTGCTCGACCTGATGCCTTACCGCAACAGCCCAGTGGCCGGACTGCCCTACGGCGTGCGCAAGGTGGTCGAGCTGGCGCGCGCGCTGGCCACCCAACCCCGTTTGCTGCTGCTGGATGAACCAGCCTCCGGACTCAACCCGGAAGAAACCCGGGAGCTGGCCTTCTGGATTGACGACATCCAGAAAGACCTGGGCATCACCGTGATCATGGTCGAACACGACATGTCGCTGGTGTCCGAGGCCGCCGACCGTGTGCTGTGCATGAACATGGGGCAGGTGCTGGCGCTGGGTACCCCGTCCGAGGTACAGAGTGACCCTTCAGTGATTGCCGCCTACCTGGGGGCCTGAAGACATGACCACCCCAACACCTGTGCTCGCCATCAAGAACCTGGAGACCTGGTACGGCCCCGTCAATGCCATCAAGGGCGTCAATCTGGAAGTCCAACCGGGCAGTATCGTGGCCGTGCTCGGGGCCAACGGCGCCGGCAAGACCACGCTGCTCAACACCATTGCCGGCGTTATTGACCCCTTCAAGGGCAGCATCAACTACCAGGGCCAGCCCATCCACGGACAAGACCCCGACCAGGTGGCACGCAGCGGTGTGGTGCTGGTGCCCGAAGGCCGCCAAGTTTTTCCCTTTCTGTCGGTGCGCGAGAACCTGATGATGGGCACCTTTGCGCGTGCCGGACGTGAGCATATTGAGGCCGATCTGGCTCGGGTCTTCACTTGGTTTCCGCGCCTGCTTGAGCGCCAAGCCCAGCATGGCGGTTTGCTGTCGGGCGGCGAACAACAGATGCTGGCAATCGGCCGGGCGCTGATGGCCAGACCCGCGGTCCTGCTGCTCGATGAGCCGTCGCTGGGCCTGTCGCCCCTGCTGACCAGAGAAATTTTCGCCATCATCAAACGTATCAATGCCGAGCTGGGCACGGCGATTCTGGTGGTCGAACAAAATGCCGCTATCGCCCTGGCCACGGCCGATGACGGCTACATCATGGAACTTGGCCGGATCGTGGCGGCCGGCAGCTGCGCCGAGTTGATGGCCAAGGACGATGTGAAAGAGTTCTACCTGGGCGGGGGCCATCAGCAGGCGCGCGAAGACGGCCAAAAACAGCGCTGGAAGCGGCGCAAGACCTGGAGGTAGCCGTACCATGTCTGCCGCCACGTCCTTGTCCTTGCCCATCCTGGCTTTTGGCTCTGACACGCCCCAAAAGCTATTCCGTGCCCGCTGCCAACAATGGGCGCCGCAGGCTGCGCTGCGTCACAAGAAAAAAGGCATCTGGGCCTCGATCAGCTGGGCGCAGTACTTTGACCAGGCCCGCGCCGTCGGGCTAGCGTTGCACAGCCTGGGCCTGCAGCGCGGCGAAGCCATTGCCATCCTGTCAGAGAACCGGCCGGAGTGGCTGTACGCCGACTTTGGCGCGCAGTGCATGGGGATTTTGAGCACCGGCATCTACCCGACATCTTCGCCCGAGCAGGTGCAATACGTCCTGCAGGACGCCGGAGTGCGCGTGCTGTTTGTCGAAAACCAAGAGCAATACGATAAAGCCCTGTCGGTGCGCGACAACTGCCCGGCCCTGCAACACATCGTTATCACTGACCTCAAGGGTTTGCGGGATTTGTCGGACCCAATGGCCACCCCCTTCGACCAGTTCCTGGCCCTGGGTCAGGCCCAGGCAGGAGCCGATGGACAACGTTTTAACGCGTGCATCGACGCCAGCCAACCGGACGACATCGCCTTTCTGGTCTACACCTCGGGCACCACCGGGGCGCCCAAAGGGGCCATGATCAGCAACCGCAACCTGGTGTTCCAGATCAATAGAGTGCAACAGTATCTGAACCTGCAGCCGCTGGACCGGACTCTGTCGTTTTTACCCCTGTGCCATATCGCGGAGCGCATGAGCACCGCCTACAACCCACTGGCGCAGGGTCAGACTGTCCATTTCCCCGAGAACGCTGGCACCGTATTCAATGATGTGCGCGAGGTCGCACCCCACGTGATCTTCGGACCCCCGCGGTTCTGGGAAAAAATGTACTCCCAGGTCACCCTGTACATGCAGGATGCGCTGCCAGTGGCGCGCAAGGTGTATGCCCAGGTGCTGGCCGAGGGCGCGGCCATGGCGCAGGCCCGGCTCGATGGTCGGCCCATCACCGGCTGGCGGGCCACGCGTTATGCCTTGCTGCAAAAACTGGTGTTGTCCAATTTACGCAGCTTTCTGGGCTTGCAGAACATCAAGACCGCGATGACCGGCGCGGCGCCTGTGCCGCCTGACCTGCTGCGCTGGTACATGGCCGTGGGCATCGATTTGCTCGAAGCCTTTGGCATGACTGAGACCTGCGGTTTCTGTACTTCTATGCCGCCCAATCGCATCCGGATCGGCACTGCCGGGGTCTGCGCCCAGGGCACCGAGATTCGGCTCGGTGCCGACGACGAGGTGCTGGCGCGGGGGCCCAATGTCTTTGCCGGCTACTGGAACTTGCCCGAGAAAACCCGGGAGACCATCGATGCTGACGGCTGGCTGCACACCGGCGACTGCGGTGCCATCGACGCCGAGGGCTTCTTGAGCATCAAAGACCGGCTCAAGGACATCATCATCACCTCCGGTGGCAAAAACATCACGCCCAGCAACATCGAGAACCACCTCAAGTTCAGCCCCTACATCTCGGACGCGGTGGTGATTGGTGAGGGCCGGCACTACCTGACCTGCCTGGTGATGCTGGACCAGGACAACGTGGCCAAGTTCGCCCAAGACCGGCAGGTGCCCTACACCGACTACGCCAGCATGACGCGTGCGCCTGAAGTGCTGGCCATCATCCGGGCCGAACTCGAGCAGGTTAACACCCGGCTGGCCCGGGTCGAGCAAATTAAGGATTTCCGTATCATTGCCCAGCTGTTGACAGCCGAGGACGACGAGCTCACGCCCACCATGAAGCTCAAGCGCAAGGTGGTGGCGAGCAAGTACGCGGCTGTGATTGCCACCATGTACGCCCCGCCCTGAGGCAGCAAGCACCCCGATTTTTTACCTGTCGATTAACTAGAGAAGGAGACCGTCATGAAGCGTTATTTCAAATTTTTGCCAGCTGCCCTGCTGGCGGCTATGCTGGGGACCACCGCACTCGCGGGCGGGGTCTCAGACAAAGAAATTGTCCTGGGCACCCACATGGACCTGTCTGGCCCGGTGGCTGCGGGCATGCCGCACCTGCGCAACGGCATGCAGATGCGGCTTGATGAGATCAATGAGGCTGGCGGCATCAACGGCCGTAAGCTGCGCATGGTGGTTGAAGACAACGGCAGCCAACCGCAACTGGCGGTGCGTGCCGTGGACAAACTGATCCGCAGCGACGATGTCTTTGCCATCGTCAACCCCTTTGGCTCTGGCCCGAACGCGGCCACGGTGAAGAAAGCGGTGGATGCGGGCGTGCTGTATTTTTCGCCCTGGGCGGCCTCGTCCGTGATCCAGCAAATCTCTGGCAAAAGCCCCTTGCTGTTCACCACCACGCCCAACTACAACACCATCATGCACAAAGGTGTCGACTGGATGATCAAAAAGCACGGTGCCAAAAAAGTGGGCTACATTTACCAGGAGGGTCCGCTCGGTGACTTGATGGGCGTTGGCGTCAAGTCAGCGGTGCAGGCCAACGGCCTGGCCCTGGTGGCTGAAGCCGGCTACAAAGTGGCCGACATTGACTTCTCATCACAGGTGGCCCGCATGAAGGCTGCAGGCACCGACCTGATCGTCATCGCTACCGTCACCCGCGAAACCGTGGGCATCATGTCCGAAGTCAAGAAGCTGGGCTGGACCGATGTCAAGGTGTTAACAGGCAACCCTGGCCGTACCGGCATCGTGCTGCAACTGGGCAAGGACACCGTAGAGGGCCTGTATGGCGTTGGCGTGTGGAAAGCCGGCACCGACGCACCCGAAGTCAAGGGCTGGAAAGACAGCTTCAAGAAGCGCTTCAACAACATGGAACCTGATGAAAATGCGCTGTTGGCCTACGTCTACACCGACTGGTTCATCAAGGGCCTGACCGCTGCCGGCCGTGACATCACCGCCGACAAAGTGGCTAAGGCGTTGCAGACCACCGGCTACGACGACAAGGGTCTGATTTTCTACGGTCCCAAGACCTTCAAGGCCAACCACATTGACCCGGAAACGGTGCGTGTGGACCAGGCCAGCGGCGGCCGCTGGGTCTCGGTCAGCGACGTGCTTCCGTAAACACGGTCACTGGGCTGCAGGTAACGTGACCGTCCCGGCCTTTGATCCGGCTCGACTGGGCCCGCCAGCCGGCGCCCGGGTGGCCGTCGTCGGAGGCTGCGGCGGCATGGGCCGCCCACTGGTGCAGGCTCTGTTGGACACCGGCGTGGCAGTGGCGGTGCTGGACCTGCCCAGTTCCCTGACGCAAAACCCGCCGCCCACCCAGGTGCTTTCTATTGCCATGGACGGCAGTGACGAAGCCAGCGTGGCGACTGCCTTTGAAACGCTGGGCCAGCACTGGCCGGCGCTGGACGGCTTTGTCAATCTGGCCGGGTTCTTCAAGGGCTGGCAGCCCATTGCCGACTTGTCGGTGTCCGTGTTTGACGAGATCATCGCTGGCAACCTGCGCTGCCATTTTCTCTGTGCCCGTGCAGCTTTGCCGATGTTGCACCGATCCGACAATGGCGCCATGGTCAGCGTTGCGTCCACCATGGCCGTCGACGTTGTCAAGGGTTACACCCATTACGGGGCGGCCAAGGCCGGCGTTGTAGCCTTGACCAAAGGCCTGGCCCGCGAGAACGCGCCACGCGTTCGCGTTAATGCGGTTGCACCTGGCCTGACCAACACCGCCTTTCTAACCGGCGGCACTGGCCGCGAACAGATCTTTGACGGGATCGATGCCGACAAGTATGGCAAGCGTGTCCCGATGAAACGCATGGCCGAGCCGCAGGACATGACTGGGCCTATCCTGTTCCTGCTGGGTCCGGCTGCCAGCTTTATCAATGGCGAAATGCTGATCGTTGACGGCGGCGTTTACACCCAGTAGCCCGAACACAGTTCATTGGCTATCTGCCCTATGCCATCAGCTGAAGACTGGGGCTCGGCCCTGCGGGGCAGCCACCTGGCGGCAGCCATCGACCGCATCACCGAACCCTGGTCGAACGCGATCATCCGCGCGGCCTTTTTAGGTGCACGGCAGTTCGAGATGTTCCAGCAGGCACTGGATATCCCCCGCCAGACCCTGAGCCTGCGCCTGCGCGACCTGGTCGAGATGGGTCTGCTACGCCGACACCAATACCAGACCCAACCGGTGCGCGAAGAGTACCGCCTCACACCACTCGGAAAAAACCTGTACGGCAATGTACTGACCAGCTGGCTCTGGGATCGGCGTTGGGGCGACCCCCATCAACTGATGCCAAAGAAGCTGGTTCATCGGCGCTGCAGCCATGCCTGCACGCCCTTGCTTCTGTGCCCACACTGCACCGAGCCCCTGTCGCTGGACAAGATGCAACCGGTCCTGGCAGCCAGCGCCAGGCCCGTTGCACTGCGGTCCGAGCGCAACAGGCGCTGGCGTAAGCCGCCATCAACAGGCGGGCCCCCGCTTGAGCGTGACATTTTGGCCGTGATCGACGACCGCTGGTCGCTGCTGCTGGTGGCGGCGACAACGCTGGGCTTGAGCCGCTACGACGAGTTTGCACAGGCCCTGGCCATCAGCAGCGCGGTGCTGGCCCAACGCCTGCAGCGTCTGTGCCTGCTCGATGTGCTGCGCAGGCAACCCGACCCGGACGATGCGCGACGCGCGCGCTACCTGTTAGCCCCGGCAGGGACCGCGCTGTTCCCCTACTTGCTTACCCTGAGCGCCTGGAGCCAGGCCCTGGGCAGTGCCCCAGACACCATCACGTGGGTCCACAGCCCTTGCGGTCAAACCACGAGGGGGCAGGTGGCTTGCAGCCACTGCCGGCAAACCCTGCTGCCGCAGGAGGTGGTTCGACCGGTCCCGCCCACGAAAGCCAAACTCAACGACTGACGCGCAGCGTCGCATCCGAGCGCAGATGCAGGTCAGGCAGTAATTCCAAGCCGAGTCCGGGTTTGTCGCTCAAGCTCAGCATGCCTTGCTTGACCACCGGTAAATCAGTCACCAGTTCCTTGTACCAGCCGCTGTAGAAGGCACGCACGCTCTCCTGGACCAGGGCGTTGGGTGCGTGCAGCGACAAATGGCTGGAGGCGGTCCAGACCACTGGCCCGGTGCAGTCATGCGGGGCCACGGGTAATTGCCAGGCGTCGGCCATGGCGGCAATTTTGCGCGCCTCGCTCAGGCCACCGCACCAGCTCAAGTCAAGCATCACCACGCCGGCCACACCGGTCTGCAGGTAGTCCTTGAAGGCCCATTTGTAGCTCAGCGTCTCGCTGGCGCAGATCAGGGCCTCGCAGTCCCGAGCGTACTGCTTGAGCAGATCCAGGCTGTCCATGCGGATCGCGTCTTCATGCCAGAAGGTGTTAAAGGGTTTGAGCGCGCGCGCGATCTTTTGCGCCATCGGCAGGCGCCACAGGCTGTGGAACTCAACCATGATGTCCATACGATCCCCAACGGCTGAGCGGATCTTGCGAAACGGCTCCAGTGCCAGGTCCAGGTCGGCGTTGCTGATGTACTGGCCATCGCTGCGCTCGGCCGCCGGGTCAAACGGCCAGATTTTCATCGCCGTGATGCCCTCGCTCAGCAAGGACTCGGCCACCTCGTCGGCGCGGTGCAGAAAACCCTCCAGGTCTTCGTACGGCCCCTGACTTTGGCCCAGGCCCCAGTTAGACGTACTCTGGTTAACGGTGTTACGCACATACCGGTAGCCGGCGCAGGTGTTGTAGATGCGGATGTCATCGCGGCTTTTGCCGCCCAGGGCAGTGTGCAAAGGCATATTGGCAGCCTTGCCAAAAATGTCCCATAGCGCGATGTCAATGGCTGAGTTGCCACGGGTCTCGGCGCCGGAGCCACGCCAGCCTAGGTAGCCCGTGAGTTCCCGGTTGCGAGATTCGATCGCCAGCGGGTCTTTACCCAGCAGCTTCGGGCCGGCCCACTCATGGATATAGGCCTCTACCGCCTGCGCACCCATGAAGGTTTCGCCCAGCCCGACCAGACCCTCGTCGGTGTAGATGCGTACCCACATGATGTTGGGGAATTCGTCGAGCCGCAATGTTTCGACTTTGGTAATTTTCAATTCATACTCCAAAAAAAACCGCAGGCGTTGCCACCTGCGGCCGGTTCTGACGAAGCTGGGGGTCAGCCGCCACGCGCCTTCTTCAGCCCATCAAGCACCATGTTGACCGCTTCGCCACCAATCGTCGGGATATTACGGTCATAGACCGGCTTGACCTTCTGGAACATGCGCAGCTGCTCAGCAGGCGCCACTTCATTGACCACCATGCCCTTGGTCTTGAGTGAACTCAGCGATTTTTCGTTGAGGCTGCGGTTGGCCGCACGCTGCACTTTCTGACCTTCCATGGCCGCTTCACGCAGCACGGCCTGTTCCTGGGCGTTGAGCTGGTCCCACAGCTTTTTGCTGTACAGCACCAGGAACGGGGTGTAAGCGTGGCGGGTCACGCTCAGGTACTTCTGCACCTCATTAAGTTTGGAAGTCTCAATCGTGACGAAGGGGTTCTCCTGGCCGTCAATGGTTTTGGTTTCCAGTGCGGTGAACACTTCGCCAAAGGCCATAGGCACAGCGTTGGATCCCAGGGTCTTGAAGGTGTCAAGGAAGATGTTGTTCTGCATCACCCGCACCTTGACGCCGTCAAAGTCTTCGGCCTTGGCTACAGGCCGCTTGCTGTTGGTCAGATTACGGAAGCCGTTTTCCCAATAGGCCAGGTTCACCACACCGGCGTCTTCGAGCTTCTTGTTGAAGTAGGCGCCAGCCGGGCCATCCAGCACGGCATCGGCTTCTTTTTCGTTGGCGAACAGGAAGGGCAGGTCAAAGGCGCCCAGCTCTTTCACAATGCCGACCAGCGGCGAGCTGGAGGTGCACACCATCTCTTGGGTACCGGCACGCAATGCCTGAGTGGCCGGCAGGTCACCCCCGGCCGAGCCGCCCCAGAAGGCGTTGATCTTGATCTTGCCACCGGTCTTGGCGTTGAGCACCTCTTGCATTCGCTTGACGCCAAGGCCAACGGGGTGGTCCTCGTTAACGCCGTTGGTGAACTTGATGGTGCGCTCAGCAAATTGGGCGAACGCCGAAGTTGCGACCAGCAGGGTGGCGGCCATCAGGGCCGAGGTGAGGGTTCTTCGTTTGAACATTTTTGTCTCCTTCAGAGTTACACACAGGGTTGAAAAATCATCGTCAATCATCGCATCAGCCAGTGCAAGGGCACCAGCACAATGTCCGGGAAAATCACCAGCAAAAATAGCACGACGAGCTGCGCGCACAGGAAGGGCAGCACGCCCTTGAAGGCATCGTCCATGCTGATGCGCGCCACGCCGCACACCACGTTCAGGACGGTGCCCACCGGCGGGGTGATGAGGCCAATAGCATTGTTCATGATAAACAGCACGCCAAAGTACACCGGGTCAATGCCGGCCTTGAGCACCACCGGCATCAGTACCGGCGTGAGAATCAGCACGGTCGGGGTGAAGTCCAGCGCGGTGCCCACCACGATGATCAGCGCCATCATGATAAACATCAGAAGCATCTTGTTGCCCATGAAGGGCGCCAGCATGCCGGCCACCTCGGTCGGAATATTCGCCACTGTGATCAGCCAGGCGCTGACCATGGCCGCAGCCACCAGGAACATCACCACAGCAGTGGTTTTTCCTGCAGCCAACAGCAGGCCATAAAGCGCCGACCATTTCAGCTCGCCATAGATGAACTTGCCCACCACAAAGCTGTAAACTGCCGCCACCACCGCCGCCTCGGTGGGGGTGAACACGCCAAACTTCATGCCGCCAATGATCACCACGGGGAGCGCCACGGCAAAGCCACCCTGCGCCGTGATGCGAAGGCGCTCCGGCAGGGGCACCTTGCGGCCGGGCAGTACGTTTTCTTTCTTGGCCAACCACCACCAAGTCAGGCCGATGGCCAAGCCCATCAACAGACCGGGCACGATGCCGGCCAGAAACAACTTGGTGATCGAGACATTGCCGGCCACGCCAAAGATAATCATGCCGATGGAGGGCGGGATCACCGGCGCGATGATGCCGCCCGAGGCGATCAGACCCGAGGCACGGCCCACGTCGTAGCCGGCGGCCCGCATCATCGGGATCAGCAGGGCCGCCAGGGCGGCGGTGTCAGCCACGGCCGAGCCTGACAGCGACGCCATGATGACGGCGGCAATCACCGTCACATAGCCCAGACCACCCCGAAAGTGCCCCACCCAGGCCATGGCCAGGTTGACAATGCGCCGGCTCAAGCCGCCCGCGTTCATAAACTCGCCGGCCAGCAGAAAGAAGGGCACAGCCAGCAGGGGAAAGTTGTCGGCCCCCTCCACAAAACGTTGCGCCAGGATCTGGCTGTCAAAAATGACCAAGCCGCTGGTGGCAGCCAAAAAAGCCATCAGGGTGATGCCACACACCAGCAGGGC
>JBIKZZ010000082.1:0-10972 GCA_044354435.1 Rhodoferax sp. | reverse complement strand
GCGCTAACTCGTCCATGGCATGCAGCGGCAGCACGCACTCCCAGTACGTCAACAGCGCCGCGTGCTGCTGCAGCGCTTCGAGCAGCTCGGGCTCCGGTAAGCCGGCAGAGAAGAAAGTGAAACGGTGGCCGAGCGCCACCATGTCCGCGACGCGGGCACGTACGCGCGCATCGAGCAGGTCACCAATGGGCGCCCGCAGCGCGCGAATCCCCGCGCTCCAGAGCGCCTGTACCGGGTGGTCATTGCGCACCACGCGCCGCGCGAATTCGTCCACCGGCGGGTTGTACGGCAGCTCGATCAGTTCGCACCACGAATGGCGCAGGCTCACACCGAGCGGCGTTTCGCCAGGGTCCTTCGGATGGCCCGGGATCCAGAGGTCAAGCGCACCGGTGCCGCCGCTGGTCTCGACCATCCGCGCGACGTGGCCATGCTCGTAGACGTCGACCCAATAGAAGCCCAGCTTGCCCGTATCGTTGCGTCCGAACTCATCGCCTTCACCCGGCGCACTGCGGTGCAGCTCGCTATAGTCACGGCGCACGAAAGACGTCGAGGGCAGCGCGTAGAGTTCGGTCTCGCCGAGCCTGTTGTAGAACGCGTTGTGCACATGGCCGCAGAACACCGCCTCTACCCGGTAGCGTTGCAGCAGCTCCAGTAACCAGGCGCGCGCCGAAGGCGCCATGTTGTCGTAACTCGCCGGCTCGCCCGGGTGCACCAGGTAGGGCGGATAGTGGGTAGCCACGAAGATACGCCTGCCGCGCGCCTGCGCCAAGGCCTGTTCGAACCAGTGCCGCTGCGCCGTTTCGACGGCCAGCCCGGAGCCCAGAATCGGTGAATTCAGCAGCAACACCAAACAGTCGCCAAAGGTTTCAGCACGGTAAGGCGCGCCGAATACCCGGCTGTAATCAGACAGCCAGTCGTCGGTCACGGCCCTGGCCGGGGCTGTCTCATCGCGCTTGTCGCCGATGTCGTGGTTACCGGGCGTGTAGAGCACCGGAGCGCGCAGCCCTGCATACAGGCGGTCTGCCAGCAAGAGCGTCGCGTTGTGCCCTGGCGCGTCGGGTACTGGATGCACGATGTCGCCGAGGTGCAGAACAAAGCGCGGCGCCAGCGGCGCCAGCCATTCCACCACGCTGCGGTTACGGGCGTTCGAGCGTGGCATCGCCAGGCCCTGCGGCTCTGGCTCCAAGTGCGAATCGGCCACAGCGGCGAAACCGAACAGATACCGTCCCCGCACGCCCAGGTCGATAGGGCCCGAGGAGCCGGCTATGGGGTCGCTTACTCGCAACGCCTCGCACGAGAGGTTCTCCCCACGGACCTTCTCAGCGGCCGCGCTGAGCGTGTAGGGTGACTGGGCTTCAAGCCATGACATCGTGAACGTTTTTCATAGTGTGCCTCTCACAGCCAATGATGGCAGCAATTGCCAGCGCTTGGCCGCTGTGCCGTTTCGCGCGATGAAACGCGGTCATCCCCTAGGGAAAACACCGCTGCATGGCCTCACCAAAGCGCCCGCTGCCCGTCGCAGGTCGCTGCACCGTGTTTTAGTTGAATACTCGCCTTTGGACTCAACCCGCTCAGCGGGCTGACGTCAGCCCCGGCCAGCAAACGGCATTTGGGTGGCCATCACGGTGTGGAACATCACATTGGCCTCCAGGGGCAGGCTGGCCATGTACAGCACCGACTGACCGACGATGGACACATCCATCAGCGGCTCGACAGCGATCTGCCCATTGGCCTGCAGGATGCCGGTGGCCATGCGCGCGGCCATCTCGGTGGCGGCATTGCCAATGTCGATCTGGCCGACCGCGATGTTGTGCTTGCGCCCATCGAGTGAGGCGGTCTTGGTCAGGCCGCTGACGCCGTGTTTGGTTGAGGTATAGGCAATGGAGTTGGGGCGCGGCGTAGTGGCTGAGATGGAGCCGTTGTTGATGATGCGCCCACCCATGGGGGTTTGGGCTTTCATGACCCGAAACGCCTGGCGGATGCACAAAAACATGCCGGTCAGGTTGATGTCCACCACGGTTTTCCACTGCTCAACCGTCAGGTCTTCCAGCGGGATGCCAGGTGCACTGACGCCGGCATTGTTGAACAGCACGTCCAGCCGGCCATAGGTGGCCACGGTGGTGGCAAACAGATGCGCCACCGAGGCCTCGTCAGACACATCGGTCGGCACTGCCAAGCCATTGCCGGGGGCCGCAGATTCAGCCAACACCTGCTGCAAAGGCGCCACGCGGCGGCCGGCCAGCACCACGCGATAGCCCGCACCCAACAAAGCCAGGGCAGCGGCTTTGCCCACGCCAGAACCGGCACCCGTGACGATGGCAACTTTGGAGGGGAGAGACATGGTGGGACTTCCTGTGTTGAGTAAAGACATCACATGATTCTCGCCCATCTGGCCTCAGGCCGGCATGCGGCCGGAACGGCCGCCAAGCAGTGCGTGAATGTCGAGGTCAAAGGCCAAGGCTAATTCCGGCCACCCGCAAATCGTCGGCTCAAGCCCTGCTCATAGGCCACGTACATGGGCACCACGCGCTCCTCCAGCACGTCAAGCGCATTGCAAATGAACGTGGACGCGCCCTGCTGCCGCGCGGTGGCTATCACCAAGCGGCAATGCAACATGGGGTCTGTGATACGCGTGACAGACAGTTTGCGCTTGCGCTCATCGCGCTTAAGGGCATTCAGCGGCAACAAAGCGTAGCCATAGCCCTCCTGCACGAGGTCAAGTGCCGAGGTCACCGCGTCAACCTCCAGGGCGATATTGAGTTTGACTTGGCTCATACTCGCCTGCGCCTCAACAAGTTCGCGGATCGCATGCATTCGGCTAGAGATGATGAGCGGGTATCGGCAGATGTCTTTGAATCGCATGCTTTCTGCAGCGACCACACCCGGCCTGGCGGGTCCGATAAAGTAAAGTTCTTCTTGGAGCAAACTTCGTTTAGTGATCAGATCCGAGCCTGGCGTCTCATACATGATGGCCGCGTCGATTCGATCGATCAGCAGCGACTCCAGCAGCATCGTCGAAGTTCCCTCAACGACGGTGATGGCGGCATCGGGAAACTGCAGGCGCAAATGATGCACCAGCGAAACGATGGCGAACTTCGCCACGTGTGGCACCAGCCCCAGCGTAAATTTTTGTCCGTTTTTTCCCTCAAGATTTTGCATGGCCTGCTCGGCGCGCTGCACCAGCTCGAGGATGTCCTTGCAATGGACTAGGAAAGTTTCACCGCCCTGGGTCAGGGTGGCCCCTCGCCCGTTGCGTACCAGCAGGGTCTGGGCCAGTTTGGCTTCCAGGCAACGAACCAGCCGACTCAGGGCAGGTTGATTGGTACCCAAGACATCGGCGGCGCGAGTGAAGCTGCCTTGAAGGGCGACCTGCACAAAGGCCTCGATTTCTCTGATCTCCATAAACGCTTCAGTTATGTGAATCCCACATAATAGCTAGATTAGCGCAGCTGTTGCTCGGCTCCTGAATGAGCCCAATAATGCGGGGGTGACGGATACCTTATTGCGTAATGCCTTTATCTACACGGGTGATGCTCGTCATACCTGCTTCGCCCAGGGTGCCCTGCTCATTTCAGAGGGCCGCCTGCGCTGGGTTGGGGAGGAGTCGCAGGGCTTAGCTGCGGCACAGGCTCGCGTCGTTGACCTTGGCGGCCGGGTCGTCATGCCGGGACTGATCAATACTCACACGCATGGCGGACTCAGCCTGCATCGTGGTTGCTGCGATTCGGGCAATTTGTTCCAGTGGGCTCAGACCCTGGCACCATTCACCTCCCCGCTAACCCTAGAGGACAACCGGTGGGGCTGCTACCAGGCAGTCCTGGAAATGGTCCGGGGTGGTGTGACCACCGCTTGTGACTGCACCCGTTATGGGGCTGGCTTGTTTGGGTCCGTCGCAGCCGAAGTGGGTATGCGCTCACTCGGTGGGGCCCTCGCAAACTCCCCTTCCTTGCGACCGAACGGCAGGCCCAATTGGCCCTTGGCTCTGGAAGAGACCCAGCAGGCGATGGCCGAACAAAGTGGCGATGGCCGTTGCCGTTTCTACCTGGGCGCGCACTCCCCCTACAGCTGCACACCAGAGTTGTTGGTCGAGGTTAAACAGGCGGCCAAACGCCTGGGCTTGCCCTTTGTGATTCACGCCGCGGAAAGCCAGGAGGAGGTGGCGATCGTGCAAAGCCGCTACGGTCGTCGCCCCATCGAGCATTTGCACCACCTGGGCGTGCTGGACGCGCAAACTATTCTGGCCCATGGCGTGTGGCTTGACGAGGGCGAGATCGAGTTACTGGCTGAGACCGGCGCCTCCGTCTCTCACAACCCGATCAGCAACGCCAAGTTAGCCAGTGGCATCGCACCGGTCATGGCCTTGCGCGCGCGCGGCGTACCCGTGGGTCTGGGCACAGACAGCATGCTCAGCAACAACGCACAGAACCTGTTCCAGGAAATGAAGTTCGCCGTACTCTTGCAACGCGCCCACTGGCTTGATGGCCATGCGCTCTCGGCCCGCGATGCGCTGGCCATGGCCACGCGCGAAGGTGCGCAGGTTTTGGGCTGGCAGTCGGAAATCGGTAGCCTGGAGCCAGGTAAAGAGGCAGACCTCGTGATTTTGGATCTGGAACACCCGCTGGGTCTCACGCCTGAACGGGTGCTCTCGGACCTTGTGTTTGCGGCCGGTCCCCAGCACATTCATGCCGTCATGGTGCACGGCGAAACCATTTTCGAGCAAGGGCGTTTCACGCGGATCGACGAAAAACAGATTCGCGACCAAATTCAACGCCACGGCCAAGCCCTTTCCAAAAACTCTCCCTAAGAAAGCAAGGTCTCCATGAATGCCAAGACCCAGAACGCAAAGCCAGCACCCGTCGGACTCATCTCAAGCGCGGCCTCCCAGCGCTTGCTGGAGGATCGACGTGAGCAGCAGGTGGCCACCCCCTGGGGCAAGGCCTCTGTCTTGACGGGCCGCATTGGCGGGCGCGAGGCCGCTGTCGTGCTGCGCTACGGCCCCAAGCTCACCATCCCCAGTCACAAGATCAACTACCGCGCCAACATCTGGGCACTGCGAGAGTTAGGAGTCCAGCGAATCATTTCGCAAAATGCCATTGGCTCTGTCAACCCCGCGGTAAGACCGGGCGACATCATCATCTCTCATGATTTTCTGGACCGGACCAAGGGTCGCCCGCTTTCACTGTTTGACGATGCCGAGTGCTGGGTCCGCGTAGACATGACTGAGCCCTTCTGCCCAGAGGTACGACTGTCGCTGCTCAAAGCCACCTCCGGCATGCCCGACCGGGTTCTGGACCGAGGCGTGTTCGCCTGTGTCGAAGGGCCGCGATTTGAAACACCGGCCGAAATCCGCGCCTTGCAACGCGAGGGCGCCGACATCGTCGGCACACCCATGGTGCCAGAGGTGACAATGGCACGCGAAGCCGAGATGTGCTTTGCGTCGATCGCGCCGGTGATCAACTATGGTGCGGGCATGGCGCCGGCGGTGATCCACGTCGGCCCAGGCAGCATGAACGACGAGTACTACGCCGGCGGCTTGCACGACCGAATTGAGAAGGCTTTGATCGAGGCGGTGGCCCATTTGCCCGAGCACCGTGGCTGCAAATGCGGTCAGGCTCTGCGCGGGGGCTTCCATGGCCAGCGCCCCGGTTGGCTTAAAAATTGCAGTATCGATGACCAACAAGGGTCCACCTTACCCGTCTCCCTTGAAGGCGACTAGCATTTGGTGTGATTCAGCGGACCAGTTTTTCCATCCTTTAACCTTTAAGGACCTTTTATCATGCGCAAGCTACTTCTCAATCTGTGCGTCGTCTTGACCTGCAGCACGCTGACTACCCTCGCCCAGGCCCAGACCCCAGCGGCCTGGCCAGCGGCAAAGCCTATGTCAGTGGTGGTTCCATTTGCGGCCGGAGGGGCTGTGGACTATGCCGCACGAATGGTGGTCAACAAACTGGGCGAGCGACTGGGCCAGTCGATGGTCATTGATAACGTCGCCGGCGCGGGCGGCGTCGTGGGTACCGCCAAGGTAGCGCGCGCTGCGCCCGATGGCTACACACTGCTGGTGGCACCCGACAGCACCATCGTCATCGCGCCCTTGGTCACGCCGGACGCCGTCAAGTACGACCCGCTCAAGGACCTGGTGCCTGTCGGCCTGATCAACATCACGCCCTTGATTCTTGTAGCCAGCCCAGGGCTCCCGGTCAACAATTTCGCTGAACTGTTGCGCTACGCACGCGCCAACCCTGGCAAGCTCAACTATGCCAGCCCCGGTGTAGGCAACCTGCTGCACGTCGCCATGGAGGCATTGCTTCAACAGGCTGGCATCAACATTGTTCACGTTCCCTACAAGTCGACGCCGCAAATCGTCAGTGACCTCATCGGAAACCAGATTGAACTGGCCCTCCTTGTGCCTTCCACGGGACTGCCCCACATCAAGGGAGGCAAGATCAAGGCCTTGGGCCTCACGGTAAACGAACGCCTCACGGCCAGCCCCGAGATCCCTCCGCTTTCGGATTCGCCGGAACTCAAGGGCTACTACGTCACCACGTCGATCGGGCTGTTCGTGCCCGGCAAAACGTCTCCGGCCATCGTCGAGAGGCTGAACAGGGAGCTCAATGCCGTGTTGTCTTCGCCAGAAGTGCGCAAGCCCTTTGAAGAACAGGCCGCCACGATTGGCAAGGGCTCAGGGGCGGACTATGCCGAGTTCCTGCGCAAGGAGTTGGTGCGAAACGCGGTGGTGATCAAGGCGGCAAATATCAAGGGAGAATGAATATGCCCAAGTCGCGCGAACAGTTGCGCTTCGTGGGACACGCCGGCGCCCGGATTGCCTGGCAGGAGGATGGGGATGCCAGTCTGCCCGTCTTGGTCATGGGCAATTCGCTGGGGTCCGACATTGGGTCCTGGGACCCGGTCGCGACCGCTCTGAGCGAGCGTTTTAGGGTGATTCGCTTTGACGCCCGTGGTCATGGTGCATCTGCGCTTGAAGCGTCTGCCCGCGGTGTGGATTACTCGATAGAGCTTCTGGCGCGTGATGCGCTGGCAGTCGCCGATGCTGCCGGTGCGGCGCGCTTCCACTTTGTGGGGGTATCGATTGGCGGCATGATCGGTATGTGGCTTGCACAGCACGCTGGCCACCGCCTGAATCGCTTGGTGCTGTCCAATACGGCAGCCAAGCTGCCTGCGCAGGTCTGGGCCGACCGTGTAGACGCGGTACGAGCATCAGGCTTGTCGACGCAGGTGGACACCACGATGCAACGTTGGTTCACACCGGCCTTTCAGACCCATGGTGGCGCGACCATCGCCCGCGCCCGCAGCACCTTTCTTCAAGTTGACCCCGACGGCTACCTGGGGTGTGCAGCGGCGCTTCGTGACATGGACCTGCGCGAAGCACTGAGCAGTATCGACGTGCCTACGTTGGTCATCACCGGGCGTTTCGATCCGTCGACGCCACCCGAGTTGGGCAGAGAGATCGCGGCAAAAATCCCAGGGGCCCATTGCATCGAACTGCCGCTGGCGCACATGCCACAACTGGAGCAGCCGGGCACTTTTGGCGATATCGTGCAAGACTTTGTGGCGCGCTAAGCCCACTTCGAAAACATCCGCTTTTTAAATAGGCGCGCCAATCAGTAGGCTGACCCTGTCGGGGCGATTGCAGAGGCCATTGGCAGTGCCGAGTCCTTGGCGCCCCAGGCCTGAACGTGTCCTCGCACGCCGGCTAGCATTGCTGACAGATCGGATCCGATCGCCACGAAATCGTAGCCCTGTGCCGCGCATTGGCGAGCTAGGTCCATGGTGGGCACCAGTACCCCGGCTTTGCGACCCTGGGCATGGATGGTCGCGGGCGCGCGCATCACGCGGTCCTGCACGTCTGGATGCGCAAGATTACCAAGATGCCCCATGTTGGCTGACAGGTCACTAGGGCCGATGAATACCGCGTCCACGCCATCAACGCTGGCTATGTCCGCCATGCGCTCCCACGCCTGGGGCGTCTCAACCTGCACAATGACTTCCAGCTCCGGCCCGCTGCTGCGAAGGTAGTCGGGTACGGCACCAAAGCGGCTGGCGCGGTGCACAGCGGCCACGCCCCGAATGCCGTGCGGTGGGTACCTGGTGGCCGATACTGCTGCGCGTGCTTCCTCAACGGTCTGCACCATGGGGAACATTAACGTCTGTGCACCGGCGTCGAGCACACGCTTGACGATCACCGGCTCGTTCCATGGCACCCGCGTGACCACACCCACTGGCGTAGAGGCGAGGGCGCGCAGCAGGTCCACCATCTGCGAGAGGTCCAGTGGGACATGCTCCATGTCGACAACGACGAAATCCAGGCCCGTCCAACCGACGGCTTCAGCACAGGTGGCTGAGACCGACATGAGCCATGTGCCGAGGGCTGCGCCAGGGTTCGAGAGGCGGTGCTTGAAGTGGTTGGGGACCATGGTATGAACTCCAGGGGTCAGGGCGGGGTCAACCCGATCCGTCACTTATCTCGGGTAAGATATGATCAATTATAGAGAATTAGTGGCTCACGATTTGGATGATTAACCTAATGAATGATCATTAAATGATTGATACCCCACTTAGAAAACAGTTGAATTTGCGACCAACCGCCACTTATAGTTCCCTTGGAAACCTGGTCCGGACTTGGCATCCCTGGCTGATAGTGCTGGCTTTGCTGACCCTGGGGCCACCCGCAGCCAACGCCGAATGGCCTGAGCGGTCAATTCAAATCATCGTACCCTTCCCCCCCGGCGGCGCCGTGGACGGCATCGCTCGTCAATTCGGGCAGGCCGCATCGGTTGAGCTAGGGCAAGCTGTCGTCGTCACTAATCGCGATGGTGCATCCGGCATGATAGGAAGCAAGGCGCTGGCCACAAGCACCCCGAACGGCTACACCTTGGGCGTTTTTCCCAACGGACCCTTAACGATTCAACCCAGCTTGAGTGCCAACGCTTCTTATCGTTTGAAGGACTTCACGCCAATTTGCCAATTGTCGACCTACACTTTCGCACTCATCGTGAAAAAGGACAGCCCATATCCGACACTTAAAGCCTTGGTCGGGGCCGCGCGGCAGAGTTCAGCGCCGCTCAGTTACGGTTTTGGCGGGATCGGTACGGCGCCACACTTCGCGATGTTAGGGCTCATTGATGCCACAAAAACAAAATGGACCGGGGTCCCTTTCCGCGGCGCACCCCTGTCGGCTAGCGGAGTCTTGTCCGGTACGGTGGATGCGGCCGTGGTTCCTCTGGACATAGCTAACCGAGCCGCCTTCAAGATCTTGGCTGTGTTCTCGGATGTTCGTGCTGTGGCACTGCCAGATATTCCCACAGCGCGGGAAGAAGGGGTAGACGTGATGGCTGATACCTTAGTCGGCCTGTTCGTACCAGCAGCTACCCCGACCGCCGTGACCATTAAGCTTGGCGGCGTTTGTGCCAAGATTGCCGCAAGCGCTGCCTTCAAGGCAGCGCTGATTCAAATGAACCAATCGACCAACTATCTTGGTGGCCCGGCGTTCGAAAAGGCTCTGCAGGCGGATGAAATCTCGATGCGTAAACTCATCGAATCGAGCGGCATTAAGGAACAATAGCGGTATGTCAAACAGATCATGCAGGCTGATAAATCAGCATATGGCGACCGACACGATCATGCGCCGCGAACCCGCTTGGCCGTCATGAGCCACTGCTTGATCACCGGCGGTACGCGGGGAATCGGCTATGCCACGGCGCTGGTCCTGGCAGCCAACGGCCATGATGTTTCGTTGGTGGGCCGCACTTACGATCCAAAGCGCACAGAAAGCCTGAAATCAGAAATTGCGGCGCTGGGCCGGGTTGGCGCCGTGTTCCAGGGCGACATGGCTGTGGAGGCCGATGTCGAACGCGTCTTCCGGGAAAGCGAAGCGGCCCTGGGCTCGATCACGGGCTTGGTCAACTCAGCCGGCATCGGCGGCAAGTCGCGTGTCGATGAATTGGAGGGCCATAAGATCGAACGAATGCTTTCAGTGAACGTGCTTGGTCTCATGCTTTGCTGCCGGGAGGCGGCCCGCCGGATGTCGGCCCTGCATGGTGGCCACGGCGGCGCAATAGTCAATGTTTCGTCAATGGCCGCAACAATTGGCGGGCGGCCTGGCTCTAGCGTCTATGCGGCTAGCAAGGCCGCAGTAGATGCTTTCACGACAGGATTTGCACGTGAAGTAGCAGCCGAAGGTATTCGCGTGAACGTGGTGCGACCTGGCGTCATCGAGACTGACATGATCGCGGCTGCTGCCCGCGATCCGTCGGCGCGGGAACGCATCACCGCGTCGATCCCGATGCAGCGCTTAGGTCGCCCTAATGAAGTTGCGCAGGCGATCAGTTGGCTACTTTCGGACAAGGCATCGTTGGTCACGGGTGCTCACCTGAACGTAGGCGGTGGCGGCTTCATGGTGGCTGGCTGGAGCTAATGCAGAAAAAGTTTTTTGATCTGAAAAAGCAATTTATGAAACGACTCTTATTCTTTTTTGTTGCAAGTAGCCTCTGCCTAACTGCACTAGCGCAAGCTTGGCCGAGCCGAGCCGTGCAGGTCATTGTTCCATCCGCCCCGGGCGATGGAGGTGACAGTGCAGCTCGGGTAATCGGCCAGAAGCTGCAAGAGAAGTTGGGCCAGAGTTTTATCATTGAAAACAAGACAGGGGCTGGCGGCATCATTGGCAGTATGGCGGGGAAAGCAGCCAAGCCGGATGGCTATAACTTTCTCGTTGGAAATGCGGGCTCCCATGCCATTAACACTGCTGTTTATGACAAGCTGGCCTATGACCCAGTCAAAGACTTTGAACCTGTATTTTTGATTAATAAAGCACCGAATGTTTGTGTAATAGACCCTTCGATGCCCGCAATTAATTTGGCTGAATTTGTCGCACTTGCCAAAAAAGACCCGGGTAAGTACACCTTTGCCTCTGGTGGAAACGGTACTTCAGCGCACTTATCTGCTGAATACTTAAAAA
>JBIKZZ010000081.1:0-10980 GCA_044354435.1 Rhodoferax sp. | reverse complement strand
AGGCCAGGTGATGCTGATCGTCAACACCGCCAGCGCCTGCGGCTTCACACCGCAGTTCGCCGGGCTGGAGGCGCTGTACAAGACCTATGGGGAGCGCGGCTTGGCGGTGCTGGGCTTCCCCTGCAACCAGTTTGGTGGCCAAGACCCGGGCAGCAACGACAAAATCGCCGAATTCTGCCAACTCAACTACGGCGTCAGCTTCCCGATGATGGCCAAGGTCGACGTCAACGGTGCTTCGGCCGTCCCGCTGTACCAATGGCTGTGCGCCGAAGCACCCGGCCTGCTGGGCACCAAGGCGATCAAATGGAATTTCACCAAGTTCCTGGTGGGCAAGGACGGCCAAGTGCTCAAGCGCTATGCCCCGACCGACACCCCGGCCAGCTTGGCCAAGGACATCGAGGCGGCGCTGGCGGCCTAAAGCCGCGCCCGCCAGTGCTTCCTTAACGCCGGGACTGGCGCAACAACGCCGCCGCCTGGCGCAGGCTGTCGGCGGTGCTGTCCCAGCCCATGCAGGCGTCGGTGATCGAGACGCCGTAGCGCAGGTCTTGCACGCGGCCCAGTTTCTGGTTGCCCTCGAACAGGTGAGACTCCAGCATCACACCCTTGATGGCGTGGTTGCCATCGGCCACCTGGTGCACCACGTCGCGCAGCACCAGCGGCTGCAGCCCATGGTTTTTGCGCGAATTGCCGTGGCTGCAGTCCACCACGATGTTGCCCGGCAGGCCCGCTGCCTGCAGCGCGCTGACTGCCTGGGCCACCGCTACCGAGTCGTAGTTGGGCACGGCGCCACCACGCAGAATCAGATGGCCCAGCGGGTTGCCGCGGGTATGTGTGACCGCCACCTGGCCGGCGCTGTTGATGCCCAGAAAGGCGTGCGGCTGCGCGGCCGACAGCATGGCGTTGAGCGCCACGTCCAGGTCGCCGTCGGTGCCATTCTTGAAGCCGACCGGTGACGACAGGCCACTGGCCATCTCGCGGTGGGTTTGGCTTTCGGTGGTGCGCGCGCCAATGGCGCTCCAGGCGATCAGGTCGCCGAGGTACTGCGGGGTGATTGGGTCAAGCGCCTCTGTGCCGCAGGGCAGCCCCATGTCGTTCAGCGCCACCAGCAGCCGGCGGGCCAAATAAAGGCCCTCCTCAATGTGAAAGGAGTCGTCCATGCGGGGGTCGTTGATCAAACCTTTCCAGCCCACTGTGGTGCGTGGCTTCTCGAAATACACCCGCATCACCAGCAGCAGCTGGTCTGACAGTTCGTCGGCCAGAGCCTTGAGGCGCCCTGCGTAGTCCATGGCCGAGGGGATGTCGTGGATCGAGCAGGGCCCGACCACCACCAGCAAACGCGGGTCTTCTCCCTGCAGGATGCGGCTCAATGCTGCCCGGGCCTGGCGTACGGTGCCACTGGCCCGCTGGCTGAGCGGGACGTCCTGGTGCAGGCGTTCGGGTGGTGGCAGTGTGTGCTGCGCCAGCACGTTCAGGTTCTCAAGGGCGGTCGGTAGATTCATAACAAAAACAGGCTCCAGCCCTTGATAGCCGGGCGTTTCTAGCTATGGATTTTATAGTAATCCGTTGAGAGTGAGTGAGCGCTGTTTGTCATCGAATTTTCACACCCCGGACGTAAATTCTTCCTAATTGGAGACTGGTTTCTGAGGTGCTGCGCGCGGTGCAGCCTTTTTTGAAAACGTCTGTTGGAGCCCTAGTGACAAAGACTGCTGGATTTTTGACTTTGGTCCGTTTGTTGGGTGTCAGTGCGCTGGTTTGGTGCCTGGCCGGCTGCTCACCCAGGCACCTGATTATTCAAAGTGTCGCCACTGAACTCGCCCGACAGGGCGGGGCTGCGGAGGACGATCTGGGCCTGGCGCGTGAGGCCAGCAGTTTCTACCTCAAGTTGTCCGAAGGGCTGCTGCGTGAGGCCCCTGGCAACCTGGCCTTGGCCGAGGCCGTGGCGGGCGGCTTCACCCAATACGCCTTCGCCTTCGTCGCCTTTGAGGCCGAGCGGCTGGAGTCAAAAGACGCCAAGGCAGCCCAAGCGTTGAACGAGCGGGCTAGGCGCCTCTACCTGCGCGCCCATCGCCACGCCATGGCTGCCTTGGAGCAACAACAACCGGGTTTCCTTAAGGCACTGAGCCAGCCCGATGCCAGCCGTTGGCCCACACTCCAGCCGTCTCAGGTGGGCGTGGCCTATTGGGCTGCCGCGTCCTGGGGGGCTCACATCTCGCTGTCCAAAGACCTGCCGGAGGTGGTGGCCGACTTGCCGGTGGCTTTTCGCCTGGCGCAATTGGCCTGGCGCGTCTCGCCCAAGCACGCCAATGGCGACCTGAGCAGCCTGATGGGAAGTTTTGAAGCGGCACGTCCCGGCGGCTCAGCGCAACTGGCCAGCACTTACTTTGACGCAGCCATCGCCGCTGGCGCCGGCAAGAGCGCGGGCCCCTATGTCGCCAAAGCCGAGTCCATTGCACTCACGGCCGGCGACCGGCCGGCCTTTGAGGCGCTGCTGCGACAGGCCTTGAGGGTGAGCGCCGAATACCGAGACCTGCCCAATGAGGTGATGCGGGAGCGCGCCCAATGGCTGCTGGCTACGGCCGACGATTTGTTTTGACGGGACCCATCATGATGTTTCAATTTTTTCGCCTGCGATTGCGTCTACCGTTGCGGCAGCTGTCTCGGGTGTGGTCTGCGGCGCTCTGCCTGGCGCTGGCCCTGCTGGCTGGCCAGTCCGGCCTGGCATCAGCTGCCGACAAGCAACTGCGTATAGGCACCCTGGTGCCCAAGAATTCGCTCTACCACCGCCAACTGATGGCAATCGGTGAAAGCTGGCGGGTCGCCCAAGGGGGCGGTGCCAAGTACCTGGTGTACCCGGATGGCAGTCAGGGCGGCGAGGCGGAAATGGTGCGGCGCATGCGCATCGGGCAATTGCAGGGCGCCCTGATGTCGGTGGTGGGTCTGCGGGAGATCGAGCCCTCGATTGCGGCCTTGCAAAACATGCCTCTGCTGTTCAGGAGCTGGGAAGAGCTGGATTACGTGCGCGAGAAAATGCGCGTCGGCATGGAGAAGAAGTTCCTGGACAAGGGCTTTGTGGTCCTGGCCTGGGGGGACGCCGGCTGGGTGCGATTTTTCTCCAAAGAGGCGGCCTTGCGCCCCGATGACTATAAAAAAATGAAGTTCTTTGCCTGGGGGTCTGAGCCTGACCAGCAGGCGATCATGAAAAACCTGGGCTATACCCCGGTGCCGCTGGAAACCACCGACATCCTGCCCGCCATCCAGACCGGCATGATCACCGTGGTGCCGTCCACGCCCTATTTTGCGTTGGCCACCCAGATTTACAACACAGCCCCGCACATGCTCGACATCAATTGGGCGCCGATTGTGGGGGCCCTGGTGGTCAGTAAAAAAGCCTGGGATGACATGTCGCCACAGGTGCAGACCGCGGTGCGTGCCACCAGCGAGGAGGCTGGTGTCCAGATCCGCGCCAAGGCCCGGCAAGAAGTCGACGATGCGGTTGATGCCATGAAAAAGCGCGGCCTGGTGGTCAACCGGCCCAACCCGGAGCAGATGCGCGAGTGGCAGGCCTTCGCGACAGCCCTGTACCCCCGGATACGTGGCGCCATGGTGCCTGCAGACACCTTTGACGAGGTCTTTGCGCACCTGAAGGCCTACCGCACCAGCAAGGGCCAATAGGCGTGCTGCGTTTGAACCTCGGCGCCCTGAGGCGCGTTGCCAGCTTTGACGAGCTGTTGTCGTCGGCAGCCCTGCTGTTGATGGTGCTGATTCCCCTGTGGGAAATCCTGATGCGGCCCTTGGCGGGCGGCGGCATCCCGAATGCGCCTGTGCTGGTGCAACACCTGGGTCTGGTGCTGGCCATGTTCGGGGCACTGGCCGCAGAGCGGCACGGGCACCTGACCAGTCTGGTGGGGCAAGCCGGCGGCGCAGACACCGGGCCGCGATCGGTCAGGCGTAACTTTGCCGACGGTGTTGCCGCCTTGGTGTGCGGGGTGTTGGCCCTGGCCAGTTGGCGCTTTGTCGCCAGTGAAATGCTGGCATCCAGTGACCTGGCTTACGGCTTGCCGGCCTGGGTGGTCCAGCTCAGCATGCCGCTGGCTTTCGGTGTTCTGGGTGTCAAGTTGGGCGCACGATGCGGCGTGGCCTGGCTGCCCAAAGTGCTGTGCGGCCTGGCTCTCCCGGTGGCAGGCTTTTGCTTTGCTTGGCGCTTTGACGGTGAGTCCTTGATGGCTTGGCCCGGCCTGCTTGCGTTGCTTGGCGCTTTGCTGGCCGGCGCGCCCATTTTTGCCATGCTGGGCGGCCTGGCATTGGTGCTTTTTTGGCAAGACGGCTTGCCGCTGGCCTCAGTGGCCTTGTCGCACTACCAGATCACCGTCAACCCATCGCTGCCAGCCCTGCCCCTGTTCACGCTGGCCGGCCTGATTTTTGCTCGCACCGGCGCGGCGGCGCGTTTGGGCCAATTGTTCGTCGCAGTACTGGGCGGTGGTGTGACGGGCACCGTGCTGGCGACTGCAGCGCTCTGCTCCTTCTTTACCGCCTTTACCGGGGGCAGCGGTGTCACCATTCTGGCGCTGGGTGGCCTGCTCCTGCCACTGCTGGGCCGCGCCGGCTACCCGGAGCGACGGGGGATCAGCTTGGTCACCAGCGCCAGCGCCCTGGGGGTGTTGCTGGCACCTTCGGTGCCGCTGATCATGTACGCCATCATTGCCCGTGTGCCGATCAACACCATGTTTTTGGCCGGCCTGGTACCGGCGGTGGTGATGGTGATTTTTTTGGTGCTGGTCGGGGGTTACCTCAAACGCGTCGTACCAGGTACTGCGCCAGACACCACACCATTAGCCGCACCAGTAGCCGCACCAGCCCCGGCGGCCAGACCCTCTGCATCCGCTGCGTGGGCCGCTGCCTGGGCCGCCAAGTGGGAACTGCTGGCGCCGGTTGTGGCAGTGGGTTCGCTGGTCAGCGGCTTGGCCACGCCTACAGAGAGCGCCGCCCTGACCGTGGCCTATGCCATCGCGACCCAGGCCTTGGCGCACCGGGAGTTGCCGCTCAAGCTGTTGCAACGTTGCTTTAACGAGTCGGCGCAAATCATTGGCGGTGTGCTGCTGATCCTGGGTATGGCGCTGGCGCTCACCAACTACCTGATTGATGCGGGCATCCCGGACGCGGCCATTGAATGGGTGCAAGCCGTGATCCCCAACAAGGCGGTGTTTCTGCTGGCGCTCACAGTGTTTTTGCTGTTTGCGGGCGCACTGATGGAGATCTTTGCCGCCATCGTGGTGCTGGTGCCGCTGTTGCTGCCGGTGGCCATGAGCTACGGCATCGACCCGATCCACTTCGGCATCATCTTTCTGGCGGCCATGGAGATGGGCTTTCTTTGCCCGCCCGCGGGCATGAACATTTACTTTGCCTCGGCCATGTTCAACAAGCCGGTCCGCTATGTGGCGGCTGCGGTTTTGCCGGCCTTGCTGGCTATTTTTCTGGGTACCTTGGCCATTGCCTGGCTGCCCATGCTGGCGACTGGCTTGCCGACCCTGTTAGGGGCCCGCTAGGCCACCGTTGAACCGGCAGTCAGGCACGGCACGGGCCCGAGTTTTCTGCCAGAAAAATATGAACGAAAACAGGCTCTAGCCATTGTCGGCTGGTCGTTTGTAGCTATTAATTTTGTAGTGAAGTCGACGGCGGCTGCAGCGCTTGGTCCAGCAGCTCCACCCAGTGCCGCACTGGCGTGGCCGTGCCGCTTTGCAGGTGGGTGATGCAGCCAATGTTGGCCGACACAATCACCTCGGTGGCGGCTGCGCCAAAGGTTTGGCCCAGGTGGCCGAGCTTGCGGTCGCGCAGCTGGTAGGCCAGCTCGGGGTTCAGCACCGAGTAGGTGCCGGCCGAGCCACAGCATAGGTGCGGCTCGCAGGCCGTTACCTTGACCTGGAAGCCCAGAGTGCTCAGGTGCTGCTCCACCCCGCCGCGCAGTTGCTGGCCGTGTTGCAGCGTGCAGGGCGGGTGGAAGGCCACGGTCTGCGCTGCGGGTTTGACGCGCCCTTTCAGTTGCGCGCTGATCTCGGGCAGCCATTCGCTCAGGTCTTTGGTTAGCGCACTGATACGCGCCGCTTTGGCCGCGTAAGCCGGGTCGTCTGCCAGCAGATGGCCATAGTCCTTGACCGTGACACCGCAACCCGAGGCGTTCATCAGGATGGCTTCAACCCCGGCGGCGCCGTCTTGCCCTTGAACATGGGGCCACCAGGCGTCGATGGTGGCGCGCATCTGCGCCTTGCCGCCCTCCTGGTCGTTCAGGTGAAATTTGACCGCACCGCAGCAGCCGGCCTTGGGCGCCACCAGGGTCTGCACGCCAATGGCGTCTAGCACGCGGGCGGTGGCGCTGTTGATGTTGGGGCTCATGGCCGGTTGCACGCATCCGGCCAGCAGCAAGACCTTGCTCGGGTGGCTGCGGCTTGGCCAACTGCCACTGGCCTGTGGCGCCGGCACCTTGGCCTTGAGCGCGGCCGGCAGCAAAGGACGCACCAGCTGCCCCAGCTTCATGGCGGGGCCAAACAGCGGTGAGGGCAGACCCTCTTTCAGGGCCCAGCGCAGCGCACGCTCGGGCGCCGGGCGCGGTACCTTGGCATCGACAAGTTTGCGACCGATGTCCACCAGGTGGCCGTAGTCCACCCCCGAGGGGCAGGTGCTTTCACAGTTGCGGCAGGTCAGGCAGCGGTCCAGGTGCAGCTGGGTCTTGCGGGTGGGGGTCTCGCCTTCAAGCACCTGTTTCATCAGGTAGATGCGGCCGCGTGGCCCGTCGAGCTCGTCGCCCAGCAGCTGGTAGGTGGGGCAGGTGGCGGTGCAAAAGCCGCAGTGCACGCATTTGCGCAGAATCGCTTCGGCGGCCAGGCCGTCGGGGGTGTTCTGGTATTCGGGGGCGAGGTGGGTTTGCATGGCGGGCTCAGGCGGTGGCGGCGGCGGGCAACAGGCGCCCCGGGTTGAACAGGCCATGCGGGTCAAACTCGCGCAGCAATGCTTGCTGGATACGCAGCTGCACGGCTGACAAGGGCGTGAACACCTCCACTGCCCGGTCCGCCTCGCCATGGGCCTGGCTGGTGCGGAACAGCGTGGCGTGCCCACCGGCGGAGGCTGCAGCAGCACGAAGGCGGGCTGCCGCGCTGGCCGGTGCCCAGAGCCAGCGCAAGCCGCCGTGCCATTCGATGAACACCGGGTAGGGCAGGTCCAGCACCGGGGTGGTTTGCGGCACAGACAGCCGCCACAGGCAAAGTTCGGGCGCCGGCGGCGAGAAGAAGGGCAGGGTCTGCTCCCGGCAGGCGGCCCAGTCTGGGCCTGCTTGGGTGTTGTCCATCCGCGTGGCGCTGCCGCCGGCGGCCTGCACATCGGCTACCAGACGCGGGCAGGCGGCTTCTACGGCCGCCAGTGCTCCGCGTAATCGCACAAAAAAACAGTCTTGCGCTGGCTGGGCGGTGGTGTCAAACACCCAGCAGCTCGCGTTGAGCGGAAGCGGCTGGCCGCCCCAGCGATTGAGCAGGGCCAGGGCCGTGCTTTGCGCCACGCCAGTGCACATGAGGGTGGCCTCGGCGGGCGCTGTGGGCAGCACCTTGAGCGACACCTCGGTGATGACACCCAGGGTGCCCAGGCTGCCGGCCAGCAGGCGTGAAACGTCGTAGCCGGCCACGTTTTTCATGACCTGGCCGCCAAAGGTGAGCAATTCGCCGCGGCCATTGAGCAGGCGTACACCCAGCACATAGTCGCGCACAGCGCCAACACTGGCGCGGGCCGGGCCGCTCAGGCCAGCCGCCACCATGCCGCCCACTGTGGCGTCGTGGCCGAAGTGCGGCGGCTCAAAGGCCAGGGCCTGCCCCTGTTCGGCCAGCACGGCTTCGAGCTCGGTCAGCCGGGTGCCGGCCCGCACGGTCACCACAAGCTCGCTGGGTTCATAACTGCTGATGCCGGCCAAGGGCCGTATATCCAGTACCCGCCCCTGGAAGGCTTGACCATAAAAGTCTTTGCTGCCGCTGCCCCGGATTCGTAGCGGCGTGCCAGCGGCTGCCGCCGCCAAAATTTGATCGGCGAACGGGCGGGTGGCGGTGTCCATATCTTGCATGGCGTCGATGTTAGCGGTAGGCCCGCTCAGCCCGACTGAATTTTTTGCACGGCCAGTGTGACTGATTTTGCGGCCTTGGCGGCGGGTGCTGCAGCACACTGCTGCGTAACGCTCAGTCGGTGTAGAAATTCACAGGCAGGCCTGGTACCTCAACCCGCATTGAGATCACACAGCCGGATAGGGGAAAGGCCTGCAATTCAGCCGCGCTGCGGTTGTGGTGCGCGCTGGTGAGGTACAGGGTACGCAGGTCGTCGCCGCCAAAACAGGGCATGGTCGGGCACTGCAAGGGTGTGGATACCTCCGCCAGCAGCCGACCGTCTGCCGCAAATTGGCACAGACGCCCGCCCTCGAACATCGCCACCCAGTAATTGCCGTCAACGTCCGCCGCCGCCCCGTCCGGCCTGCCTTGGTAGTCGGTTTGCTCAAACTGCCAGTCGGCCGGCTTGGGCGGAAATTGATGAAAAGTGCGCTGGGCGCTCAAGGTGTTGGTGGCGGGTTCCACGTCCCAGGCCCAGACCACATGGGCCGGCGTGTCAGCCCAGTAGAGTGTGCGGCCGTCCGGGCTCCAGGCCAGGCCGTTGGCAGTGGTGGCCGGCCCGGCCTTTCGGCTCAGTGTGGGGGTGCCACCGCCACGACCGTCCAGACAGAACAGCGCAGCATCATGGGCGCTGCGGCTTTCGTCGATGGTGCCGATCCAAAAGCGACCCAACGCGTCACATTTGCCATCGTTAGCGCGCATTCGGCTCGGGTCATAGTTAATGGTGGCGATGCGCTGCAGCGGCCCGCCCCAGCTGTGGGCCCGGAACACACCTTGTCGCAGCGCTATCACCAAGCCGCCGCTGGCTGCCGGTGCAATGCAGCCAGGCTCAGTGGGCAGGTCCCAGGTCTCGATCGTGCCCAGGTAGACGTTGGCTCGCTGGATTTTTTTGCCCGGGATATCGACCCAGTACAACATCTGCTCGTGCGGGTGCCAGAAAGGGGATTCGCCCAGCTCGCAGGGCGTGGTGGAGAGTGTTTGCCAGGTCATGGTTGGTGCTCCATTTGGATGTGCATGTGGGCTGACATTGATTCGCCGGGCTGTAACACGGTCAGGCCGAGTGCGTGTGCGCTTATGTCCGTTGATTGCATCAGTTGCAAGGCATTATTGACATGGCTGACCGGCTCGATCGCCACAAAATCCCGCGTCGGGTTGGTGAACACCACCAGCCGTTGCAGGTTGGAGCGGATGCGGATACGCAGCAGCTCGTCTTGTAACTGCACGTCGCCGGCCCAGCCGTCAAAGCAGTGGTCCACGTCAAGCGCCGTGCAGTCGGTGTCCAGACCCGGGGTCGGTAGGCGGTGTGTGGGGAGCTTGTCGGCGCCCATCTCCCAGCGACCAGCAGCGGCAAAGCGCAGGTAGCTGCCGGGGCGCTTGACGAAGTAGGGGTGCCAGCCCAGGCCTGCCGGCATCGGCACCTCCGACTGGTTGGTCAGTGTCATGTGCAGGGCGAGGCCCTGGTCCGAAAGCTCAAACACCTGCTCGGCAGCAAAGGCGAATGGCCAGGCTGCATCGGCTCGGTGGATATAGGCCAGGTTTGCTTGCCTCTCGTCGACCTTCAGCACGGTCCAGGTTCGCTGCCAGCCAACGCCATGGATGGCATGGGGCTCGGCCGGGTTGTTCGGCAGCATGGCATGGCTGCGGCCCGCCCAACTGAAAGCTGCATGGCCAATACGGTTGGAGAAGGGTAGCAGCGGATAGCTGCCCGCCGCACTCACCTGCTGCAACGCCGGGCCCGGGGTCGAGCGCAGTACTGGAACATCATCCAACCACAGGCCAGCAATGCTGCCGCCCAACGCGGGGGCCAGGTCGCAGCGCAGTGAGGCGAAGTTGAGTTGGAGTGTGGCGGTCATAGTGGCCTTGTCCATTCTTGGCGTCTATTGTCGCCTTGCCGTGCCCAAAGAAAAAACCCGCCAGAGCTTTCGCCCCGGCGGGTGTGAACCCTCAAGAAAAAATGTTTTAGCGGTTGTAGGCGGTCTCGCCGTGGGCGCTGATGTCCAGGCCCTCACGCTCGTCTTCTTCGCTCACGCGCAGGCCGATCGTCATGTCGACCAGCTTGAAGGCGATGAAGGAGACCACGCCCGACCACACGATGGTGACCAACACGGCCTTGAACTGAACCCAGACCTGGGCGGCGATGGAGTAGTCCGCCGCGGTCACCATGCCAGCCGTGACCCAGTCGGCCACGTAGCCCGGGCCGCCCAGGGCTGGCGAGTTGAACACGCCAGTCAGCAGGGCACCCACAATACCGCCTACGCCATGCACGCCGAACACGTCGAGCGAGTCATCTGCCCCCAGCATTTTCTTGAGCGCACTGACACCCCACAAGCAGGCAAAACCGGCGACTGCACCGATCACCAGCGCACCGCCGATGCCAACGTTGCCAGCGGCTGGAGTGACCGCCACCAAGCCTGCCACGGCACCCGAGGCGGCACCCAGCATGGAGGCCTTGCCGCGCATCAGCGCCTCGCCCACGCACCAGGCCAACACGGCCGCCGCCGTGGCGCCCAAGGTGTTGATAAAGGCCAGGGCGGCGAAGCCATTGGCTTCAAGGGCGGAGCCAGCGTTGAAACCGAACCAGCCCACCCACAGCAGCGAGGCACCGACCATGGTCAATGTCAGGCTGTGCGGCGCCATGGCTTCCTTGCCGTAGCCGATACGCTTACCGACCATGTAGGCGCCCACCAAGCCTGCCACAGCGGCGTTGATGTGCACCACCGTGCCACCAGCAAAGTCCAGTGCGCCGGTTTGCCAGAGGTAGCCGGCCTTGGCGTTCATGGCGTCAACCACGTCCTTGGCGGTGTAGGCGTCGGGGCCCATCCAGAACCAGACCATGTGTGCAATCGGG
>JBIKZZ010000079.1:0-11053 GCA_044354435.1 Rhodoferax sp. | reverse complement strand
CTCGGGGTGCAGCTCGCGAAAACGTGGCACCAACGGCGCCACGTGCCTGCGGCCAAACCCGGCGGGCGCCGTGATGCGCAGGTGACCACTGGCCTTGACGCCGCCAGCCGACACGCTGCCTTCGGCAGTGGCAAGATCGGCCAGCAGGCGCTGGCAGTCTTCCAAAAAGGCACTGCCCTCGTGGGTGAGCGTGATGCGCCGTGTGGTGCGTACCAGCAGCTTGACACCCAGTCGCTCCTCCAAGGCGTCAAGCCGACGACCCATGATGGCCGGCGCAACCCCTTCAGCCAAGCCGGCTGCCGTGAGGCTGCCCCGCGAGGCCACTGAGACGAAGGTTTCGAGCTGCTTGAGCTTGTCCATGGCCGACGATTATGGCCCTGCGCCGCCGCCCACCGACGGATCCCCGGCCAGTCGAACGCAGTGGTATAAGTAAGTCCCTCATCGTTCAGGGGCCTGTCTGTCATGGCCAGGCCAACACCCCATGAAGCAAGCCCCAGTGACAGCCGCCGACATCTTGCGCCAGGCCGAGCGAATCGGTTGGGCCCTTACCGAAAGCCGCGCCACAGACATCGCCGAGCTGGCGGCGCCGGCCTACGCAGCCTTCGAGCGGGCTGCGGCCAAGCTGGATTTCGATGTCGACACCCTGTCGCTGTTCGCTGCCCTGCAGGAGACCCGAGCGCCTGAACAGGCCGGAGGCACCAACGAACCGGTCGGTCAGCGGGCGCCGGCGACCTTTGCCGGGTTGTCGTCCAGCCTGACCGAGGCGGCGCAGGCCCTGCGCGAAGGCCGGGTGAGCTCGGTGGCACTGACGCAGGCGGCCATTGCCGCCGCCCGGGCGGCACAGCCGCAATTCAATGCGTTCGTCCGGCTGGACGAGGCGTCGGCCCTGGAGGCCGCGCGCGCCTGTGACCAGGATCTTGCCCGAGGCGTGGTCCGCGGCCCACTGCATGGGGTGCCTCTGGCGCACAAGGACATGTTTTACCGCCAAGGCTTGGTGTCAAGCTGCGGCAGCAAGCTGCGCCAGGACTGGGTCGCGCCCTGCACCGCCAGTGTGCTGGAACGCCTCGACGCCGCCGGCGCAGTGCAAATCGGCACCCTGAACATGACCGAGTTTGCCTACGGCCCAACCGGCCAGAACGCCTTTTTGGGCGATGCGCGCAACCCCTGGAACCCCGACTACATCACCGGCGGCTCGTCCAGCGGCTCGGCCGTCTCCGTGGCGGCCCGGGTGGTGTACGGCGCGCTGGGCTCGGACACCGCTGGTTCAGTGCGCTTGCCGGCCGCGATGTGTGGGCTGGTGGGCATGAAGACCACCTTCGGGCTGGTGTCGCGCGCCGGTGCCATGCCGCTGTCGCAGTCACTTGACACCGTCGGCCCCCTGACACGCACCGTGGCTGACAACGCCTTGCTGCTGTCGGTGCTGGCGGGTCACGACCCGCGCGACCCGTCCACCGCCGCCGGCACCGCACCGGACTACACGCAGCAGCTCCAAGGCCCCGTGCAAGGCATGCGCATCGGCATTCCAAAAGGCTATTTCGACCGGGACATCGGGCCAGAAGTTGCTGCCCGCCTGGCGCGAGCCACTGCCGTTCTCTCAGAACGCGGTCTGACGGTGGTTGAGGTCGACATGCCAGACATGGATGCCATCAACGCTGTCGGCCTGATGCTGACCTGGGCTGATGTGCTCGCCATCCACGGCCCCTGGATGCGGGACTGCCCCGACCAGTACACCGCCCAGACCCGCGGCCGGATTCAGGGCACACTGGCCGTCTCGGCCCAGGCCTATGGCAATGCCCAGCGGCTGCGCGGGCCACTGCTGCGGGACTTCTGTCACCAGGTCTTCAGCCGGTGCGACGCGATACTGGCGCCGGTGCTGCCGATCCAAGTGCCACGCCTGTCCGAAGTGGACGTGTCAGGCGGGGCCAGCACGCAGCGCGTCCTCAATGAGATCACCCGGCTGATGCGGCCAGTCAATGTACTGGGCCTTCCCGCTTTAACACTGCCTGGTGGCGCCACGGCCAATGGGCTGCCCTGCGGCTTCCAGCTGATCGGCAGGCCTTTTGCCGAAGGCCTGCTGTACCGCATTGGCCACGCCTACGAAATGGCCACGGGGTTTTCTAATTGGGCGCCGCCGGTGCTGCCACAGCCCGTCTGAGCGCACTGCGCTGGGCCGGGCCGCAAAAGGCCGGCCCTCCATATTTGCTCCACAGTTGACCGGCACAGTGCGTCATCCGCGGCTCACCGAGCCGCGGATCAACCGGAGACTTCCATGCCCGAAACCATGTCAACGACCCTGCTCCGCCAAGCCGGCGAGCGGCTGTTTTCTCTGACCCTGCTGCTGAGCCTGACCCTGTGGCTGAGTGGCTGCGGCGGCGGCGCCACGGCCCCGCCGGCCGACCCAGTGGCCATCGCGCTGGCGGCGACCAATGCCCGCGTTGACCTGGGCCAGCAGATCTTCACCGACGCCAACCTGTCGGAGCCGCGTGGCACCCCCTGCGCGGCCTGCCACCAGGCCACGATGGGTTTTGCCGGCAACCACGGCGGCCGAAACGGCGTGGCAGTGGGCAGCATGCCCGGTTCGATCGGCTCCCGCAATGCCATGACCAACAGCTACCTGGGCTTGATCCCGGCGCCGCTGAGCTTTGTCACCACGGACGGTGTCACCGAGGCCGTGGGGGGTCTGTTCTGGGACGGCCGTGGCGACTCAGCCGAGTTGCAGGCGCTTGGGCCCCTTCTCAACCCGCTGGAGATGAACAACCCTAACCGTAGGAGCGTGGTCGACAAGATCGCCCGATCGCGCTACGCGACGCAGTTCAGGCAGGTGTTTGGCGCCGACATCTTTGCCAATACCGATGCCGCCTTCACCTCGATCGGGGTAGCTATTGCCGCTTTTGAGCGGGCCCGGCTGCAGCCTTTCAGCTCAAAATACGGCTCGATGGTTCGGGGTCAGGCCACGCTGAGCCCGACCGAGACGCGCGGCATGGCCCTGTTCATGGAGCCGACCAAGGGTAACTGCGCCGGCTGCCACCTGATGAACCCGACCAGCGGCAAACCCGAGGACTCGCCTTTTTCGGAGTTCACCTATTACGCCACCGGCATACCGCGTAACCCGGCGATCCCGAAGAATGCCGACCCGGTGTTTTACGACCTCGGGCTGTGCGGACCAGACCGCACGCCACCCGCCCTGCCGAGCAATGTGGCGCCAGGTTTCACGATCAGTAAGGTCTGTGGCCAATTTCGCATGCCCACCCTGCGCAACGTGGCTGAACGGCCTGCCTTCATGCACAACGGCTTTTTCAATAGCCTGACTGAGGTCGTGCGTTTTTACTCGACGCGTAACAGCGATCCCATTCGTTGGTACGGCCAGGCGGTCAGCAACGATCTGCCAGCGCAGTACTTGGGCAACATCGAGGTGGTGAAAGCACCATTCAACCGCCCAGTCAGCGCCGGACCGGCGCTGACCGACGCGGAGATCGCCGACATCGTGGCCTTTTTGCACACCTTAAGCGATGCCCCAGTCGCGCCTTAAGGGCAGATTTACCGGGCTTTTGGTGCCCGTTGCTGTCACGGAGCGGCGGTACCATCGCACTGGATATGTTAACGCTGTGAAACTGCCCGATGCCCTTGAATTACAAATTGGTCGAAGCCGCCATGGACTATGTGCGCAAGAAAGCCCTTGTCGCTGGGGAAAATGTGGTGGCGTGGCCCAAGTACGAAAAACCAGCCGCGAGCAAGAAGAGCTTCTGGAAATTCTGGTGAGCTGGCCCGGCTAGCAAGGCCGGCGGCTCGGGACCTCTCCTGCCACTACAAGGCTTTGTTATGCGCCTGAGAATCGCCCATCAACTCTCACTGCTGCTGACAGCTGCCGTGGTCCTGGCGGTGCTTGCGGTTGGGGGCGTGAGCCTGTGGAGCCTTCGCAGTGGTTTTGGCGACTACCTGCGCCAGCGCGACGAGGAGCAATTGACGCGCTTCATACAACTGCTGGAACGCCGTGCTGCGGCAGACCCGAGCATGGATTGGCTGCGCGGCAACCGCAATGCCCAACGCGACCTGATGGACGAACTGATCGGCCGGCCGATTCAGCCGCGCACTGGCAGGCAGGAGGAGACTACCGACGAGCGCGGCGAGCCTCCGCACCGACGCCGCCCGCCGCACCGACGCCCCTCCGAGGCCGGCAACATTGCCGACCGCATTGTGGTCCTTGATGTGCGAGGCGACTGGTTGGCCGGACGGCGGCAGCCGCCACACCTGGCCCGAACGGTCCGAGCCGTCCAAGTGAATGGCGCAGACGTGGCCTTTGTCGAGCTCGTTGCCGAGCGAGAACCGGAAGGCATTGATGCCCGCTTTTTGCAGCGCCAGACTACTGGCATGCTGATCACCGCCTTCAGCACCATTGCCATAGCCCTGCTGGCGGGCTGGTGGGTGGCGAGGCGCTGGAGCCGCCCGCTGCGCCAACTGCAACTGGCCACCCACCGCATCGCGCGCGGCGAGCAGGGTGTGCGGATTGCGGTGCCGGGCACCCCGGGCGCCATCCGCTCGGGCGCGGTGGAGATTGATGAGCTGGTGGCCGACGTGAACGCCATGGAGGAGGCACTGGCCAAGCTTGAAGACAGTCGCCGTCACTGGATTGCCCAAATTTCACACGAGCTGCGCACCCCCCTGGCCGTGCTGCGCGGCGAGATGGAATCGATTGAGGACGGAGCGCGCCAACCCACACCGGCAGTGATGGCCAGCCTGCGCGAAGAGGTGGCCCAACTGACCCGACTGGTGGATGACCTGCACACGCTGGCGGTGGCCGACCTGGGCCAACTGCCCTGCCACTTTGCGGCGGGCGATGCCCATACCGAACTGACTCGCATGGCGCGGCGTTTTGAGACCCGCGCCGCACAGCTCGGCCTGGTGCTGGCCATTCAGCCAGATGCGCACGCCATAACCGCCATACCCACCCAGTGGGACTTCGGCAGGATCGAACAGTTGCTGTCCAACCTGCTGGAGAACAGCCTGCGCTACACCCGTGCACCCGGCCAGGTGCACGTGCACTGGCGAACCCTGGGGGACACCCTGCAGCTGACGGTGGAGGACAGTGCACCGGGAGTGGCAGCAGCACAACTGGGCCAGTTGTTCGATCCGCTGTTTCGGGCGGACAGTGCCCGCACCCGCACCGGCCAACACGGCAGTGGCCTGGGCCTGTCGATTGTGCGTGCCATTGCCCAGGCCCACCACGGCACGGTGGCGGCCAGCGCCAGCCGCCTTGGCGGCCTGGCGATACAGGTCAGCCTGCCCTTGCAGCCTCCGCAAGCGCTGGACCGCCGGCCGCGCCAACCCTGACACCACAGCCTATGACGCTACAGCCCATCAGCCCGCAGCCCGCCAAGCGCCACATCCTGATCGTGGAAGACGACGTCAAGATCGCCGATATGCTGGCCAACTACCTGCTCATGCATGGTTTTGCCAGTGAGGTGTGCGGCGACGGTAATGAGGCTGTCGCCCGGGTTCGCCAGCAGGCACCGGCCCTGATTGTGCTGGACCTGATGCTGCCCGGCCTGGATGGCGTGGCGGTCTGTGCGGCGGTTCGCGCCTTCTCCACCGTGCCCATCATGATGGTGACCGCCCGGGTGGATGAGATCGACCGCCTGCTGGGCTTGGACACCGGTGCCGACGACTATGTGTGCAAACCTTTCAGCCCGCGCGAGGTGGTGGCCCGCATCAAGGCTCTGCTGCGACGCAGCGAAGGCGCGCTGGCCAAACCGGTCCCAGCGTCCTTTGCCGTCGATGAGGCCCGCCAGCAGATCAGCTGGCGCGGCCAGCCGCTGCCGCTGACACCGCTTGAGTTTCGGTTGATGCGCCAGCTGATGTCACGCCCGGGCCAGGTGTTTGCCCGGGCCCGGCTGCTGGACACCGTGCACGAAGACCTGCGCGACGTCAGCGACCGCGCCATTGACAGCCACATCAAAAACATGCGCCGCAAGCTGGAGCAGGCCGGCACCGGCGAGGCCGGTATCAGCTCGGTCTATGGGGTGGGTTACCGCTTTGACGATGCCTGAAGAGGGGCCGACAGCGCGGAGTTGGTCACAGGGGTAGGCAGCCCAGTTCGCGCGGCAGTGACCAGGCGGCTTGGGCGCCCTGTGCGGTGATCAGAAACTGGTCTTCGATGATGAAACCCCCCTCGCCATCCACATAAAACGGGGTTTCGAATGCCAGCACCATCCCGGCCTCCAGCGGCTCGTCGGCCTGGGAGGACAAAAAGGGCGGGACCTCACAAAACGTGTCATGCCCCAGGCTGTGGCCAAAGTGGCCGCGGCTGAACCGGCTGAAGCCGGCGCGCTGCATGGCACGCGTCGCCCCGGCATGCACCTCGCGCATCAGATGCCCGGGCTTGAGCACCTCCAGCCCAGCTGAAAAAGCGTCACTCAAGGCGGCCATGATCTCGCGCGTGCGCGGCCTGGCCGGGCCCAGGGTGTAGGTGCGGCCACTGTCGGAGCTGTAGCCCTGCACCACACAGCCGACATCAAATTTGAGCACATCGCCACGCTGCAAGCAGGCACCCCCGGCCCAGGGCAGCGGCCCGACGGTGGTGTATTCCCATTGACCGCTGAGCGTTACGCCCAAGCGCTTCGTCTCAAGCGCAACGCCCGCGCGCCAGGCCGCAGCAATGGCGTCGCGGTGGATGCCCTCATGCACGGCCGCCAAGGCGTGGTGTATGCCGGCTTCGGCAATCAGCGCCGCCTGGGTCAGCCGGGCAATTTCAGCCGGTGACTTGACGGCCTTGATTTGCCCGAGCACTTGGCTGGCATCGCGCCATTGCACCCGTGGCAGCACGGCTTTGAGCAACTCAAAATCAGCCACCGGCCAAAAATCCAGATCAAGTCCGATACGGGCCTGGGACAGGCCGCGCGCCTTCAAGAGATCGCCCAAGGCCAGAAATGCCTGCCGCGCGTCAAACGCCGCGGGACGCTCAAACCCGGCCGGGCGGGCGGCCTTAGAAAAGGCCCGTTCAACCAGCTCGGCTGCGCCCAGGTCTGTGTCAAGCCAGGGCCGGATATCGGCAGTTTCCACCCAATCCGGGTGGGTATGGACCTGCGCCGGCCCCAGCGCCGCGCGGGCCGGCGCAGCGAAGAGCTCGGTGCAAACCGCCGCGACCGGCGCCGTGGCGGCGGTCGGTATCAGCGCCATCGCAGCACCGGCGCGCCGAAAGAACGCGGCAACCCCGGCCGGTGCCCCGGTCGCCCAGGTGAAGCTCTCCGGCTTGGACACCACCACGGCGTCCAACTGTTGCGCACCCAGCAGGCGCTGGGCGCGGACCCGATTGACATCACTCATGGCTTCCTTTTTTCAGGCGTACGACAAACCGGGCAGCCAAGTCGCAATGCCGGGCAGCCAGGTCAACAGCAGCACCCCCAGCAACAGCAGCAGCCAGAAAGGCAGGGCGCCATGGGCCGCATCGCCCAGGCTGACTTTGCCTTTGCTGATGCCCACCAACACAAACAGGTTCATGCCCACCGGCGGTGTCAGCATGCCAATCTCGATCATCATGGTCACCACCACCCCGAGCCAGACAGCGTCAAAGCCCAGCCCGGTCAGCAGCGGAAACACCACTGGCAAGGTCATCACCATCATCGACAGGCCGTCAAACACCATCCCCAGCAGCAGATAGATCACCATCACCAGGGCCAGCATCAACAGGGGCGAGAGACCCACCGAGGCAATGCTGGCCAGCAATTTTTGCGGTATCTGCAACACGCTGATGGACTGAGCCAAAATCACCGCCCCCATGAAGACCAGCGCGATAACCGCAAAGGTGCGGGCCGAGTTCATGAAGGTCTTGAGGAAGCGGCCCCAGGTGAGGTCGCCCATGGTGAAACCCAGCAGCGTGGCGGCCGCCACACCCACCGCAGCCGATTCGGTCGGGGTGGCGATACCCGCAAACAGGCTGCCCAGCACCGCCAGGATCAGCACCGCAATGGGCCACAGCGCCAGGGTCGCGCGAAGAGTTGGCCCCCAGGGCTGCGGCTGCTCCTGCGGCACTTCTTGCGGGTGGCGCCGGGCCGACCACTCGACGTAACACATGAAGATCAGCGCCATCAACAGGCCGGGCAGCACGCCGGCCAGAAACAGTTTGCCGATCGAGGTGTCGGTCAGGGCGCCGTAAATCAGCAGCGATAGGCTGGGCGGTATCAGCAGGCCGAGCGTGCCGCCAGCAGCCAGGGTGCCCACCACCAGCCGCGGCGCATAGCCGCGCCGGGACAGCTCGGGGTAAGCCACAGCACCAACCGCCGCCGACACCGACATGGACGACCCACTGACGGCACCAAAAACGGTGCAGACCGCAATGTTGGTGTGCAACAGGCCGCCACGGGCCCGGGCAAACAACGGCGACAGGGCCTGGTACACGCCGCCCGCCAGGCCGCTGGCCACCAGCACATCGCCGAGCAGAATGAACAAGGGAATGGCGGTCAGGGTGAACTCGCCAAAGACGTTGAAAACGGCCTGCACCCCCAGCTGCGTTGCACCACCCCCCATGAACTGCAAAATGGCAAAACCGGTCAGGCCCAAGGCGCCGCCCAGCACCGCACCTGACAGGATGCTGGCCGAGAAAAACAGCCCCATCAAGCTCCAGCTCATACCATGACCTCCGTTGTGGCATCACCTGAATGGGGTTGCCAGGCACGCCACAAGGCGATGACGCCCGTCAGCGCCATGGATGCCGTTGCCAGCCACAGGAAAGGCGCCAGCGGCAGGCGCGATTGCTCGGACATCAGCTTGAGTTGCGCCGTGAAGGCGCTGATGGCCCAAGCCTGCTGGACAAAGACCACCACAAACGCCACCAGTACGAACTGCCCCAGCACAAACAGCAGGCGCTTGGGGAGCGGCGGCAAGCGTTCGCTGGCCAGGCTGACGCGGATGTTGAGCTCGTTAAGCACGGTGATCGGCAGCAAGGCAAAAACGGCCACGGTCATAAGCAGGCCAGACAGTTCCTCGGTCAGGGCCAGCGGGCGACCCCAGCCGTAGCGCATCACCACGGCCCCCAGCACCAGCACAAAGATGCCGGCCAAGGCACCAGCCCCGACCACGGCCAGCATCAGCGCCAGGCCGCGCCAGAGCCGCTCCAGAGCGGCCACCCAGGGTGCCGGGCTCAGCGGCGGCTGCGCCATCATTTCGGCAGGGCGTCCAGTACCTTCTGGCGGTAGGCGATGGCATCGGCGCCGGTTTCCTTGGCCAGCACGTCCCAGGTCTCGAGGGCAGACCGGCGGATCGCCGCCTTGTCGGCCGCTGGCAGGGCCGGGTGGTAGGTCACGCCCTGGCTCTGCAACTTGTCACGCGAGGCGGCCTCGGTCGCCGTGTCGGCATCGAAATTGAAACTGACACGTTCGAGTTCTGTCACCGCGTCGAGAAAGCCCTTCTTCAGGTCGGCCGGCAAGGCGGCCCATTTGGCTTTGTGGGCCAACAGGGCGTAGGGGGCCGGCGGGAACGGGAAGCCAGTGGGGGTAACGTGCTTGGCCACCTCCTGAAGGGAGATGGAGTTGGCAAATCGCGGCGCGTACAGGGCGCAGTCCACAACGCCGGTTTGCAGCGCCGCGTACAGTTCATTCTGCGGCACGATCTGCGCCGCAACACCCAGTCGTTTGAAGGTTTCCACCTGCTCACGGCTACCAACGCGCAGCTTCTTCTTCTTCAGCTCTTCCAGCGTCTTGACAGGCTCGCGGCAAAACAGCGCGGCGTCCACGATCGAGAAGCCGAGGAAGCCAGGGACTTCCACATTCCATTTGGCGATGCCTTCCTTGAGCACCGACTTCAAAGCCGGCAAGGCTTTGAGGTGCTCATCGGCGTTTGCCACCAGGCCATAGACATAAATATTGGCCAAGGCGGGCGCGTCACGGCCCAGAAACGGGGGCCAGATGAAGCCCAGCTCGGGCGTGCCGGTCTGCATGAAGCGCATGGCATCAGCATCCTTAAGGCCAAGGGCACCGCCCTCGGAGACCGAGATCTTGAGCTTGCCGCCAGTGCGCTTTTCCACATCAGCCGCAAAGGTGCGGATCTGCGCCGACTCCGGGCGCGAGGCCGGGTAGCTGTTGTTGAACCGCCACTCTGTCTGGGCCTGGGCCGGGACCTGCAACAAGAAGGCCACGCCCACGGCACGGGCAGCATATGTCAAGACATTCAGGGTTTTCATGGATTCTCCAAAGACAAGTTGAAAGAGTCGTCGAGGCACCATTCTATGGACAGCGGACGGCAACAGGCGGTGAAGGACGAGGCAGGGCTTTGATCGCCGTGGCAACGGGGAACCATGGCGGAAGGCTCAGGCCACCACCCGCCGCGCCACAAAATCGGCCACCTGGGCCTCGTTGTAGCCCAGCGCGACCAGCAGCGCCATCGTGTGTTGGCCAGAGGTTGGCGGTTGTAACCGCACACCCAAGCGCTGCCCGCCCATGGTGAAGGGAAACAACGCCGTGCCAACGGATTGGCCAGCCCGCTCACCATCGGGCAGGGTGATGTCGGCCAGGCCGCCGGTAGCCAGCAGGTGCTCATCGTCATACAGCTCCTCAGGCTTACGGATCGGCGCAAAGGGCAGGCCCACGCGCTCAAACAGCGCCGCCAACTCGGCTGCCCGCCAGGCGATCAGTCGTTCACGCAATACCGGCATCAAGGTGCCCCGTCCCTGTACACGGAGGTTGTTGGTCGCATACTGCGGCAAATCACGCAGATCGGCCAGGCCCAGCGCATCGCAAAAGGTGAGCCATTGGGCGTCGCTGACAGCGGCCAGGAAGATCTGCTCGCCGTCCTTGACGGTGAAGATGTCGTAAATGCCCCAGGCCGAAATGCGGTCTGGCATGGGCGCGGCAGCGCGGCCGGTGATGGCGTACTGCAGCATGTGCTGGCCCACCAGAAACACATTGTTTTCATACAGCGCGGTCTGCACCTCCTGGCCGCGCCCGGTGATGCCGCGCTGGATCAGGGCCCCCATGGCGCCGATGGCACCAAACATGCCGCCCATGATGTCATTGACGCTACTGCCGGCGCGCAGCGGATCGCCGGGCCGGCCAGTCATGTAGGC
>JBIKZZ010000394.1:0-3044 GCA_044354435.1 Rhodoferax sp. | reverse complement strand
CATTCTGCGTGGCGTGACCTTGGCAGGCATTGACTCGGTGATGGCGCCGCTGACCCGCCGGCAACGCGCCTGGGACCGGCTCGCTCGCGACTTGGACCCGGCCTTGCTTGAGGCCATGGTGCAGGAGGTGCCGCTTGAGGGTGCGGTGGCCCGCGCCCATGAGCTGATGGCCGGACGCGTGCGTGGCCGAACTGTGATCGAAATTGGCAGCTAAGCCCCGTAGAATATAGGGTTATAGCTATCATTATGATAGTGTGTTCCTGGTTGACGCTCAAGGGTGCGAAGCCATTTGTCCAAGAAAGTTCGCTATGTTGTTAGACGCTGCCGACGCCCAACTGGTGCTGGTTGATTATCAAATAGGCTTGATGCCGGTGATGTGGGAAGCTGAAGCCGTCACGGCCAATGCAGTGCGTTTGGGAGAATTGGCAGGCCTGTTCGGGGTGCCTGTGTGGGGGACCGAACAGAACCCCTCCGGCCTGGGGCCCAACCTGGCGGTGATCAAGGCGCTGTGTCGTGACACCTTGAGCAAAATGCAATTTAGTGCGGTAGAGGAAGGCCTGGGCGAATGGCTGCGGCCTCCAAGCAAACCCCCTGCGGGTAACGCCCGCAGCCTGCCCAAGCACCTGCAGAAGCCATTGGGAGGACCGCCGCCACGCAACACAGTGGTGATTGCTGGCTGCGAGGCTCACATCTGTCTGTTGCAGACAGCACTCGATTTGTTGGACGATGAGTTCGACGTCTGGGTCGTCACCGACGCCTGCACGTCCCGCACCGAGCGCAACCGAGATGCCGCTTTTGATCGCTTGGCGGGGGCTGGGGCTGAATTGGTCACGACTGAAATGGTGGCTTTTGAGTGGTTGCGCTCCGCCGAACACCAAGCCTTCAAGGCAGTGCAGGCCCTGATTAAGTAACTTGAATCAGCCGACGGCGGGAGCTCCCGGTCCTGGCGGCCGGAGCCATGAGACGAGTCAGGCTATTGCAAGCTGATTAACCATAATTATGAATTCAGTTTATTGCACCGATCGGAGACCATCATGACAAGCTATTCGGAGTTCCATCACCGCTCCATCGCCGATCCCGAATCTTTTTGGGCAGAGCAGGCGCAACTGATTGACTGGCAGGTACCTCCGCAGCAGATTTGCGATTACAGCCATCCCCCATTTGCCAAGTGGTTTGTCGGTGGAACCACCAATCTGTGCCACAACGCGGTGGACCGTCACCTGGCCGATCGCCCTGAGCAGGCCGCGCTGATCTTTGTGTCTACGGAAACCAATCAGGAGCGTGTCTACACCTTTCGCGAATTGCACGCTGAAGTTCAGCGCATGGCCGCCGTTCTGCGTGAATTGGGCGTTCAGCAAGGGGACAGGGTTCTGATCTACATGCCCATGATTGCCGAGGCCGCTTTTGCCATGCTGGCCTGCGCCCGCATCGGCGCCATTCATTCGGTGGTATTCGGCGGTTTCGCATCTGGCTCGCTGGCATCGCGCATCGAGGACGCATCACCTAGGCTGATCATCAGCGCTGATGCGGGTTCGCGCAGCGGCAAGGTGGTTGAGTACAAGCCGCTGCTGGATGAGGCCATCCGCCTGTCCAGCCATAAACCTGACGCGGTGCTGCTGGTCGACCGCCAGCTCGCGACCATGGCTCTGACAGCTGGACGTGATCACCTATGGGGGACCCTGCGTGAGCAGCACCTGGATACCGTGGTGAATTGTGAGTGGCTTGAAGCGACACACCCCAGCTACACCCTGTACACCAGCGGCACGACTGGAAAACCAAAAGGCGTACAGCGGGACACGGGCGGGTACGCGGTGGCCTTGGCAGCCAGCATGAAGCATATTTTTTGTGGCCAGCCTGGCGAAACCTATTTTTCTACCAGCGACATCGGTTGGGTGGTGGGCCACAGTTACATCATCTATGGTCCACTCATTGCCGGCATGGCCACCATCATGTACGAGGGCCTGCCCACAAGGCCCAATGGGGGCATTTGGTGGAGCCTGGTGGAAAAATACAAGGTGACGGTCATGTTCAGCGCGCCCACGGCGATTCGCGTGCTGAAAAAACAGGATCCGGCACTGTTGAAAAAATACGATTTATCCAGTCTGCGGGCCCTGTTTCTGGCTGGCGAGCCGCTGGACGAGCCAACCGCACGCTGGATCGCCGACGGCCTGGGCGTACCCATCATCGACAACTACTGGCAAACTGAAAGTGGCTGGCCAATCCTGACGGTTGCCAATGGCGTCGAGAAGACGCCCAGTAAATATGGCAGCCCCGGGATTCCGATGTACGGCTACACGGTTAAGTTGCTGGACGACCAAACGGGCGCGGAGCTGACAGCGCCGAATCAAAAAGGGGTGGTGGCTATCGAAGGGCCTTTGCCCCCGGGCTGCATGCAAACGGTCTGGCGCGACGACGAACGCTTCGTCAAGACCTATTGGTCCAGTGTGCCGGGCAAACTGGTCTACAGCACCTTCGACTGGGGCATCAAGGACGAGGACGGGTACTACTTCATTCTGGGTCGGACCGACGACGTGATCAATGTGGCCGGACACCGACTGGGCACCCGCGAAATCGAGGAGAGCATTTCTGCACATCCCAATGTGTCTGAGGTGGCGGTGGTGGGGGTTGCTGATCAACTTAAGGGGCAGGTTGCCATGGCTTTTGCTGTGGCCAAGGATGCCAGTAGCTTGACCGATGTCGCCGCCCGGCTGCGGCTTGAGGGCGAAATCATGAAGTTGGTTGACAGCGATCTGGGGGCGGTGGCTCGGCCTGCGCGGGTGCTGTTCGTGACGGCGCTGCCCAAGACGCGCAGCGGCAAGCTGCTGCGGCGGGCGGTGCAGGCGGTGTGCGAGGGTCGCGATCCGGGCGACCTGACCACGATGGAAGACCCCGCTGCGCTGCAACAGATTCGCGAGCTGATGCTTGCGTGAGCTGACGCCAATGTATTGATGGCACAATTCTGACTGTACTAGGCCCTTCCAACGCCACAGACGCATCCGCCAAACGGTCTAGCCGTGACGCGGAAGGTTAATCAAACAGCTTTA
>JBIKZZ010000112.1:0-9316 GCA_044354435.1 Rhodoferax sp. | reverse complement strand
GTCGGTGGTGTTGGCCAGGCTCAGTAAATGGTCACGCAGGCCCGACATTTCGGTAGCAATAACCATGCGGCTATTGGAATCCATGGTGCCGTTGCTGGCCTGAATGGTCAATTCCTTGATACGGATCACGGCATCGTTGGCGCTGCTGAGTGCCGAGTCTTCGTTGTTGAGTCTGGTCTGCGCTGATTCTATGGTTCTGCCAAAGGTGGTCTGGCGGTCAATGATGGAGTGGAGCCGCAAAATGTTCGCGGCTTGTCCCGGCGCATCGCTGGGGTTGAGGACCTGCTTTTGGCTTGAAATCTTGGCCTGGCTGATGGCCAGTTCGTTTTGCAGCTTGCTCATGCTGGTGCTGGCACGGTCAAACTGGATGCTGGTGGAAACTTTCATGTCTCGATCCTCGTTTTAACCTATTTGCAGGACACTGTCAAAAAGCTGGCTGGCAATTTGGAGCGATTTGGCAGCGGCCTGGTAGGCTTGCTGGTATCGGATCAAATCAGTGGCCTCTTTGTCCAGGCTCACGCCGGCCAAATCATCCCTTGCGCCCACGGCCTGGTCGTGTACCACGGTCAGGGCCGTTTGGGCAATGCTCGCGGCTGTGGCGATGTTGCCCATCTCGTTGATGTGGTCGATGTAGGCGTTGGCCAGTGTCTTGTTGCCGACCACCGCCTTTTTTTCCAGCGCTACCAACTGCAGCATGTTGTCGTTGTTGCCGATGCCGTCGCGGTTGCCGTCCAGCACGAACTCATCCCCCGCGCTGGGTACCGCACTGAAAGCCAGCTGCAGGCCCTGAAACTCAACGCCGGGGTTGAGCTTCAGGCTGTCAAAAAAGCGCTTGGCGACAACGGTTGTGGCGGCGGTCGCCGGGTCCGTGCTGGTGATGGTGTAGGCCAGCTTTTTGTTCGGGTCTGAGGGGTCTGTCTCGCTGCTGAACTTAACCTGCAGGTTCTGGGCCCGCAAATTTTGTTTGGCGTCAACGGGCTTGCCGCCGTAGCTGGCTGAGACGCTGGTGTTACCCGCGCCTGTTACAAAAACCAGCAGATCCTCTTTGGCTTCGCCGGCCACAAAGACCCCGGTCCTGAAGCCCAGTTTGGCCAGGTCTGCCGGCGTGCCATTGCTGCCGAAGCCGAGTTGTATGGGGCTATTGTTGGCAACCTGATTTTTGGCCGCGGTGATGGGGCCTATTTTGAGCGTCTCAGGGTCCTGGGGGCCTAGCGTGCCTAAGGCATTGACGGCCGCTGATGTCGGGTCTGGAGAGGCTGAAATGGTGATGCTGGCGTCTTCCTGACCGGCTCGGTTGCTTAGCACCAGCTGTCCGCTGGTCGACACCCTGGCGGTGATGTTCACCCCCGGCGTGGCATTGATGGCATTGGCCAGCGCAAGAATCGTCGTTGTCCCGGTGGTTTTCAGTGGGACGCCAGTGCTGTCTGCCGGGTAGTTGATGCCGGTTGCTGTGCTGGCTGTCGTGGTGATGCTCTTGCCGTTGATAAACAATGACTTGGTTAAATCAAGCTTAGCCGCGGCGATAGTGACCAGGTCTGCTGTAGCGCGAGTCAGGCTGACCTGGCCCCGGTAGGTGCCCGCTGCGATGCTCAGCGCATTTTGCGAGGCAAGACCAACGGTGGTGCCCATGGCGCTGCTGACGATGATGTCGTCGGCCTCGTGGCCGGGCGTGCCGGTGATCAGCAGCTTCCCGTCTGCGGCGACTCTGGCCGTGACTTCCGAGCCTGTGGCCCCATTGATGGCAGCGACCATACCCGCCAGGGTGGTCGTCTGGGAGGCGTCCACCTGGATGTTGTTGATGTAAAGCGGCAGGCCGTACTTGATCTGGCCAGGGTCAAGGCGAATCTCGTTGCTGACGGTGGCCGTGACCCCGGTTTTGGCGGTTTGGCCGTTCAGCCACGCGGCCACTGATGCGGGCTGCAGGGTGCCAGTGGTGGGCGCTGCCAGCGCGTCCAGCGCGACCCCATTGAGCACCAGGGTGTTGGCGGCTACGCCGCCGGTACTGGCTTGGATGCGGTCGCCCTGGAGCAGCGCGGGGTAGGCCTTGTAACCAGAAATCTGGTCTTTGGCGTCGTAGATGGGCTGCATTTGGACGGTGGCCTGCGAACCGTAAAACACGCTCATGCCCTTGTAGGACGTGCTTGTGCCACTCACGCCGTTGAGGTAGGCGTCGCTGTAGCCTGCGCCAGCGGCAAAGCCGTTGTCGGTAGTCATCAGCTGGCCCAGCAGTGCGGCGTTGCCAGCCATCGACTTGCCAATCAATTGCCGGCCGTCACGCGTCATCACGGCCAGCTGTTGCCCGGCCTGTGGAGCGTTGAGGTAGACGCTCAGGTCGGTCATGCCATTGGCCACGGTTGCTACGCCCGCGACGGGGACACTCAGAGAGACGTTGATGTTTTTGACGGCGTTGGTGTACGCGCCGTTGACCAGGGCGGTGGTGATGTCGGCAGGGCCGCGCTTGGGCGCGAGGGCGGTGTCGAGGTAGCTGACGGTGGCACTGCTTTCGCTGGGGTTGGTGGCCCCTTTCACCACCCGGAACTGGGCGGCCGATGCGATTCGCATCGAGTCGGTAAAAGTCACCTGAATTCCGGCGGCCGCGTTGGTGGCCTTGGGATCTACTTTAAAGAGTGCCTGCCCGGGGTTGCCGTAGCCGTCGATGCCCTGCTGGTGGACGGTGTTGGTTTCCCTGACAAAGGTTTGGGCCAGACCATCGAGGGCATTGCGGGTGCTGCCAAGCACCTGCTCGCGAAATGACATTAGCCCAGCCAGGCTGCCGCTGGTGATGCCCGAAAGAGAGCGCGGCTGGCCATAAGGGTCCAGCACCAAAACGACTTTGTCGGGCGTCTTGGGGTCGTAGTTGGCCTGAACCATCATCGCGGTGTTGCCCTGGACCAGCACATCCTGGTTAATGGTCGCGCCCAGGCTGACTGTCACGGTGCCATTGGGCGTGAACGCTGTGTTGACATGGGCAAAGCTAGACAGCTTCTTAAGTAGCAGGTCGCGCTGGTCCATCAGGTCTGCGGGCTGCGCTTCCTGGGTCCTTTGTTTGGTGAGTTGCTTGTTCACCAGTGCCAGGTTGGCTGCCAGCTCATTGATCTGTGTCACAGAGCTGTCCATGGATTGCCGGGTTTCCAGGTCCACCAGGTCGAGCTGGCTCGAGAGCTGGCCGAAGCGAGCAGCGACGCCGTCCGCCTCACGCAGGAAGCTGCCACGCATGACCGTGGACGAGGCGTCGCTAGAGAGGGCGCGTGCCGACTCAAAAAATCGGTCTAATGCTGAGCTCAGGCCCATGCTTTGACCGCCCATGATGTCAACCACCCGGTTGGCGTAGCTGACCATGGGCTCTTGGCTGGCCAGGTCACTCACAGTATTGCGCAGGTTGCGCTCAACGAACTCGTTGTACTGGCGTTGGACGCGATCGACCATCACGCCCGAGCCCAAAAAGACGCCGCCCGTCTGGGTGACAGGCAATGCGCTGAGCTTGACGTCCTGCCTGGAGTAGCCATCGGTGGCGACGTTGGCAATGTTATTGCTGACCGTTGTCAGGGCCTGCTGGTAAACCGATACCGCGTTACCGGCAATGCCCGCCATGTCACTCATAACGATGTCCCTTCAATGACATTGGGCCGCCAGGGCGTAGGATGGGAAGCATTTGCGCCGGGTTCGGCTGCAGCGACATGGCCTTGTCAGGGGCAGGGTGCAGCGACATGCCATGGGTACCGCGTGTTTTCAACAGTTCCGCGGTACTGGCTTGGGCCGCCGGGTCAGGCATGTGCTTGACCAGCAGGTCCGCCAGGCCGATGCTGTTGCGCCGGGCCATGCCCATGGACACCTCTTTGTCAAACATGGCCTCAAAGGTTTCTTTGCCGCTGGACTCGACCAGATCGCTTTTGAAACTGGCATCGCGCATGGACTTCATCATTTGCTGCAGGAACATGGCCTCAAACTGCTGGGCCGTTTCGCGCATGGCTGATTTCGCGTCAGTGCGTGCCTGCCCCTTGAGCTTGCCCAGCCCATTGAAATCATGGTACGAGCCTGTAAGGCTGGCCGAACCAGTGGCTGGCGGCAGGGCGTTGCTGAGAGGGTCCATGGCGTGGCCTTGTGATCGATCAGATGACCAGCAGTTCGGCGCGCAGACTGCCCGAACTCTTCAGCGCCTCGAGGATGGCGATCAGGGCCGAGGTGGTGGCGCCGACCTGGTTGACGGCGTCCACAATTTGGCGAAGGTCGACACCGGGCTGGAACAAAAACATGGGCTTGTTGGGCTCGCTGATCGAGACTTCAGCGTTGGTGACAGGCGTAGCCGCGGCGGCATTTCCGATAACCGGTTGGGCCTGCGGCTGGGACACCTCGTTGGTAGCCGATACCGATACCGTGATGGTGCCGTGGCTGACTGCGGCTGCCGTGACCCTGACGTTGCGGCTGATGACCACGGTACCGGTGCGGGCGTTGATGACGACTCTGGCTGGTGGCTCGCCGGGTTGCACGTCGATGTTTTCGATCATGCTGACAAAGGCCACCCGCTGGCTGATGTCCATGGGCGCGCGGATGGCAATGGAGACGCCGTCCAGCGCTGTGGCCACGCCCTCGCCAAACTTGTTGTTGATAGCCTGCACCACGCTGGATGCGGTCGTGAAATCGCCCTCGCGCAAATTCAGCACCACATTGTCAGACTTGGCAAACGGGTTGCTGACGGTTTTTTCTACAGTGGCGCCACCTGGAATACGCCCCGAAGTCCCGATCCCTACGGTGACGCTGGAGCCGGCTGAGAAGGCACTGGCCGATGTGTCAGTAAGGGAGCCTTGGGCCAGGGCGTAGATCTCGCCGTCGACACCGCGCAGGCTGGTCAACAACAAATTGCCTCCGCGCAGGCTGGTGGTTTTGCCTATCGCTGACACGTTGATGTCAATGCGCTGGCCGGGTTTGGACATGCCGGGTAGGTCGGCGGTGATCATCACGGCAGCAACATTCTTGAGGTCGGCCTTGGCTGTTGCCGTCGCGGTCTCAAAGTCCTTCAACTGATTTTCCTGATTGACACCCAAACGATTGAGCAGGGTCTTCATGCTCTGGTTGGTGTAGGACAGATCGCCGTCCCCGGTGCCGGCCAGGCCGACCACCAGCCCGAAGCCGATGAGTTGGTTGCCGCGCATGGCCGCAATGGTCGCCATGTCCTTGATGCGGTCGGCATAGGCCCAGGACTGGGGGAGCAGCCAGAGCAGCAGCAGCAGGGGCAGGGCACGTAGCTTGTGGGTCATGGCGTTCACCAGTAAGGCCTAGAAGGGCCAGAGTTTGAGCACGGCGCTGGTGCCCCAAGCCGGCCGGGTGGCTGCAGCCATATCGCCGGTGCCGCGGTAGGTGATCTGGGCATTGGCCAGGCGCCTGGACAGCACGGTGTTGTTGGGGGCGATATCGTCAGGGCGGATCACGCCGGCTACCTGGATGATCTCGCTGCCCTCGGTCAGCGCTAACTGCTTTTCGCCACGAAGAATCAGGTTGCCGTTGCTCATGATGGCCACCACGGCCACCGTCACCGAACCCGTCAGAGCCCCTTCCTGGGTGGCTGCGCCGTTGCCGTTATTTGACGTGGTGGCGCCCAGCTTGGAGGCGCCCGAGGCCATACCGATGTCACCGATGAGGCCCTTGAGCCCCGGGGGTACGATATCGGTGCTGGAGGTTCTGCTGATCTCGCCTTTTTGGTTGCGGGAGGCCTTGCTTTCTTCGGCAAGTATGACCGTGATCAGGTCACCCACTTGAAAACTGCGACCGCCACTGAAAAAGCTTTCGTTCACACGCCCATTGAAGATGGAACCGGTGGCTGCCATGGGCTGCGCCGCTTGGACAGGGTAGACGGGGACAAATTCTTTGGAGTGGGTGATGGGCTCGGGCGGCAAGACGGTGCATGCCGCCAGCACGCTGACCAAGGGAAGCAGGGTGAGGTATTTCATGGCGCAACTCTCTTACATGTTCTGGTTCATGTACTTGAGCATGCCGTCCACCGCAGAGATGGCCTTGGAGTTGATCTCATAGGCACGCTGGGTTTCAATCATGTTGACCATTTCTTCCACCACATTGACGTTCGAAGCTTCGAGCGTGCCTTGCATGAGCGTTCCAGCGCCGTTGAGACCGGGCGTCAGCACCTGTGGCGCGCCGCTGGCCGGGCTTTCTTTGAGCAGGTTTTGTCCCAGTGATTGCAAGCCTGACGGGTTGAGGAAGCGGGCGATCTGGATGTTGCCCAAGACCTGTTGACCACCTGTGGCAAGCTCTACCGAGACTGTGCCGTCGCGGCCGAAGGTGACGCTGGATGCATTGGCCGGGATGGTGATGGCCGGTTGCAGCGGCGCGCCGGCAGATGTCACCAATTGCCCGGTTGCCGAGACTTTGAAGTTGCCATCGCGGGTGTAGGCCAGTGAGCCATTGGCCTGGAGCACCTGAAAATGGCCTTCGCCCGAAATGGCCAGATCCAGCGGATTTTGGCTGTTTACCATATTGCCCTGGGCATGCAGTTTTTCGGTGGCGACCACGCGCACGCCGGTGCCCAGCATCAGACCGGTAGGGGCCTGGGTGGCTGCACCGGTTTGACCGCCAGCCTGACGGACGTTTTGGTAGAGCAGGTCTTCAAAAACCGCACGGTCGCGCTTGAAGCCGGTCGTGTTGACGTTGGCGAGGTTGTTCGAGATCACGTTCATGCGTGTCTGCTGCGCGTCGAGGCCAGTTTTGGCAACCCACATTGATGCGTCCATGGTCTTTTCCTTGGTGATTTGGTTTGTTTAAATGGGCGACGGCTTGAAAATTCGAGCGGGATCAGGACGCCTTCATCATGCTTTCGCCCGACTCGTCGTTGGACTTAGCTTCCTTGATCATGTTGATTTGCTGCTCAAAGCTTCGGCTCTGGTCCATCAGCTTGATCATGACGTCCAGGGCATTGACATTGCTGCCCTCCAAGGCGCCTGATGTGAGACGAGGTGATTTGGGGCCGGAGGGAAAGTCTGCCCCCTGTTCCAGCCCGACCACGCTGAAAAGGCCGTCCGGGCGGCGCTGGAGCTTGACCTCACTGGCGTCGCGCAGCATCAGCGCGCCCAGTGCCACCGGTGGGACAGCATTGGTTTGGGCCGGATCCCGGCCAAAGACCGTACCGTCAGATTCAATGGTGATGACCAAGCCAGCGGGAGCGCTGATGGGTGCACCGCCTTGGCCTCGTACCAAGTGACCGCTGCCATTCTCCAGCACGCCGTTGGCATTGACACGCAGGTCGCCACGCCGGGTAAAAGCCAGTTGGCCATCGGGGGAGGTGACACCTAGAACGCTGGTGCCGCTCAAGGCAACGTCAAGGTTGTTGCCGGTCGCCATCATGGTGCCCGGCTTGAGCTGGATGAAGTCTTGTGTGAATGACTGTGGTTGCATGCGGGTGGCCATGCCCGGCCCGTTGACCTGAATTGCCCGCGTAGATGACTCAAAGCTGCGCTTGAAGCCGACCGTTGACACGTTGGCCAATTCATTGGTCGACATCTGGCGCGAGATGCGCTGCTCGTTGATGGCAGCCACTGCGTTAAAGGCTAAACGATCCATGTGCTTAATTCCTTGCCGGTTGCCCTGGGTTAAGTTGCCGCCCCGGTGTCAAATAGCGGACATCCGGGGCGGCAGCTCATTAACTGCAACTAACGTGCCAAGAAAAAGTGGTCAACTTTATGAGCGCAGGTTAATGATGGCAGAGGTCATTGTTGAGCTGGTTTCAATGGCCTTGGCGTTGGCCTGGAAGTTCCGTTGCGCGGTAATCAGGTCAACCAGCTCTTGTGTCAAGTCCACGTTGGCTCGCTCGGTGGCACCAGCCCGCAATGTGCCATAGCCCGCGCTGCCGGCGGCGCCCAGGATGGGCTTGCCTGATGAGGCCGAGGCCAGGAAGCTCGAATCGCCCATCTGCCGCAAACCCGCAGGATTGGAGAAGTTGGTGAGCAAGATCTTGGCCAATGATTTTTGGGTACCGTTGGAGAACGATGCGCTCACCAGTCCGTCGTTGCCAATGGTCACGCCCACCAAGGAGCCCTCTGGTGCGCCGTCCTGCGATTGGGACAGCACGGCAAAAGGTGAGGTGAATTGGGTGGAGGCTGCGTAGTCGACGTTAATGGTCAATGCGCCCTTACCGCCTGCAAGGTAGACAGTTTCAAGTTGTGTGCCTTTCAAAGGAGAGTACAGCTTGCCCGCCGTGTTGAAGGTCAGCTCGCCTTTGTCCAGGAAAATCGGCGACCAGGCCGGCAGCGTGGTGAAGCCATCGCCGTTGGTGGTCTCTTTGCCGTCTTTGTCAATGTACTTGGCGGCCACGGCGCCGCCCACAATGTCCTTGTGCTGTGACGGTTTGATCCAGGTGGATGTGGTGCCACGACCGGCCTCCACTTGGTCCAGCCCCCAGGCGTTGCTGCCCGAGACCTTGATGAACGAGTCAGAGCCTGTTGTGCCTGATGTGAATTTGAAGACATTTTGCGTGTAGTCGTAGCTGACCTTGACGCCATTGACCGTGGTGGGCGAGTCGCCGTCGGCGCTGGCCAGGGCATTGATGCCTTTTTCCAGTTCCCGGGTGAAAGACGCCAAAGAGTAGGTGGCGCTGGTGGGAATGACCACGTCGCCCTTGATGCCGTCGACGGTGATCACAAACTTGTTGTTGGTGGAATCGACTGCAAAGTTATTGGCAACGTTGACAGTGGGCGTCTTGCCAACAGCGATAGCCGGGCTTGATTTGATACCGCGCAGGGCGGTGCTGGACTTCGTCACCGCAGAGCCTGCTGTTGGCAGCCCCAGCAGTGACAGGCCGGAGGCGCTGACCTGGTCGATGCTGATCGCGGAGCCATCGCCGGTGGTGCCCGAGCTGACGGAGAAAGACTTGCTGACGGCATCGAAATTGACCTTGATGCCGTAGCGCTGATCAGTTATCGATCGGATCGGGTTCTTGTTGTTGGGCAGCATCTTGACATTGGACAAACCATTGGCGTCAAGCGTGACCGCTGAGGTGCCCAGGCCCAAAATGGCGTTGGGCTTGACCGTTGTCGTGGTCACACCGCCCACTGTGGTGTTTACTGTGCCACCGCTAAGTGTGATGACGTTGGCGCCAGCGTTGGTGTTGTCAGTAAATTTGAAGCTCTGCGTGTTGAAGTCGTAGGTGACGGTCATGGGCGACTTGGCCAGGCCTGCGCTGAGTACGCTGCCTGCGGTGAACGATGCACCTGCGCTGGTCGCAGCGGTAACGGGCGTGGGCCGTATGCCCGAACTGGTCACCAGGCCGGCGTTGATGTTGTTCAGGACGACGCTGGCTGCAGCAGTGTTGCCG
>JBIKZZ010000393.1:0-3075 GCA_044354435.1 Rhodoferax sp. | reverse complement strand
GAGCGCCACTGGTCACCGGCCGATCTGCCAGGACACCGGCATCGTCAATGTGTTCCTCAAACTCGGCATGGGCGTGCGGCTCGAAGGCTTCACCGGCGGGCTAGACGACGCCATCAACGAGGGCGTGCGCCGCGCCTACAACCACCCGGACAACACCTTGCGCGCCAGCATCGTGGCCGATCCGGAGTTCGCGCGTAAAAACACAAAGGACAACACGCCGGCGGTGATCTTCACCGAGATCGTGCCCGGCGACACGCTGGAGGTGACGGTGGCCGCCAAAGGTGGCGGCAGCGAGAACAAAAGCAAGATGATCATGCTGAACCCGGGCGACTCGGTGGTCGACTGGGTGCTGAAGACCGTCCCCACCATGGGTGCCGGCTGGTGCCCGCCGGGCATGCTGGGCATCGGCATTGGTGGTACCGCCGAAAAAGCGGTCTTGATGGCCAAGGAGAGCCTGATGGAGGACCTGGACATGTACCAGCTGCAAGCCAAGGCCAGTGGTGGCGCTGCTATGACCCAGACCGAGTCGCTGCGGCTGGAAATTTTTGAAAAGGTCAATGCGCTTGGCATCGGCGCGCAGGGCCTGGGCGGCCTGACCACGGTGCTCGACGTGAAGATCAAGATGTACCCCACCCATGCCGCCAGCAAGCCGGTGGCCATGATCCCCAACTGTGCTGCCACCCGCCATGCGCATTTCGTTATGGATGGCAGTGGCCCGGTTTACCTCGACCCGCCCTCGCTCGACCTGTGGCCCAACGTGGCCTGGACGCCCGACTATGTCAAGAGCAAGAAGGTCAACCTCGACACCCTGAGCAAGGCTGAGGTGGCCAGTTGGAAACCGGGCGACACCCTGCTGCTCAGTGGCAGGATGCTGACCGGCCGGGACGCCGCCCACAAGCGCATCCAGGACATGCTGGCGCGCGGCGACAAGCTGCCGGTGGCTTTCACCAACCGCGTCATTTACTACGTGGGCCCGGTCGATCCGGTCAAGGACGAGGCCGTGGGCCCGGCCGGCCCCACCACCGCCACCCGCATGGATGGCTTCACCGAGATGATGCTGCGTGACACCGGCCTGATCGCCATGATTGGCAAGGCCGAGCGCGGCCCGGTCGCGATCGAAGCCATCCGCAAACACCAGAGCGCCTACCTGATGGCCGTGGGCGGCGCCGCCTATTTGGTCAGCAAAGCCATCAAAGGCGCCAAGGTGGTGGGGTTTGCAGACCTGGGCATGGAAGCGATCTACGAGTTCGATGTGGTCGACATGCCAGTGACCGTGGCGGTAGACGCGGGCGGCACCAGCGCGCACATCACCGGGCCGGCCGATTGGCAAAAGCGCATTGCCAGTGGCGAGTTCAAGGGGATCGCGGTCAGGTCGAACTGAGCGTCTCTTGGGGGTTCGCGTCGGGTCGTGGTTTTCGGCTTGCGATCGCGATTGCGGGATCAGGGCGGCGGGGAATTCGGCTCCGCAGCTGTCCCCCGCCCGCTGGGCTCCTCCTTGATGCCGCTGCGCCGAACGTCCCACCACCCTGATCTGGTAAATTGGCTGGTTCGCCAACCACTCGCCTGCTGCAGGGGCCGATGGCGTGTCGCAGCGAGGTCAAGGAAGGAGCCCGAAGGGCGGAGGGACACGAGCGGCGGCACGCCGTCGGCCCCTGCAGCCCGCCAACCAAGACCCCCTGCCCCACCAAACAAATTACATCAATGCCAGTGCCGACTAGCTACCCAAAACTCGGCCTGCCTCAATCGTGATGCAGCGGCTGCAGCGGCTGGCAATGGCGCGGTCGTGGGTGACCAGCACCAGGGTGGTACCCTGCTCCTGGTTCAGGGCGAACATCAACTCCATCACCTTTTCGCCGGTAGCAAAGTCCAGGCTGCCGGTGGGCTCGTCAGCCAGCAGCAGGGCCGGTTGCAGCACAAAGGCGCGGGCCAGAGCTACTCGCTGCTGCTCGCCGCCGCTCAGCACACGTGGGTAGTGCCGCAGCCGCTCGGCCAAGCCTACCCGGCCCAGCATGGCGGTGGCGGCCTGACGGGCGTCGCGTCGGCCTGCCAGCTCCAGCGGCAACATCACGTTCTCCAGCGCGGTCAGGTTGCCCAGCAGCTGAAAGCTCTGGAAAACGAACCCAACTTTTTGCGCCCGAACGCCAGCACGTGCGTCTTCGTCCAGGGCAAACAGGTCCTGCCCGGCCAGGCGGACCGTACCGCGGCTGGGCGTGTCAAGACCCGCCATGATGGACAGCAGCGTGCTCTTACCAGAGCCGGATGCCCCGACGATGGCTACGGTTTCCCTCGGATTGAGCGCAAAATCGATATCACGCAAAATGTCGAGCGTTCCGGTCGAGTCGGTGACCGACTTGAACAGATGCTCGACCGAAATAATTGAATCAGACATGGGACTTTCTTTGTATCGACGTCACTTTATCGCGCTTGTCATGACAGGGACCACTTTGGGGGCATGCGCAGCGGCAGTCGCCGCTGGCAACCCACCTGCAGCCCAGACGATACTGGTGGTGGGCGATTCACTGAGTGCCGAGTATGGCCTCAAACGTGGCACCGGCTGGGTGGCGCTTTTGGAAAATCGCCTCAGAACCGAGAAGTTGAACGCGATGGTGGTGAATGCCAGCATCAGCGGTGACACCACTTCGGGAGGCCGCTCGCGCTTGGGCGCCCTGCTGAACCAACACCGGCCCAGCCATGTGATCATCGAGCTTGGGGGCAACGATGCCTTGCGCGGCTTACCCCTGAGCCTGACCGAAGACAACCTCAGTCAGATGGCGCAGGCCGCGCAAGCAGCCGGCGCCCGGGTGCTGCTGTTGGGCATGCAGGTCCCACCGAACTACGGTCGCGACTATGCCGACCGCTTTGCTGCCATGTTTGCAGTGGTCGCCAAGGCCCAAAAAGCGGCCCTGGTCCCCTTTCTGCTGGCCGGTGTGGGCGACGGTTCAGACCCCACACACATGTTTCAGGCCGACCGCATTCACCCCAAAGCCGAGGCCCACCCCATCATGCTCGCCAACGTCTGGCCGGCTCTGAGAAAGCTCCTCAAATGAGCCTGACGACCCTGAGCGCTGAGCAGGC
>JBIKZZ010000392.1:0-3083 GCA_044354435.1 Rhodoferax sp. | reverse complement strand
GGAACTCGTCAAAACAGATCAGCCGGTACTTCTCTGCCATGCGCTTGCCCAAAGCATCCAGTGGGTTAACCGTGCCTTGAAGTGCCGTCAACTCCCGATGCACTTCCCGCATAAATTCATGAAAGTGCAGACGCGTCTTGCGCTTGAGCGGCACCGCGCCAAAAAAGCAGTCCATCAGAAAACTTTTGCCGCGACCGACGCCGCCGTACAAGTAAACACCGCGTGGGATTTCCGGTCGGTTCAACAGTTTCTTCAAGGCATTGGACCGCTTTTCCTTGTAGTCCCGCCATTCTGTAGCGCAGCGCTCCAAAGCTGCAACCGCTCGCAGTTGAGCTGGATCACTGGCGTACCCGCGCAGCTGCAACTCGCGCTGATAGGCGATGGATACCGGCAACAATTGACGCGCCTAACCTAGAAATTAAGGGTACGCTTGTCGACTGCCAGCGCGGCTTCCTTCGTGGCCTCGCTCAGCGAGGGATGCGCATGGCAAATGCGCGCCAGATCTTCGCTGCTGGCGCGGAACTCCATGGCAACCACGCACTCGGCGATCAATTCGCTGGCCATGGGGCCAACAATATGAACACCAAGAATTTCATCGGTGACCGCGTCCGCCAGCATCTTGACCATGCCAGTCGTGTCGCCCAGCGCGCGGGCCCGGCCATTTGCCAGAAACGGAAAGGTGCCCGCTTTGTAAGCTCGACCAGCCGCCTTGAGCTGCTGCTCGGTCTGCCCTACCCAAGCGATCTCGGGGCTGGTGTAGATCACCCAAGGAATAGTGTTGAAGTTGACATGCCCGTGCTGGCCTGCCATTCGCTCCGCCACCGCAACGCCCTCCTCCTCGGCCTTGTGGGCCAACATCGGGCCTCGCACCACATCGCCAACAGCCCAGACCCCCGGCAAATTGGTGCGGCATTCGTCATCGACCACCACAGCGCCACGCTCATCGAGCTTGAGGCCGACAGCCTGCGCGTTCAGACCAACCGTGTTTGCTACGCGCCCGATCGACACAATCAGCTTGTCGACATCGAGCTGCTGGGACTCGCCCTTGGCATTGGTGTAAGCGATGCTGACCCCGTCTGTCGACATACTGATCGCCCCAACTTTGACCCCGAGTTCGATCTTCAGGCCCTGCTTGTCAAATGCCTTCTTGGCTTCCTTGGCAATTTGCTCATCCACGGCCCCCAGAAAAGTGGGCAAGCCTTCAAGTACGGTGACAGCCGCCCCCAGGCGGCGCCAGACTGAACCCATTTCAAGGCCGATAACACCAGAACCGATCAGGCCCAAGCGCTTCGGGACCGCCTCAAGGGCTAAGGCCCCCTCATTCGAAAGAACCTGCTGCTCGTCAAAAGGTGTCCCTGGCAGTTCACGTGCCCGGGAGCCGGTAGCCACAATCACCTGCTTGGCCAGCAGCGACTGCGGCGCTGAGCCGGTGACCGCGATCTCGTAGCCGCCCGCGACAGCTGCGACAAATGCGCCACGACCGTGAAAGAAGCTGACTTTGTTTTTCTTGAACAAAAACAGGATGCCGTCGTTGTTCTGTTTGACCACGGTGTTCTTGCGGCCCATCATCTTGGCCACATCCATACTCAAACCGGTCACGCCAATGCCGTGATCGCCGAAATGATGCGCGGCCTGCTCGAAATATTCGGAAGACTGCAGCAAAGCCTTTGACGGGATGCAGCCCACATTGGTGCACGTACCTCCAGGTGCTGGTCCACCCTTGCTGTTGGACCATTCGTCGATGCAGGCCACGCTGAACCCGAGTTGCGCGGCGCGGATGGCGGCAATATAGCCGCCTGGGCCGGCCCCGATCACCACCACGTCAAATGATTTGCTCATGCTCATGCTGCCTTCAAATGTCAAACAAAAGGCGCGCGGGGTCCTCCAACGCCTCCTTCATGGCCACAAGGCCCAGCACCGCCTCGCGGCCATCGATAATGCGGTGGTCGTAACTCATGGCCAGGTAGTTGATCGGACGTACCACCACCTGACCGTTTTCCACCACGGCGCGATCCTTGGTGGCGTGAACCCCAAGGATGGCCGACTGGGGCGGGTTGATGATGGGGGTGGACAGCATGGAGCCGAAAACACCGCCATTGGAAATCGAGAAGGTGCCACCGGTCATTTCTTCGATGCCCAACTTGCCGTCGCGCGCCTTGGCGCCGTACTCGGCAATTTTTTTCTCGATGTCGGCAAAGCTCATCTGATCGGCATTGCGCAAGATGGGCACCACGAGACCACGCGGAGAGCCCACCGCGATGCCGATGTCAAAGTAGCCGTGGTAGACGATGTCATTGCCATCGACCGAGGCATTGAGCACCGGGTATTTTTTCAGGGCATGGACCGCCGCCTTGACAAAAAAGCTCATGAAACCAATCTTGACACCATGCTCTTTCTCAAATTTATCTTGGAAACGCTTGCGCATTTCCATCACTGGTGCCATGTTGACCTCATTGAACGTCGTCAGAATGGCATTGGTGGATTGAGACTGCAGCAGGCGCTCCGCCACGCGGGCACGCAAACGGCTCATCGGCACACGCTGCTCCGGGCGCTCAACCGAGGCGGCAGCAGGCACTGCCACTTGAGGCAAAAATGTGGCTGCAGCCCTTGCTGGCACTAGGGGTGTAGCTATCATTTTGGAAGCAAATGCAGGCACGGCGGCTGTTGCTACGGCCATCACTCCAAGCACATCGCCCTTGGTCACGCGGCCATCGCGGCCGGTACCCGCTACAGAACCGCTCACCAACTGGTTGTCCGCCATGAGCTTAGCAGCCGCGGGCATGGCGACGCCCGCCATTGAAGCGGCGGGGGCAGCCAGCGCAACGGGTGCCGCAGCTGATGCGGCTGCCGGGGCAACCAGCCCTGCGCGGGCTTCGGTGTCGATACGGGCGATCAGCTGATCGGCAACGACCGTGCCGCCATCACCCACCAGAATCTCGGCCAGCACGCCGGCACTGGGCGCAGGCACTTCCAGTACCACCTTGTCGGTCTCGATTTCGATCAGGATTTCATCCACGGCAACGGCGTCGCCAGCCTTCTTTTTCCATTGCAGCATAGTGGCCTCAGCCACCGACTCGGACAGC
>JBIKZZ010000077.1:0-11240 GCA_044354435.1 Rhodoferax sp. | reverse complement strand
GCGGCTGGCCGATCTCGCGGCGCTCTACGGCATTGGCGACTTGCTGGTCGCGGCAGTCGAGTGAGCCCGTAAAATACTGGCCTACATGCCCGCGATCTCCTTTCAGTCCGTCTCCAAAAGTTACCCATCCCCGCGCGGACCCAAGGGAAGCACCTTTTTAGCACTCGATCAGGTCAGCCTGGACATCCAGGCCGGTGAATTTTTTGGCCTGCTGGGTCCTAACGGCGCCGGAAAGACCACCATGATCTCCATCCTGGCGGGGCTGACTCGCGCCAGTGCGGGCAGCGTCAAGGTCTTGGGCAGCGATGTGCAAACCGACTATGCCAATGCCCGTCGCAAGCTCGGCATCGTGCCGCAAGAGCTGGTGTTTGACCCGTTTTTCAATGTGCGCGAAGCGCTGCGCTTTCAGTCGGGCTACTTTGGCATCCGTCACAACGACGCCTGGATTGATGAGCTGCTCGACAGCCTCGGTCTGACCGACAAGGCCAACGCCAACATGCGTCAGCTCTCTGGCGGCATGAAGCGTCGCGTGCTGGTGGCGCAGGCGCTGGTGCACAAGCCGCCGGTGATCGTGCTCGACGAGCCCACTGCCGGCGTCGACGTGGAACTGCGCCAAACCCTGTGGCAGTTCATTGCCCGGCTCAATAAGCTGGGGCACACTGTGCTGCTGACCACCCATTACCTGGAAGAGGCCGAGGCCCTGTGCGGCCGCATTGCCATGCTCAAGGCTGGCCGCGTGATTGCGCTCGACCGCACCAGTGAGTTGCTCAAGGCTGCCTCGGGCAATGTGCTGCGCTTCAAGACCGACGGAGATCTGCCGCCGGCCTTGGCCCAACGGGCCCGCATCACTGGGCGTATCGTGCAGTTTCCGGCGCGCGACGCGCTCGACATCGAGACCTACCTCGGCGCCGTGCGCCAGGCCGGCCTGCTGGCGCAGGACATCGAGGTCCGCAAGGCCGACCTCGAAGACGTATTCCTAGCGCTCATGGGCCAGCAGAACGAGGGCGGGGCCGCGGCCACGCCGGCACCATGACCGGCTGGCGCACCCTGCTCTACAAGGAAGTGCTGCGCTTCTGGAAGGTCAGCTTCCAGACCGTGGCGGCACCGGTGCTGACCGCCGTGCTGTACCTGCTGATCTTTGGCCATGTGCTGGAAGGCCATGTCAAGGTTTACGACCGCATCAGCTACACCGCCTTTCTGGTGCCGGGGCTGGTCATGATGAGCGTGTTGCAAAACTCATTTGCCAATAGCTCCTCCTCGCTGATCCAGAGCAAGATCATGGGCAATCTGGTGTTTCTGCTGCTTACGCCGCTGTCGCACTGGAGCTGGTTTTTTGCCTATGTCGGCTCCTCCGTGGCGCGTGGCCTGCTGGTCGGCTCGGGCGTGTTTGTGGTCACGGCCTGGTTTGCAGCGCCGGGCGTGGTCGCGCCGCTGTGGATCTTGGTGTTTGCGGTGCTGGGCTCGGCTTTGTTGGGCACGCTGGGGCTGATCGCCGGCCTGTGGGCCGAGAAGTTTGACCAGCTCGCGGCTTTCCAGAACTTCGTCATCATGCCCATGACCTTCCTGAGCGGTGTGTTTTACTCCATTCATTCTTTGCCTGCGTTTTGGCAGGGCGTGAGCCACCTGAACCCCTTCTTCTACATGATTGACGGCTTTCGCTTTGGCTTCTTTGGCCAGAGCGATGTCTCGCCCTGGCTCAGCCTGACCGTTGTGGCTGTGGCGCTGGCGGGGGCCAGCGCGCTGGCCGTGAACCTGCTGCGCATCGGCTACAAGATCCGCAGTTGAATCCTCTATCCGGACCACTGACATGACCGCAGACCAACTCAAGACACTGATCGCCGCCGGCTTGCGCTGCGAGCACCTCGAACTCGAAGGCGATGGCCGGCACTGGTATGCCACTATCGTCTCGCCCGAGTTTGAAGGCCAGCGCGCGATTCGCCGTCACCAACAGGTCTACGCCACACTCGGTGCCAAGATGCATACCGACGAGGTGCACGCCCTGTCAATGAAAACCTTCACCCCGGCCGAGTGGGCCGCCCAGCAGGCCTGACCCAGCCCATGGACAAACTTTTGATTCGTGGCGGACGCCGCCTGCACGGCGAAGTCAGCATTTCCGGCGCTAAAAACGCGGCCCTCCCTGAGTTGTGTGCCTGCCTGCTGACGGCAGAGCCTGTCACCCTGCGCAATGTGCCGCTTCTGCAGGATGTGGCCACCATGCTCAAGCTGATCCGCAACATGGGGGTGCAGGCCGAACGCTCAGACGACGGTCTGCTGCACCTGAATGCCGGCTCGCTGCACACGCCCGAAGCCCCGTACGAACTGGTCAAGACCATGCGCGCCTCGGTGCTGGCGCTCGGACCACTGCTGGCCCGCTTCGGCCATGCCAAAGTCTCCCTGCCGGGCGGCTGTGCCATTGGCTCGCGTCCGGTGGACCAGCACATCAAGGGCCTCACCGCCATGGGTGCCGACATCAAAGTGGAGCACGGCTACATGGTGGCGCGGCTGGCGCCAGGCCTTGCAAGGTTGCGCGGTGCTCGCATCGCCACCGACATGGTCACCGTCACAGGTACCGAAAACTTTCTCATGGCCGCCTGCCTCGCCGATGGCGAAACCATTCTCGAAAACGCGGCGCAAGAGCCCGAAATCCCTGACCTGGCCGAAATGCTGATCTCCATGGGCGCCCGGATCGAAGGACACGGCAGCAGCCGCATCCGCATCCAGGGCGTGCCACAACTGCATGGCGCCATGCACCAGGTGGTGGCGGACCGCATTGAGACGGGCACCTTTTTATGCGCGGTGGCCGCCACCGGCGGTGACGTGCTGCTGCGCCACGGCCGCGGTGACCATCTGCAGGCGGTGATTGAAAAATTGCGCGACGCTGGCGCCACCGTTACGCCGCTGGTCGAAGGCATTCGGGTGCAGGCCGAGGGCCGCTTGCGAGCGCAGACCTTTCGAACCACCGAGTACCCGGGCTTCCCTACCGACATGCAGGCCCAGTTCATGGCTTTGAACTGTGTGTCACTGGGCACAGCCAAGGTCACAGAAACGATTTTTGAGAACCGCTTCATGCACGTCAATGAGCTGGTGCGCCTGGGTGCCAACATTCAGATCGATGGCAAGGTGGCACTGGTGGAGGGCGTGCCCCAGCTCTCGGGTGCCACCGTCATGGCCACCGACCTTCGCGCTTCGGCCAGCCTGGTGATTGCCGGTCTGGTGGCCGATGGCGACACGGTGGTGGATCGCATCTACCACCTGGACCGCGGCTATGACCAGATGGAGAGCAAGCTGCGCGCCCTTGGGGCGGACATTCAGCGCATCAAATGATCACCTTAGCCCTGTCCAAAGGCCGCATCTTTGAGGAGACCCTGCCGCTGCTGCGCGCCGCCGGCATCGAAGTGCTGGACGACCCGGACACGTCGCGTAAGCTGATTCTCGACACCAACCGGCCGGACGTGCGCGTGCTGGTGGTACGCGCCACCGACGTGCCCACCTATGTGCAGTATGGCGGCGCTGACCTCGGCATCACCGGCCGCGACACCCTGATAGAGCACATCGCCGCCTGGGGCGGCAACGCTGGCGCAGCCGGTCTTTACCAGCCCTTGGACCTGGGTATTTCGCGCTGCCGCATCAGCGTGGCGGTGCGGGCCGACTTTGACTACGCCCACGCCGTGCGCCAGGGCTCGCGGCTGCGGGTCGCCACCAAATACGTGGCTATTGCGCGAGAGTTTTTTGCCACCAAGGGCGTGCACGTGGACCTGATCAAGCTCTATGGCAGCATGGAACTGGCTCCGCTGATCGGCCTGTCAGATGCCATCGTGGACTTGGTCTCGACGGGCAATACTTTGCGTGCCAACCAACTGGTCGAGGTTGAGCACATCATGGACATCAGCGCCCGGCTGGTGGTGAACCAGGCCGCACTCAAGCTCAAGCAGGCGCCCATTCGCGCCATCATCGACGCCTTTGCCAGCGCCATCGGTGCCTGAGTTGGCTCGGAGTTTGCTATGAATTTAGTAGCTAACCCCCTATATTTGACAACGGCTAGCACCACTTTTGAGGCTGATTTCCAGACCCGTCTGCATTGGTCGGCGCAGGCCGATGCCGCCATTGAGCAGCGGGTGGCCGAGATCCTGGCCGACGTTCAGCTGCGCGGCGACCCCGCTGTGCTGGAATACACCCGCCGCTTTGACGCGCTGGATGCCGCCAATGTGGTCGAGCTGAGCCTGACCCCAGCCGAGCTGCAACACGCTTTTGACGCCATTCCCCATGCCCAGCGCCAAGCGCTGCAGGCCGCCGCCCAGCGCGTGCGCAGTTACCACGAGGCGCAAAAGCGCGCCACCGGCCAAAGTTGGCAGTACCGCGATGGCGACGGCACCCTGCTGGGGCAGAAGGTCACGCCGCTGGACCGGGTCGGCATCTACGTGCCTGGCGGCAAGGCCGCCTACCCCTCGTCGGTGCTGATGAACGCCATTCCGGCCCAGGTGGCCGGGGTGGCGGAGATCATCATGGTGGTGCCCACACCGAGGGGCGAAAAGAATCCGCTGGTGCTGGCTGCGGCGCACCTGGCCGGTGTCAGCCATGTGTTCACCATCGGCGGGGCGCAGGCGGTTGCCGCGCTGGCCTACGGTACCGCCACCATCCCCAAAGTGGACAAAATCACCGGTCCTGGCAATGCCTATGTGGCTGCTGCCAAGCGGCGCGTGTTTGGCACCGTCGGCATCGACATGATTGCAGGCCCCAGCGAGATTCTGGTGCTGGCCGACGGCAGCACGCCGCCCGATTGGGTGGCGATGGACCTGTTCTCGCAGGCCGAACACGATGAGTTGGCGCAAAGCATCCTGCTCTGCCCCGACGCGGCCTATGTTGCGGCCGTGCAGGCCAGCATCACACGGCTGTTGCCCGATATGCCGCGGGCGGCCATCATTGCCCGCTCGCTCAACGACCGCGGCGCTTTGATCCTGACCCGCAGCATGGAAGAGGCCTGTGCCTTGAGCAACCGCATCGCGCCCGAGCACCTGGAGGTCAGCAGCCGTGAGCCGCAGCGCTGGGAGCCCCTGCTGAAACACGCCGGTGCGATTTTCCTAGGTGCCTACACCAGCGAGAGCCTGGGCGACTACTGCGCCGGACCCAACCACGTGCTGCCCACCAGCGGCACCGCCCGCTTCAGTTCACCGCTGGGGGTGTACGACTTCCAAAAGCGCAGCAGCCTGATCCAGGTCAGCCAGGCTGGTGCTCAGGTGCTGGGCCCGATTGCCGCCGAGCTGGCCTACGGCGAAGGGCTTCAGGCCCACGCTCGGGCCGCGGAGATGCGGCTGGACACGGTACCGCCAGCGAGGGGTAAGTCATGAAGGACATCCTGCAACAGGTTTTTCGCCAGGATGTGCAAGCCATGCACGCCTACGCCATTCAGGATTGCACGGGCATGGTCAAGCTCGACGCCATGGAGAACCCGTATCAGCTGCCGCCCACCCTGCAAGCAGAGTTGGGTCAGCGACTGGGTGCTCTGGCCGTCAACCGCTACCCCGGCGCCCGGATAGACGAGTTGCGTGCGGCGCTAGCCCGTCATGTGGCTTTGCCATCGGGCTGCGCTCTGATGCTGGGCAATGGCTCGGACGAACTGATCAGCCTGTTGGCGTTGGCCTGCGCCATGCCAGGCGCCAGCGTGCTGGCGCCGGTGCCGGGCTTTGTGATGTACGCCATGAGCGCGCAGTTGCAGGGGCTGGCCTTCCATGGCGTGCCCTTGACGCCTGATTTTGAGCTGGACGAGGCCGCCATGCTGGCCGCCATTGCACAGCACCGGCCCGCCATCACCTACCTGGCCTACCCGAATAACCCCAGCGCCAACCTGTGGGATGACGCGGTGATCGAGCGCATCATCCTGGCTGTGCGCGAGCAGGGCGGCTTGGTGGTGATGGATGAGGCCTACCAGCCGTTTGCGAGCAAAAGTTACATTGACCGCATGGGCCGGCATGGCCATGTCCTGCTGATGCGCACGCTCTCCAAGTTTGGGCTGGCCGGCGTGCGGCTGGGCTACCTGATGGGGCCGCAGGCGCTGATCGAGCAGGTGGACAAGGTTCGCCCACCCTATAACGTGAGTGTGTTGAACTGCGAGTGTGCCCTGTTCGCGCTCGAGCATGAGGCGGTTTTTGCGGCGCAGGCCCTTGCAATACGGGAACAACGTGCTATGCTTTTTGAAGCGTTGGCTGATTTCCCCGGGGTTCGTGCCTACCCCAGTGAGGCCAACATGATTCTGCTGCGCGTGCCGGACGCTCAGCGTAGCTTTAACGGACTGAAACAACGCAAGGTGCTGGTCAAGAATGTATCGTCGCTGCACCCGCTGCTGGCCAACTGCCTGCGCCTGACGGTGGGCACCACTGACGAAAATCGCTTAATGCTCGCTGCCTTGCAGGAATCCCTATGACCAATGCCTCATTGCCAGACCCCGCCGCACCCCGTACCGCTGTGGTGTCCCGCAGCACGGCCGAGACCAAGATCACGGTGGGTGTCAATCTGGATGGCTCGGGTGTGGCGCGTCTGCACACCGGCATCGGTTTTTTTGACCATATGCTGGACCAGATTGCGCGTCACGGCCTGATCGATCTGGACGTCCAGGCCCATGGCGATTTGCATATTGACGGCCATCACACCGTAGAAGATGTCGGCATCACGCTGGGGCAGGCAGTGCACCAGGCCGTGGGGGACAAGCGAGGCATCCGCCGCTACGGGCATGCCTATGTGCCGCTTGATGAGGCGCTGTCGCGGGTGGTGGTTGATTTTTCAGGCCGCCCTGGACTGGTGATGAACGTGCCGTTCAAGAGCAGCATGATTGGCACCTTTGACAGCCAGTTGGCGCACGAGTTTTTTCAGGGTTTTGCCAACCACGCTTTTGTGACATTGCATATTGACAACCTGCGCGGCGAGAACGCGCACCACCAGGCAGAGACCGTGTTCAAGGCCTTTGCCCGTGCCCTTCGTGTGGCGCTTGAGTTTGACCCGCGGGCGCTGGCCATCATTCCGTCGACCAAGGGAAGCCTTTGAGCACAGTCGCGGTCGTCGACTACGGAATGGGCAACCTGCGCTCGGTGTCGCAGGCGGTCAAGGCTGCGGCAGCAGACAGCGGAAACAAGGTGCTGGTGACCAACCGCCCAGACGAGGTGCGAGCCGCCGAGCGTGTGGTCTTGCCCGGCCAGGGCGCCATGCCCGACTGCATGCACGAGCTGCGCGCCTCCGGCCTGCTGGCGGCGGTGCTCGAAGCGGCTGCCAGCAAGCCAATGTTTGGGGTGTGTGTGGGCATGCAGATGCTGCTGGACCACAGTGCCGAAGGGGACACGCCGGGCCTGGGTCTGGTACACGGCCAGGTGAGCAAATTTGAGTTGCACGGCCAGTTACAGCCCGACGGCAGCCGCTACAAGGTGCCTCAAATGGGCTGGAACCAGGTGTACCGGGCTGGTACAGTTGGCGCTAATCACCCGGTGTGGGGATCGATCCCAGAGGGCAGTTATTTCTATTTTGTCCACAGTTTTTTCGCTAAACCGTCGGATGCGCGCCACACTGTGGGCGAGACCGAGTACGGTCTGCGCTTTTGTTCGGCCATTGCGCGCGATAATATTTTTGCAACGCAATTTCACCCGGAAAAAAGTGCCACCCACGGTCTCTCCCTGTACCGGAACTTCCTGCACTGGCGTCCCTGATGGCGATCACAGTGGCTGGTCGTGTGGCCTTGGGCCCGTTTCCCCACCCCTCTGAAGCACTATGCTTTTAATTCCTGCAATCGATCTCAAAGACGGCCAGTGTGTTCGCCTCAAGCAGGGCGACATGGCGCAATCGACCACGTTTGGCGAAGACCCTGCCGCGATGGCCCGCAGCTGGGTCAGCAAGGGCGCGCGGCGCTTGCATCTGGTTGACCTGAATGGCGCCTTCGCTGGCCACCCCAAGAATGAGATGGCCATTCGCAAGATTCTGCGTGAGGTAGGGAGCGAGGTTGATGTTCAGCTCGGGGGCGGTATTCGTGACCTTGACACCATTGAGCGCTACCTGGATGCCGGCCTGCGCTTCGTCATTATTGGCACTGCGGCAGTCAAAAACCCTGGTTTTCTGCAGGACGCCTGTACCGCGTTTGGCGGTCACATCATCGTCGGGCTTGATGCGCGGGAAGGCAAGGTCGCGACCGATGGCTGGAGCAAGCTCACGCGGCACGACGTGGTTGATCTGGGTAAAAAGTTTGAAGACTATGGGGTCGAGTCCATCATTTACACCGACATTGGCCGCGACGGCATGCTGACAGGCATCAACATCGAGGCAACGGTCAAGCTTGCGCAGGCGCTCACGATCCCGGTGATCGCGTCCGGCGGCTTGAGTGGCATCGCCGATATCGAGGCCCTGTGCGCAGTGGAAGACGAGGGTGTTGAGGCCGTGATTTGCGGCCGAGCCATCTACAGCGGTGACCTGGATTTTGCGGCAGCGCAGACACGCGCTGACGAACTCAACGGATGACAGGTGCTCGCTAAGCGCATCATCCCCTGCCTGGATGTGACGGGGGGGCGGGTGGTCAAAGGCGTTAATTTTCTGGAGCTGCGCGACGCCGGCGATCCGGTGGAGATTGCAGCCCGCTACAACGAGCAGGGGGCCGATGAGCTCACCTTTCTTGACATTACCGCCACTAGCGACGGCCGCGACTTGATTTTGCACATCATCGAGGCGGTTGCCTCACAGGTGTTTATTCCCTTGACCGTGGGGGGGGGGCGTCCGTACTGTGGACGATGTGCGCCGTCTGCTCAATGCCGGCGCTGACAAAACCAGCTTCAATTCGGCCGCCCTGGCGCGACCGCAGGTCATCCAGGAGGTCTCGCAACGCTATGGCGCCCAGTGCATCGTGGTGGCGATTGATGCCAAGCGGCGCTTTGGTGATGACATGCTGGCCCGTGGCGAGGGCTGGGATGTCTACAGCCACGGCGGGCGTAAAAACACGGGGCTCGACGCCGTTGCCTGGGCCCGTCAAATGGCCGAATATGGCGCCGGTGAAATCCTTCTGACCAGCATGGACCGCGACGGCACCAAGGCCGGTTTTGATTTGGCGCTGACCCGTGCCGTGAGCGATGCGGTCGACGTGCCGGTGATTGCTTCGGGTGGCGTTGGAACCTTGGATCACCTGGCCGACGGTATCCGTCTGGGCGGCGCCGACGCGGTGCTGGCGGCCAGCATCTTCCATTACGGCGAGTTCACGGTCGGACAAGCCAAGGCTCACCTGGCCAGCCGAGGGATCCCGGTGCGCCTTTAGTTCGCCAAGCCTGCTGCTACGCGATGCCGATGCCTGCCAATCGGCGACAATTCCAACATGAATTGGCTGGACGAAATCAAATGGGATGCGCAGGGCCTGGTGCCTGCGATTGCGCAGGAGGCCTCCACAGGTGACGTGCTCATGTTTGCATGGATGAACCGTGAAGCCCTGCAGGCCACGGTGGACTCCGGGCGTGCGGTCTATTTCAGCCGCTCACGCGGAAAGCTTTGGTTCAAGGGGGAAGAGTCCGGTCACGTGCAGACCGTGCATGAAATTCGCCGCGATTGCGATCAGGACGTTATTCTTCTGCGGGTTAGCCAATTGGGCCACTCGCCCGGCATTGCCTGTCATACGGGGCGTCACAGCTGCTTCTTCAGTGTCTATGACAATGGCCAGTGGCAAGCCCGGGACCCGGTCTTGAAAGACCCGCAAACCATTTACAAGTAAGCCGCGATGACCGAATCCCGTTTGCCCCCTGACACATTGGCCCGCTTGGCTGAGGTGATCGAGAGCCGCCTGCCGCAACACGGCGGCGACCCGGACACCAGCTATGTCGCCCGCCTGCTGAACCGGGGGCCGGACGCTTTTCTCAAGAAAATCGGCGAGGAAGCGACTGAAGTGGTGATGGCCGCCAAGGACGCTGATCACGGCGCCGATACCTCAAGAATTGTGGCCGAGGTGGCAGACCTCTGGTTCCATTGCCTGATTGCGCTGGCGCACTACGGTCTGCACCCGGGGCAGGTGCTGGCTGAGCTGGAACGGCGCGCTGGCACCAGTGGCATTGAGGAAAAAGCACTGCGCAAGGCATTGGTGCGTGAAGGCGCTGGTTTATGAACCAGCCGGCGCAAGATGCCCAGCACTTGCAGTCGCGCAAAACCGTCGGCACCATCGTCGGCATGCTTTGCATGAACCACGGCCAAGCTATGGAGGGCTCACTATGAGCGCGTTGATTGCGGGCTCAGACCCGAACTGCCTGTTTTGCCGCATCGTGGCAGGTCAGATCCCATCACGCTTGGTGTACCAAGACGATGACATCTATGCCTTTCACGACATCCAGCCCTGGGCGCCGGTGCATTTTTTGTTGATTCCTAAAATGCACATTCCGTCTATGGCGCAGCTGCAACCTGAACACGAGCGCCTGCTCGGTCGTATGATGGTTCTGGCGCCCAAGCTGGCCTTGCAGGAAGGATGCCGGCCTTACCCAGAAGGTGGGTTTCGGCTGTTGAGCAATACCGGTGTCGATGGGAAGCAGGAGGTGCACCACCTTCACATTCATGTGATGGGTGGTCCGCGGCCCTGGCTCAAGGGTTAAATCTGGGCCCTGCGGAGATGTCTGCAGTGCCGACTAAAATGTTCATATTCTTAGGAGAAAGTTATGGGTTCCTTTTCCATTTGGCACTGGCTGATCGTTCTGCTGATCGTGGTGATGGTGTTTGGCACCAAGAAGCTGAAAAACCTTGGGGGTGACCTGGGGGGTGCGGTCAAGGGCTTCAAGGATGGTGTGAAAGACGGCGGAGCCGCAGCGGATGACAAGGCCGCTGCAGCGCCATCGCAAGTAACGGCGGCCAGCGGCGCCGAAAAGGCAACAATCGACGTTGAAGCCAAACAAAAGTCCTGATGCTCGCCCGTTGCCCTTGCGGGCGCCAATATGTTTGACCTGGGCGTATCCAAAATTGCCCTGATTGGCGCAGTCGCGCTGATCGTGATCGGCCCCGAGAAGTTGCCCCGCGTGGCACGTACCATCGGGGCCCTGCTCGGCAAGGCCCAGCGTTATGTGTCCGATGTCAAGGCCGAAGTCAGCCGCTCGATCGAGCTTGAAGAATTCAAGAAGATGAAAGAGACGGTGGAGGGCGCGTCCAAAGAGGTAGAGAGCGCGATCCAGACCCAGGCCGGCGATTTTGAAAAAACCTGGGCAGAAGTGACCGACACGGCCAGCCACACGCCTGTTGCTGAAGGCTTGATTTCG
>JBIKZZ010000076.1:0-11254 GCA_044354435.1 Rhodoferax sp. | reverse complement strand
GGTTTTTGTTTTGCACGTGGGCTGGCCGGCCTGCCCCCCCCCCGCCAAGCTGCAGCCGCAAAACCTGCCGCCGCCGCCTGCCTTGGGCGCCTTGCAACTGGCCAGCTTTGGCGAGCCCGTGGCTCTGGCCAAAGCCATGCTGATTTACCTGCAGGCCTATGAGAGCCAGCGCGGCGAGTTCATGCAGTTGCGTTGGCTCGATTACGACCGCCTGCAGGGCTGGCTGCTGCGCGGGCTCCAGCTCGACCCGCTGTCGCAATATCCCTTGCTGCTGGCTGCCCGGGTGTACGCCGAGGTGGAGGGCGCCGAGTCCAAGCAGCGCGCCATGCTGGCCTTTGTGCGCCAGCAGTTTGACGCCGACCCTAACCGCCGCTGGCCCTGGCTGGCCCATGCCGCTGTTTTGGCGCGGCATCGCCTGAAGGACATGGACCTGGCCCGCGAGTACGCCCAGGCCCTGCGCTTGCAAGCCACCGGCCCCGAGGTACCCACCTGGGCCAAGCAAATGGAAATTTTGCTGTTGCAAGACATGGGCGAGCTGGAGACTGCCGAGATCTTGCTGGGCGCGTTGGTGGCCAGCCGCAATGTGCGGGACGACCGTGAGTTGGCCTTTTTGCAGGATCGGCTGGCCGAAATCAGGGCCAGGCTGGCTAACCCTGCCGCCACTGCAGCCCCTGTGGTCAAACCGTAACGGCTGTAAAAGTTTTTCACTCCCGCGCCGCGCTTGCCGCAGGTCAAATTGAGTTCGAGCCGAAAGTCGGCTTTTAACTCAAGGAGTGTTTCATGAAATCCAAGCAATCCGGCTTCACGCTGGTTGAAATCGCAATCGTACTGGTCATTGTGGGTCTGCTGCTCGGCGGCGTGCTCAAGGGCCAGGAGCTGATCACCTCGGGCAAGGCCAAGGCGCTGTTTGCTGACAAGGCAGCCATCCAGACAGCCTACAACACGTACAATGACCGTTTCCGTGCCATTCCAGGTGATGATTCCTCTGCTTCAACCCGGTTTTCCGGTCTCGCTTGCGGTCAGGCAGGAGCCTCCGGTTCGACGGTTGCCGGCGTTTGTGGTAACGGAAACGGCAACGGGACGATATTCGGTGTCGGCACTGAGGGTGGTACATCAGTGACAGTCGCTGTTGCCCCTCCTGCTGCCGATCCCGCTACAGGCGCTGCTGGTGTTGGCAACCAGGCTGGCGAGAACTACAAGTTCTGGCAGCACCTGCGTGCAGCTCAGTTGATCAAGACCGAAGGGTCACAGACGGACACGGTGGGCGGAGCCAATGCCATCTACGCGCAGCCCCTCAATCCAAGCAGTGGTCGTACGGCCATCAACACGACCCGGTCTTATTGGGGTCAGCAGGATTCTTTGATGTATTTCATGCAATCCAACGTTCCGGGCAATGTCGCGACTGCGCTTGACGCTGCCAACGATGACGGGTTTACTAACCGTGGCGGTGTGCGCGCAGCCAACAACGGTACTTTGGCAAGCCCCAACACGGCGGTAACCGGCACGACCTACCAAAACGCCATTACTTACACGATCTCAACCAATTTGCTGTAAGGCCGGTAGTGCGTCCGGATGCGCTTGGCGTGTCTGGTTGTCTCGAGTGTGACCCCAGTGCAATGGCTGCGCTGGGGTTTTTTTTGGCCGATTGACGGGTATACCCTCAAGTCATGAAGACATCGCCCACTGAGCTTACTCGCCCCTTCTGCCATCTCGTTTGGGGCTTGGTTGTCGCGGCCCTCTCGCTGCCCTGGCTCAATCCGTTCGAGCCCGGCCCGGCCGAGGTGGCGGTGCAGGGCGTGCTGAGTCTGCTGGCGTTGGGCGCACTGTGCCTGGTGCCCTGGCGTGCTGACGGCCCCGGTGCCATGGCCCGTGTGCTTGCTGCTTCCTGGTTGTTGGCAGCCCTGGTGAGCACAGGCCTGGCGCTAATTCAATACGCCGGTGCTGCTTCAAACTGGGTTCCTTGGGTTAACGTTGCGCCACCCGGCACGGTGTACGCTAATTTGCGCCAGCGCAACCATTTCGCCAGCCTGATCAGCCTGGGCCTGGTCGCCCTGATCTGGCTGGCCGCTCGCCGCGGCAAGTCTGAGATGCCGCCGTCGTGGGCCTGGGTGCTGGCGGCGGCCTGGCTGGGGTTGGGTAACGGCTTGTCTTCCTCGCGCACCGGCCTGTTGGAACTGGTGTTGCTGCTGGGTCTGTTCGGCTTGGTGTGGCGCCGAAGCCAGGCGCCTGGCTTGCACCGGCTGCTGCTGGCGGCGCTTGTGGGCTATGTCGTTGCGGTGCTGGTGCTGCAATCGGGCTTGGTGGCCCGTTTGCAAACCGAGCCAGCGATCTGTTTGAGTCGGTCAGCCCTGTGGTCCAACGTGCTGCACCTTATCGGTCAGCAACCGCTGACGGGCTGGGGTTGGGGCGGGTTGATCTACGCGCAGTTCATCACGCTGTTCCCGGGGCTGCGTTTTTGCGGCATGTTGCACAACGCCCACAACCTGCCGCTTCAACTGGCAGTGGAATTTGGGTTGCCCGCCGCTCTGCTGGTATGCGGCTACGTCCTGTGGAAGCTTGTGCTCGCCCGTCCCTGGGCCGAGCGAGACCGCCAGCGCCAGTGGGCCTGGGCCGGGCTGGCAGTGATCGGCCTGCACAGCCTGCTGGAGTACCCGCTGAATTACGGGCCGTTCCAGCTGGCTGCCCTGGGGTGCCTGCTGGCGCTGTTGTCCACGTCGTCAGACCCAGCGTCGCGCTGGGGCCGTTTCTGGCGCTTGGCGGCGGCCTGGCGTGTGGGTGTCGCCATGGGCGTGCTGGCCCTGGCGGCCTTTGCCACGCAGTGCTATCTGCAAGTCAGGTCTTATTACCCGCCCAGCGGCCAGCGGCTGGCGCCATTTGCTCAAGGCTACATGGCGGTGCAACCCCGGCCGTGGTTGTTTGGCGAGTGGCTGGACTTTGCCGAGGTGGCCAATACACCAGTAACCGACGCCAACGCTGCCCACATGTTGGCGCTGTCCGAGCGGGTGGTGCAGTGGCGGCCGGTACCGGCCATCATTGAGCCGCTGCTGCGCAGCGCCGTGCTGGCGCAGCGCCACGACCTGGCCTTGGCCTATGTGGAGCGCTACAAGGCGGCGTACCCGGGTGAGTATGCCGAGTGGGCCAAACTGAATGAAAAAAAATGAGCCTGCGCGGCGTGTGCCGGGTAGTCCTCTGGGGCATGGGCAGGCTTGCAGTCTGCCTTACGCCGGCTTCACGTTGGTGGAGATCGCCATTGCGCTGATCATCGTCGGGGTGTTGCTGGCTGTGGTGGTCAATGGCCAGCAGGTGGCCACTACCAGCAAGGCCAAGGCCCTGTTTGCCAGCCAGGCCGGGGTGCGCACCGCGATCAACCTGTACCAAGACCGATTCCGTGCAGTGCCCGGCGATGACGCCCGGGCGTCTGGCCGCTTTTCTGCTGCACAGTGCGGCGCCAGCGCCGCCGGCACGAACGCTTGCGCCAATGGGGACGGCAACGGTGCCATCATAGGCCCCTACACCGAACGTGTGTCAGCCTCAGCCGTCGCCACGGTGGCGGATGGTCCCAACAACGAGGTCAGCAAGCTCTGGCAACACCTGCGTGCGGCCGGCTTGATCAGAGCGGAGGGCAGCAGTTTTTTTGCCAACCCGCGCCAGGGCGTTGGCGGCGTTCTGGCGGTCGCCGGGCCCACGCCCGCTGGGGGCAACACCCCTTTCGTGGGCATGGCCCCAGCCCCCTTGTACCTGGTGTTTACCAGCCTGCCACCCGACGTGGCGCAGGCCCTGGACGCCGCCGTCGACGACGGTTTTGCCAACCGCGGTTATTACCGCGGTGTTGCCAACGGCACCCCGATCAACCCCAACTCAGACCCGATCGGCATCAATTACAACGGCGCAAACCTAGGCATCGTCGCCGCCCCCCTGTTTTAATTGGGGTCAGATTCCAATTAAATTTGGATTAATTACTGCCTGGAAACATCCCTTACCATTGGCGCTCGTTTCAGACCAGCCCGTTTTTAGCCATGAACACCCCCGCATTCCGCTTCACCCAACTCCGCAAGAAATACGGCAAACGCCCGGTGCTGCACGGCATTGACCTGCAGATCGGGCAGGGCGAGTTTTTTGGCTTGGTGGGTATGAATGGCGCGGGCAAGACGACGCTGCTCAAGTGCCTGCTGGACTTTTGCGCGACAGATGGCGGCAGCATCGAGATCGCGGGTGTCAGCCATCGGCAGACCGAGTCGCGCAAGCCGCTGGCTTTCTTGCCCGAGCGCTTCATGCCGCCGTATTACCTGAACGGACGCGATTTTTTAAAGTACATCCTGAAGCTTCAGGGCCTGCCCTACCAGGAAGCCCCGGCGCTGGAGATGCTGGCCGCGCTGGACCTGGACGCGGCGGCCCTGAGCCGCCCGGTGCGCGCCTATTCCAAGGGCATGACGCAAAAGCTGGGGCTGGCTTCGTGCTTTTTGGCCAACAAAGACATTTATGTGCTGGACGAACCCATGAGCGGCTTGGACCCGAAAGCGCGTGCTTTGCTCAAAGCGCAACTGACTCGCCAGCGCGAAGCCGGCCGCACCCTGTTTTTCAGCTCGCACGCTCTGGCGGATGTAGAAGAAATCTGCGACCGCATGGCCATCCTGCACCAGGGCGAATTGCGCTATGTGGGCTCCCCCGCCGGCTGCCGTGAACAATTCGGCGCGGCTACGTTGGAGCAGGCTTACTTGACTTGTATTGCCTGATTGCTGTCATTCCCGGCCACCCTGTCGTCATTCCCGGCTGCGACCGGGAATCCAGGGCTTCATGGATCCCCGCATGCGCGAGGATGACGGATGCCGGTCGATGCTGGCCGGGATCGATAGCATTGGGGATCAGAGTACGGCCAGAAACTTGGCTGGGTCAGCTGACAGCAGTGCGAAATTATCCGGGGTCACTATGACCGAGCGGGCATCGACAAAGTGTTGGGAGAAGGCCCCCAGCCCCTTGGTAGATTTTTTCCTGCCGGATTTGACTTCAATGGCATACAGCCGTTTTTGGTGCCGGTACACAAAGTCGACTTCGGCATTTTTTTCGCGCCAATAAAAGAGCTCGCCAGGCAACTGACGTAGCTCGGCGCCCACGGCCAGTTCAAACACGCGGCCCCTGCGTTCCGTGTCATCCAGCGCATTGGGTCCGGCGGTCATGGTGTGAAGTGCGGGGCAAGCCGGCAGAATTTTGGGGCTGGAGCTGCGCGTGAGCCAGCCTTTGGCCGAGTATTTCTCCAGGGAAAAAATCAGGAAGGCGCCTGCATACAGCTCAAGGTAGTACTTGACCAGATCCGTGTTGCCCGAGTCCTGCAATTGGCCCAGCAACTTGGTGTAGCTGATTTCCTGGGCCGGGTAGCGGCACATGATTTCAAACGCCTGCCGAAACAGGGCTGGCTTGGCGACTTTGCGGTTTTGCAGAATGTCCTTGCCAATGACGGCCTCGACGATAGCGTCTTTGAGGTAGGCGTACCAGCGGTCCCAGTCCTGCTCGAAAGCTACCGCACCGGGGTAGCCGCCGAAACGCAGGTAGCGCTCCAGGTCGTAGTCAAAGGCGGTCTGCAGTTCGCTGAAGCACCAGTGGTGGATCCGCGTTAATTCAAAGCGGCCGGCCAGGCTTTCTGTCAGGCCCGTCTGGATTTGCAGCGAGCTGGACCCCAGCAAAACGACCCGCAGCCGGTGTGGCTGCTGGTCCCACAGCGCCTTGATAGTGTCCGACCAGTTGGCGATTTTCTGAATCTCGTCGATGGCCAACAAGCTGCCATCGCCAATCAGCAGCGCCTGCTGCCACTGCGCCAGAAGCCAGGTGCGGTCTGTGACCAATTGGTCATCCGCATTGGCGTAGTGGTGCCGCCCGGAAAAACGGGCCAGCATCTGCCGCACGCCCGTCGTCTTACCTACTTGGCGCGGCCCCACCAGCACCTGAATCAGCGGATTTGCCTCGCCGAGGCGCTGTTCAAGCTGCTTGACAAAGGCACGTTCATAGGGTGGCGACATTTCGAAATAATAACATTTCGCAAGACTAGTCTAGTAAAAATACTAGGTCAATCTTCTGAAAAATTGGAAAAATTGGGGTCAGATTCCAATTAATCGACATTCCCGACCACCACCGGGAATCCAGGGCGTCATGGATCCCCGCATGCGCGAGGATGACGGAAGGTGGCTGGCTCGCAGCCGAACCTAGTCCGCCGCGCCCAGTGCCAGTGCCTCAGCCCGCGATGTGGCGAGTGCCTGGGCGTCGGGCGCTGCCAGGGTGGGCCAGCCGGCCAGGTGTTGTTGGGCCAGGTCGCCCAGGGCACTGATCCATTGGGCGTCGTCGTTCAGGCAGGGGATGTAGTGAAACACCTCGCCGCCGGCGTGCAAAAAGGCCTCGCGGGCCTCCATGTTGATTTCTTCCAGGGTTTCTAGGCAGTCGCTGGTGAAGCCGGGGCAGACCACGTCGACGCGTTTGACACCGGCCTGACCCAGAGCGATCAAGGTGGGTTCGGTATAGGGTTGCAGCCATTTGGCGCGGCCCAGGCGCGATTGAAAGGTCACCTTGAAAGCCTCTCGCGGCAAAGCCAGCGCCTCAGCCAGCAGACGCGCGGTCTTGAGGCACTCGCAGTGGTAGGGGTCGCCCAGATGCAAGGTGCGTTCGGGCACGCCATGAAAACTCATCACCAACTGGTCTGCCCGGCCATGCGCAGCCCAGTGCCGCTGGATGCTGCCTGCCAGCGCGCTGATGTAAGCCGGGTGGTCGTGGTAGCGGTTGATAAAGCGCAGCTCGGGCACATTGCGTACCTTGGCGGCCCAGGTGTAGACCGCGTCAAACAGGCTGGCGGTGGTGGTGGCCGAGTATTGGGGGTAGGCGGGCAGCAGCAGCACCCGGGTCACGCCCTCGGCCTTGAGGGCGTCCAACTGCTCGGCAATGCTGGTCTGGCCATAGCGCATGGCGTCGCGCACTGTGATGTGGTGGCCGGCCTGGGCCAGCCATTGCTGCAGCCCGCTCGCCTGTTTTTCAGTCCAGACTTTCAGGGGCGAGCCTTCGGGCGTCCAGATGCTGGCGTACTTGGCGGCAGATTTGGCCGGACGCACCCGCAAGATGATGCCGTGCAGGATCAGCAGCCACAGCAGCCGCGGGATCTCCACCACGCGGGCATCGCTCAAAAACTCGGCCAAAAAGCGCCGCACATCGGCCGGCGTGGGGCTGGCCGGCGTGCCAAGGTTGCAAAACAGCAATGCGGTACGCGGCGCCTGGCCATGGCTAAAGTGCGGCTCCTGGGCAAAGGGGGCGGTCTGTTTGGCGGGCATACGTTATTCTCTCTCACCTATGCTTGATATTTCTGCGGTTCGGGCGATCAGCCTTGATCTAGATGACACTTTGTGGCCGGTCTGGCCCACCATCGCCCGCGCCGAGCTGGCCTTGCAAGGCTGGCTCACACCGCGGGCGCCGGGTGCTGCTGCGTTGGTGGCCGACAGCCAGGCCCGCGCCGCCCTGCGCCAGCAGGTGATGGAAGCCCACCCGGACTTGCACCACGATCTGAGCCATCAACGCCAAGCGCTGATCCGGTTGGCGCTGCACCAGTGTGGCGAAGACACTGCCCATGCGCCGGAGGCCTTTGAAGTCTTTTTTGCCGAGCGCAACCGGGTTGATTTTTATGACGACGCGCTGCCGGCGCTGGCGCAATTGGCGGCACGGTACCCGCTGCTGGCGGTCTCCAATGGCAATGCTGACCTGGCGCGGGTGGGGGTGGACCATTTGTTTGCCGGCAGCGTGAGCGCACGGGACGCCGGCGTGGCCAAACCCGATGGCCGCATTTTTGCAGCCGCTGCCAGCCGGCTTGGCTTGGCGCCAGAGCAGGTGCTGCATGTGGGCGACGACCCTGCCCTGGACGTGCTGGGCGCGCTGGCCGCCGGCATGCAGGCGGTGTGGGTGAATCGTGACGGTAAGTCTTGGGCGCATGAGGCCCAGCCCCATGCCACGGTGAGCCATCTGGGAGAGTTGTGCGCGATCCTGGCCCTCCCCCAGGGCCTTAGGGAGCCTTAAAGCGCCTTGACGGCATCCATGGCGCTGCGCACTGCGCCCTCCAGCGTAGCCGGGTAGGGGCCTTCCACGTAGTCGCCGCAGGCCAGCAAGCCGGGCGCGATCCGGATCGGCGGGCGCATCAGCCCAGGCGTGCAGGCAAAAGTGGCGCGCTTTTCCACCACGGTTTGTACCGCTTGCAGCTGCATGCCAAGCTGGTCCTGCGCCTGTTGCAACACCTGCCGCTGCACGGTGGCGGCATCCCAGCGGCTGGCACTGGCCACAAAAGCCAGCAAGCCGGCCGGGCCGCCGAGTTGGCCACGGTCAAACACAAATTGGGCGGGTGCGGCACCGTCGGTTGCACCCGGCTGGCTGCGTAGCCCCAGCATGGGTTGCGACAAACGCGCTCGCGCGCCCCAGGCGTAAACCGTGGCGATGGGCTCAAACTGCAGTGCGCGGCTGATTTGGCGCCAGGCATGAATTTGCTTTGCTATGGATTCAGGAGCTGCAAAGGCAGCGGCATCAAGGGTTAGAGCCGCATTTGTTGATGTGGTGGCAAAGATTGCGGCGTCAAACAGCTGTCCCTGCACGCGCCATTGCGTGCCCTGGGCCAGCACTGAATTGACCCGCGTCTCCAGCGCCACGTGGCCGCCATGCTGCCCTATCCAGCGCGCCGCCGCCTCGGGGAACAGCGCACCCAGGTCGACACGGGGCAGCAGCAGATTTGAGCCTCCCGACACGCCAAACAGTGCATCACCCAGAACCCGCAAAAAAACCTGGGCACTGGCCCTGGCTGGCGGGGTGTTCAGGGCAGACACGCACAGCGGCTCAATCAGCTCGGCCAGTACCCGCGCCGGCAGGCCCTGGCACAGCGCGGCCACACTGAGTTGGGCGTCGCATTGAAATCGATCTTTGCGCCACTGATTGGCAGCTTTGAGCAGGGCGGTTTTGTCGGCCTGCTGCCAGCCGCGCGCGCCCAGCACGCCCACAAGCAAATTAAATGGCGCCGGGAGCCGGGGCAGTTGCAACCCGCTGCCATCGGCAAAACGCAGCGTCATGGGCAAGCGCAGCAAAGTGGTTTTGGGGTTGACGCCCACCAACCGCATCAAGCGCAGGCTCTCGGTGTAGGCGCCAATCAATATATGCTGGCCGTTGTCAACAGTAATCGCTTGACCGTTGCACATCACCCCAGGCAATGCCCGCGCCCGGCCACCGGTTTGGCGGCTGGCCTCAAACACCGTGACAGCGTGCCCCGCCCGAGTGGCTTCCACCGCCGCCGCCATGCCGGCCCAGCCGGCCCCGATGATGGCGACATCCAGCCGCTTGCTCGTCATGCAGCTACGCCCCGCAAGCTGGGTTTGTCATCCCCGTGTACACGGGGATCCATGGATGCCCGGTCAAGCCGGGCATGACGGGGCGGCGGGTCAAAACGGGCATGACGGGGGCTGGGCTTCGCGTCGCAGCGTGTCTTCTTGCCTTGGTCGTCATCCCCGTGTACACGGGGATCCATGGATGCCCGGTCAAGCCGGGCATGACGTTGCAAGAGCCGGGCGGGGCTGTTTGGCTCACAACCGGCCCAAAGCTTGGACCTTCCAGGCCTGCCAGAGTTTGCGCAGCGGGGTCAGGCTGATGCGTTGGTGCAGCACCTGGAATTGGTCGTGTTCGATCTCGCGCAGCAGGGCGCGGTAGATGCTGGCCATCATCAGGCCGGGTTTTTGGGCGCGTCGATCCGCCTCAGGCAGCAGGGCCAGTGCCTCGTCGTACAAGCCCTGGGCGCGCCGGGCCTGGAACTGCATCAGGGCGGTGAACCGAGGCGAATAGCTGCGCTGCAAAATATCTTGCGCCTTGACCTCGAACTGCTGCAGTTCATTCACCGGCAGGTAGATGCGGCCGCGTTGCGCGTCTTCACCCACGTCGCGGATGATGTTGGTCAGCTGCAGCGCCTGCCCCAGTTTGTGGGCGTAGGCGGTGGTCTGCGGCTGGGTCTGGCCAAAGATGTGGGCCGCCACCTCCCCCACCACGCCGGCGACCAGATGGCAGTAGCGTTGCAGGCCGGGGTAGTCCAGGTAGCGGGTTTGTGCCAGGTCCATCTGGCAGCCTTCAATCACGGCTTGCAAGTGGCGCTGCTCGATGCCGTGCTCGGGCGCCAGCGGCAGCAGGGCTCGCATCACCGGGTGGCTGGGGCTGCCTGCGAAGGCCTTGGCCACTTCAGTCTGCCACCACGCCAGCTTGGTGGCGGCCACACCCGCGTCCTGCGTGTCGTCCACCACGTCGTCCACCTCGCGGCAAAAGGCATAAAAAGCGGTGATGGCCGCCCGCCGTGGCGGCGGCAAAAACAAAAAGGCGTAGTAAAAACTGCTGCCCGAGGCGGCGGCTTTCTGCTGGACGTACTGCTCTGGGCTCATGACCTAATTGTTACATCCACAGCCTGTTACATCCACAGCGTGCGCCAAGCCATCAGGGCCAGATCTCGCCGGCGCAGGGCGGGGCGGGTCTGCAGCGTGGCATAGTCCAGCGCCTCAATGCGGTCCAGAATGCGCAGGCCACCTTGCACCACCAGCCGCAGCTCCCAGCCGGCCCGCCCCGGAATACGGTGCACCAGTTCAGAGCCTTTTAGCATGCCAGCCCTTGCTGCTGCTGCTTGTTCCGCTATTAAATTAGTAGTGCTCTGCGTTACTTGGCGTGCCAGCAGCTCGGCCTGTGTCACGCCATGGCGGTCGCAGTCGGTCTGCGGCAGGTAAAAGCGCCCGCGTGGAATGTCCACGCTCAAGTCTTGCCAAAAATTGATCAGTTGCAGCGCGGTACAAATCAGGTCGCTGTTCTGCACGGCCGCAGGCTCAGTCACGCCGTACAGGTGCAGCAGCAAGCGGCCGACCGGGTTGGCCGACCGGGCGCAGTAGGCCAGCAGCTCAGCCTGGTCGGCATAGCCGGCGCCGTCGCGGGTTTTTTCAACATCCTGCACAAAAGCGTCGAGCAGGTCATGCAGCAGCTGTGTTGGCAGTTGATGGGTCCTGATCACCTGCTGCAACGGCGCAAACACCCAGGCCCAGGCTTGGTCTGGCGCCACGGGCTGCCCGCCCGATGCAGCCCTCAGCGCCTGCCGGTAGGCTGTCAGCGCCTGTAGCCGTTCGGCCGGGCTTGCCTCGCCCTCGTCGGCCAGATCATCGGCGGTGCGGGCAAAGTGGTAGATCGCGCCAATGGGCGCCCGCAGCCGTGCTGGGCAGAGCCAGGAGGCTAC
>JBIKZZ010000118.1:0-9243 GCA_044354435.1 Rhodoferax sp. | reverse complement strand
AAAGTCAGTGCCTGGCCCTGCTGCGGGCCGGCCGAGGGCTGCATCTTGAACCGTGGCGACGACCCTGGCAGATCAGCCCGCCAGACCACGTGGTCCCAGGTGTGGGAGGCAAATTCATGGCCCTCGCCGGCACGCGCGCGCCACCAGGGCGCCCAGTGCTCACCCAGGCTGCCATCGCCCTCCTGGGTGCGCTCTTGCGCAGCAAAAAAGGTGACCCGCAGGCTGTGCCGCTTCAAGATGTCAGCCATCAGCGGGGCGACTGCCATGTGGCCTGTGTCAAGCGTCAGATAAACCGGCTTCTCACAAGCAAAAATGGCTCCAGGCCACGTGGTTATTGACACTATAGCTACAAATACTGTAGCAATCCAGGACCGAAAAAGTGGCTTACTGGCGTGGCGCATGGTCCAGGGTCCAGACCCCGTGCGGGGACTTGCCGACCTTCACCTGCCGTACCACCGCGCGGGTCTGGGTGTCGATCACCGTCAGTTTGCCGGCCCAGCGTGAGGCCACATAAATATAGCGGCCGTCGGCCGACAGCTCCATGCAATCGGGCCCGCTCGGCGCCACATAGTTGTCGGTCACCGCCATGGCCAAGTAATCAATTTTGCTGATGGTGTTGGCGACCCGGTTGCTGACATACACATGGCGCTTGTCACCCGCCGCGCGAAACGCGTGGGCGCCCTGCCCTGTCTTGATCAGCTTGACCAGTTTGGCCTGACCCGCGCTCACGTCGTACACCTCGACCCCATCGCCACCGGTCAGCCCAATCAGCAAGAATTTGTCGTCCGGCGTGCCAAACACATCGGCTGGCATGGCACCGGTGGGGGCTCGCCACTTGAAGGTCTGACTGGGCAGGTCGATGGCCACCAGCTCGTCACTGTCTTGCATGGTGGCGTAGACCGTGGTGCTTTTGCTGTCAATCCAGACGTGGCTGGGCGTCTTGCCGGTGGGCAGCCGTTTGGCAAGCGTCAAGTTGCTACCGTCCCAACGGTAAACATCGACATGGTTAAGGCGATTGGCCGCGGTGACAAACCACTTCATGTCCGGGGAAAAGCGCAGCTGGTAGGGGTCCGGGATCCCGCGTACGGTGCGCTGCACCTCGGCGGTTTTGGGGTCGACGAAGAGCAGGCTGTCACCCAGGGCGTTGGCAATCAGCAAAGATTTTTCATCCGGCGCCAGGTACAGGTGGTGCGGCTCCTTGCCGGTGGGAATGCGTTTGATCTCTTTCCAGCTCACGGGGTCGATCACGCTGACGCTGGCCGACAGCGAGTTCAGCACAAAAATAGGCGCCGCCAGAGCGGGCAAGATCGGCATGGCCAGGCCAGCCCCCAGCACAACCGTCTGGCAGAATCGGCGACCCAGGCCACGGAACACCAAAAAAACACGCTGGACACAGGGGGTAAAAATCACAAAAAAGGCCTTATTTAGGGAGGCATCCAGTGTAGCGGCCATCACCCCTTGATCAGGCTTAAATCAGTCTCGCTAAGCCAGCGCCACTGGCCCGGCGCAAGATCTTCTGGCAGACGCAAGCTGCCAATTTGCGAACGGTGCAGGGTCTCGACCCGGTTGCCCACGGCCGCCAACATCCGTTTGACCTGGTGGTACTTGCCCTCGGTCAGGGTCAGCCGCAGGTGGTGCTCGGCCACGGCCTCGCAAGCGGCGGCGCGCACCGGCGCCGGGTCGTCATCGAGCACCACGCCGGCCAGCAGTCGGCTGACCTGGCGCGCGTCAAGCGGATGCTTCACGCCCACCTCATAGACCTTGGGCACGTGATGACGCGGCGAGCTCATGCGGTGGATAAACTTGCCGTCATCGGTCAGCAGCAGCATGCCCGTGGTGTCCTGGTCCAGTCGGCCGACTGCCTGCACGCCCTGCACCGCAGCTTTTTGGGGCCGCAGTCGCAAGGGCGAGGGCAGCAGGGAGTAAATGCTGGGGTAGGTCGAGGGTTTATGGGAGCACTCGGTGCCTGCCGGCTTGTGCAGCACCAGGTAGGCCGGCTGCTGGTAGGGCCAGTCAACGCCCTGCACCCGGAACCGCAGGCCAGTCGCTTCTAAGTTGATAGCAGAGTCTTGAATAAGGACGGGGGCTAAAGCCTGATTAGACTCATAAACCTGCACATGGCCCTGCTGGATCAAGCCAGCACAGACGCGGCGCGTGCCGAAGCCTTGGGAGTAAAGAATGTCCTGGAGTTGCATGGGCTAAGTATCGCCCTGACGATCGCTTTGAGTCTTGCCCCGAGTACCGTGATTATTGCGGCGCCCTGATGCGCCGGGGCGTGACCTGCCGGGGGCAGATCACGCTTGAGTCAGACAAGGCTGACGGGATCAGGCCTTCTTGGCGTAGGCGCTGCACCAGCCCTTGCCCGCCACCCGCTTGCCGGCAAACAGGGGGCAGCCAGCGGCGGCATCTGTCGCTTTGCCTTGGTACAACGCGCAGTTGGTGCAAACCTGGCCAGTCGCAAACTTGGGGAACTTGGCTTTGTCAACCTTGGTGGCATCGGCCTTGTAGCCCAATGCTGCGGCTTGCGCATCAGACTCAGCGACCATGGCGCCTTGTGCAACGGCATTACCGGCCAACACAACACCACCACCCAGGCTCACTTGCATCATAAATTCACGACGGTTTGACATGGTTCACTCCAAAGTTGTCAGACATTGACGCGCCAGCCCGAATGGACCCGCTAGACCGTCAATTACACCATCGTACCCGATGCGTCTGCCCGTACCCGTCTCATTTTCAATAGCTGATCAAGGCACTGGGGTTGCCATCTACAAAAGCCAAGTCAGGGCACTTCTTGCCCGCAAGCCAGGGTCCACAGCTCAAACCAGGTTTCACGGTCCATGGTGACCTTGAAGGCGTCGGCCAGGCGCGCCAGCCGTTGGGGCTGGTTGCTGCCCACAATCGGCATGATGTTGGCCGGGTGGGCCAACAGCCAGGCAATAGCCACCGCGTCGGGCGCGACGCCATGCTCTGCCGCAATGCGGGCCAAGGCCGGGCGCAGCCGCAGCGCCGGGGCACTGTCGCCAAACAACGCACCGCCCGCCAATGGCGACCAGGCCATGGGCATGATCTTGAGATGTTGGCATTGGGCCAGGGTGCCATCCAGAAAGCTGCTCGGCGCCAGCAGGCTGATCTCAACCTGGTTGGTCACCAAGGGCGTTTGCATCGCTGACTGCAGCAGCGACAGGTCCCAGGGCTTGAAGTTGGACACACCGGCCGCGCCAATCTTGCCCTCTTTCACCAAGGCGTCCAAGCAGGCGCCGGTCTGCGACGCGTCCATGAAGGGGTCTGGCCGGTGCAGCAGCAACACGTCTAGCCGCTCCACGCCAAGACGGCTCAGCGACTGCTCGACCGAGGCCCGAATATGGCTGGCACTGGTGTCATAGTGCTTGACCCGCCGCGCCGGGAACTGGTCGTTCATCAGCATGATGTCGCACTTGCCGACCAGTTGCAGCTGCCTCTTTAGGGCAGGTTTCAATTTGAGCGCATCGCCAAACAGGGCCTCGCAGCGGTAGCCGCCATAAATATCAGCGTGGTCAAAGGTGGTGATGCCCTGATCCAGGCAGATCTCGATGTTGCGCAAGGCAGTCTGGGGGGTGGCATCGGCGGCGTCAGCCAGGCGCCAGGCGCCGTAAACCAAGCGGCTAAAGGGCGGCAATGCCGGGTGCATGTGGCAGGTGGGGATCAACGTCGAACTCCTTGGCCGAGCGGCGTGGCTGGCGTGTGTGTGGGTACCCGGCCGTAGACCTGCGGCAGGGAACAGGTTTTGAGGTGTGGCAGCACCTTGTTGCCAAACATCTCGCACTCGTCCAGGTGCGGGTAACCCGAAAAAATGAAGGCCCGAATGCCCATGGCCATGTAGCTTTCAATCTTGCTCAGCACCTGGTCCACGCTGCCCACCAGCGCCGCGCCGCAACCGGAGCGGGCACGGCCAACGCCGGTCCAAAGTTGCGGCTCTATAAAACCCTCGGCGTCAGACCGTTCGCGGTTTTGGGCCTGGATAGCCACGCCAAAGTTCTTGGCGTCCTGCGCCCGCTCACGAATCTTGCGGCCCTCCTCGTCATCAAGCTGGGACACCAGTTCTTGCGCGTACTCGCGGGCCTCAGCCTCGGTGTCACGCACGATCATGTGCACACGTAAGCCGTAGTCCAAAACTCGGCCGTAGTGCTGCGCCCGTGCGTGGACAGTTCGCATGCGCTCGGCCAGCTGCTCTTGGGCCTCTGGCCACATTAGGTACACATCACAGTGGGCAGCGCACAGATCAACCGCCTGCGGTGAATAACCGCCAAAGTACAGCAAGGGGCCACCGGTCTGGTAGGGGCGCACCGGATCGGTCGTCAGACCCTTGAACTGGTAGATCTGGCCTTGGTAATTGATCTCGTCTTGCGTCCAGGCCTGCTTGAGGATTTCGACCACCTCCAGCGACCGGCGGTAGCGGTACTCATTGCTGGCGGTCTCGCCGGGGAAATCAGACGAAATCACATTCAAAATCAGCCGCCCCTGCAACATGTGGTCCAAGGTGGCCACCGTGCGCGCCAGCATGATGGGCTGCGTCTCGCCACAGCGGATCGCCGCCAAAAAATTCATGCGGGTGGTGAGCGGTGCCATGGCAGCCACAAAACTCAGGGTGTCCTGCCCCACCTGGAAAGACGAGGGGCAGAGGATGTTGCGGTAACCCAGCTGGTCTGCCCGCGTGGCAATGGCACGGGTATGCTCCCAGCTGCTGCGTAAATCGCCCTCGGGCACGCCCAAGTGGCGGTAATCATCGGAGCACAGCGGGGCAAACCAGGCCACTTCTGCGGCGGCATGGTCAGCGCTTTTGACCGGAACAACGTGGGTGGCCTGCATGCAGTGGGGCTTTCTGTCGATTGTTGCTATAGTGGCGCGCAAGTGTATGAATGGTAAATGAATATGTCAACCTCACCGCTTCAGGGCGCCAAAGTAACCCCCCTCAACAAGCAACGCTACGGCATGGTAGGCTGCGGCATGATGGGGCAGGAGCACCTGCGCAATATGGCGCTGCTGCCGGGTATTGAAGTGGCCGCCATCTTCGAGCCCGATGCCGGCATGCGGGCCCGCAGCCAGGCGCTGGCACCCGGTGCGCAGCAACTCGGCTCACTTGAGGACCTGCTGGCCTGGCCGGGGCTGGACGCCCTGGTGATCACCAGCCCCAACCACTGCCACGCTGCGCAGCTGCAGCAGATTGCACAAACCCGACCCCTGCCGGTGCTGATGGAAAAACCGGCCTGCACCAACCTGGCGGCTGTGCAAGCGCTGCGGCAACTGGTAGCCAGCTACCCAGCGCCGGTGTGGACCGCCATGGAATACCGCTACATGCCGCCCATTGCCCGCCTGCTGGACGAGGTGCGCAGCCAAGCGGCCTGCGGCAGCGCGGTGATGTTGTCGATCCGCGAGCACCGCTACCCTTTTTTGACCAAGGTGGGTGACTGGAACCGCTTTGCCAGCAACACCGGCGGCACGCTGGTGGAGAAATGCTGCCATTTCTTTGACCTGATGCGCCTGGTGATGCAGGCCGACCCAATCCGGCTCTATGCCTCGGGCGGGCAAAACCACAACCACCTGGACGAGCGCTACGCCGACGGCCAGCCCGACATTTTGGACAACGCCTTTGTGGTGCTGGATTTCCCAGGCGGCCGGCGGGCCCTGCTGGAGCTGTGCATGTTTGCAGAAGGCTCGCGCTACCAAGAAGAAATCAGCGTGGTCGGGCCGCTTGGCAAGATCGAATGCAAGGTACCCGGCCCTGGGCGCTTTTGGCCGGGCGAGTTGCTAGGCGCAGCGCCGGTGGCGCAGCTGATCGTCAGCCCGCGCCAACCCGCCGGGCCGCGCCTGCTGGAGATCCCGGTGGACCCACTGCTGCTGGACGCCGGCGACCACAACGGCTCTACCTTTTACCAGCACCAAAAGTTTCTGGCCGTTCTGCAAGGCCAGCAGGCCGTGGAAGTGAGCCTGACCGACGGCCTGAAAGCCGTGGTGATTGGCCTGGCCGCCGAGCACTCGGCGCAGACCGGTGAGCGCATTGACCTGACGCGAGGCGACTGGGCACTCAACTGGTGAGCGCCAGGCTCAGAACAAGCCTGAAATCTTCCCGTCATCGTCGATGTCGATGCGCATCGAGGCTGGTTCCTTAGGCAGTCCGGGCATGGTCATGATGTCGCCGCAGATCATCACCACGAACTCGGCGCCGGCGGCCAGTCGGACCTCGCGCACATTAACGGTGTGGCCCGAGGGTGCCGCGCGCAGTTTGGGGTCGGTAGAGAACGAGTATTGGGTCTTGGCCACACAGACCGGGTAATGGCCGTAGCCGTCTTGCTGGAGTTTGTCGATTTTGGCGCGTACGGCCGAGTCGGCCGAGATGCCGGCTGCACCGTAGACCTGGGTGGCGATGGCATTCATCTTGTCCCACAGGGTGTCGGCGTCTTCATAGACATAGCGCATCTTGGCGGTGCCGGACTCAGCCAGTTTGACAACGATGCGTGCCAGGTCTTCTGCGCCGGCTGAGCCTTGCGACCAGTGCCGCGCCACCACCACCGGCACGCCCTGCTGGTCCATTTTCTGGCGCAGCAGGTCGAGCTCTGGCTCGGTGTCCGAGGTGAAATGGTTGATCGACACCACACAGGGCAGACCGTAGCGATTGCGGATGTTGTCCACATGGCGCTCCAGATTGGCCATCCCTTTTTCCAACGCAGCCAGGTTGGGCGTGTTCAGGTCCTTGGCATCCACACCGCCGTGGTGCTTGAGGGCGCGCAAGGTGGCCACCACCACCGCCACATCAGGGCGCAGGCCTGACTTTCGGCACTTGATGTCAATGAACTTTTCGGCGCCCAGGTCGGCACCAAAACCGGCCTCGGTCACCACGTACTCGCCCAGCTTGAGCGCGGCCTGGGTGGCGGTCACCGTGTTGCAGCCATGAGCAATGTTGGCAAACGGGCCACCATGGATGATGGCCGGGTTGTTCTCCAGGGTCTGCACCAGGTTGGGTTTGATGGCGTCTTTGAGCAGTGCGGCCATGGCGCCTTGGGCTTTCAGGTCACTGGCGCGGATGGGTGTTTGCTCGCGGGTATAGCCAACAATGATGTTGCCCAGGCGTTGTTTCAGGTCGCGGCGGGAGGTGGCCAGGCAGAAGATGGCCATGACCTCAGAGGCCACCACAATGTCAAAGCCGTCCTCACGCGGGAAGCCGTTACCGGGCCCGCCCAAAGAGACCACCGTGGCGCGCAAAGCGCGGTCGTTCATGTCCATCACCCGGCGCCAGACGATGCGCCGCGCGTCAAACCCAAGCGTGTTGCCGTGGTGGATGTGGTTGTCCATCAGCGCGGCCAGCAGATTGTGGGCCAGCGCAATGGCATTGAAATCACCCGTAAAGTGCAGGTTGATGTCTTCCATAGGCACCACCTGGGCATAACCGCCACCGGCCGCGCCACCTTTCATGCCAAACACCGGCCCCAGTGAGGGCTCGCGCAGCGCGATCACAGTGCGCTTGCCGATGCGGTTGAGCGCGTCGCCCAGACCCACCGTGGTGGTGGTCTTACCTTCGCCCGCCGGCGTTGGGCTGATGGCGGTCACCAAAACCAGCTTGCCGTTGGGCGTCTGGTTGTTGTTGAGCCATTGCAGGTCGATTTTGGCCTTGTAGTGGCCATAGGGCTCCAAAGCTTCCGCTGGGATGCCAAGCCGATCCTGCGCCATTTGGATGATGGGCTTCAGGGTTGCGGCCTGGGCGATTTCGATGTCTGAACCAATCACGGTGTCTCCTTGTATTTTTTGCTACGGCCCTGCTAGGCCCATCCGAACATTTTGGTGAGCGCGGCCACAGACCACAATCGCCAATGCGTCATTGTCTATCTCGACAGCGCCACAACACCCGTTGTAGCACTGGTGGCGCGGCTATAGTGCACCCATTGTGTTTATCGCTGCCAAACTGCTTGTATTTGCCACTCAACCGCTGGCCTGGGTCGTCCTGCTGATGCTGGCCGCGCTGTTGGGCGCCCACTTGAAGCGCCGATGGGGCCCGCGGTTTGGCTGGGCTGCTTTGCTGGTGCTGCTGCTGCAAGGTTGGGAGCCTCTGCCAGATGCTCTGATCCGCCAGTTGGAAGCGCGCCACCCGGAGCTGGCGGCCAATGCGCCCCTGGGAGGCTTTGCAGGTGTGATTGTGCTGGGCGGTGCATTGGAACCAGCCTATGTCTGGCAGGGCCACAACCAACCGGCTCTCAACGACGCTGCCGAGCGCATGACCGCCGCACTTCCCTTGCTGCAACAAGCACCTGGCCTACAACTGCTGTTCACCGGTGGCGATGGAGGGCTGATCGCCGGCAGCATGACAGAGGCCGAGCGCGCTGCCCGGTTTTATACCCGTATGGGCGTGACGCCAGAGCGACTGCTGCTGGAGTCGGCCTCTCGCACCACCTACGAAAATGCGGTCTTTAGCGCCCGCCTGACTGGAGTCGACACGCAGAAACCTTGGCTGCTGCTGACCTCGGCCTGGCACATGCCGCGTGCCATGGCCAGCTTTCAGAAGCTTGGCTGGAACGTGACGCCCTACCCCGTGGACTATCGCAGTGGCAGCAGCACGCCATTGACTGAGTACTCGTTGGCCGAGGGCGCGCGCAAATGGCACCTTGTGCTGCATGAGCTGGTGGGCCTGCTGACCTACCGGCTGAGTGGGCGGGGCTGACGGGAAGTTGTCATCCCCTACGAGCCCTTCGTCATCCCCGACACCCTTGGTCATCCCCGGCCCGATCGGGGATCCATGACTTCCTGGATTCCCGGTCATAGCCGGGAATGACGGGGTGCTGATGATCGTGAACGCCTTGTCCAACCAGATTGACCAAGCGATCAATGCGCCGGCGAAGCCGTGCCTGCCAATGGGCTCGCCAAAACCTTGTCAATGCGCTTGCCATCCAGGTCCATCACCTCAAACAACCAGCCTGCGCATTCGATGCGCTCAGCCACCGCCGGCAAGTGGCCGGACACCGACATCAGCAGGCCTGCCACCGTGTTGTAACGGCCACGGTCTTCCTGGGGCAGTTCGTCCAGCTCAAGGCGAACCTTGAGCTCGCCCACGGGCATCAAACCGTCCAGCAACCAGCTGCCGTCCTCACGCTGGGTGGCCCATGCATCAATCTGAGCACCCGGTTGCAGCTCACCGGTGATGGCTTCGAGCAGGTCGCGCGGTGTCAGCAGGCCTTGCACCACGCCGTATTCGTCGACAACGAACACAAAGCGTCC
>JBIKZZ010000075.1:0-11329 GCA_044354435.1 Rhodoferax sp. | reverse complement strand
GGTGGCCAGCGGAGTGTGCCTGTATGAGGCTTTGCGGCAGCGGCTGGGGAGTGCCTGAAGAGGGCCGGCGCCTATGCCTCAGGCGGTTAGAGCTGACCGCTCACCCAGCACTGCGCGGAGCGATTTGACGGTCAGTGGAGCGGACTCCGGGTCGATCGCAGCCCGGAGTGCCGCATTGATCAAGGTTTGATATCCCTGACCCGTCGCATCGCCTCTGGCGCGGAATGCCTCTATGACATCGTCATCGAGCATGATAGTCACACGGATTTTTGCCGTTGAGGGCAGCACTGCGCCGCGCTTGCCTTGACTGAAATCGTATTCTTTACGCATGGTAATTTCTCGTTTCGTTTTTGCTGGCCTTGCGAGCGGAAATGATGCGCGTCCGCTCGTCGCGCTGCGTGTGACAAACCACCAAGATTCGGCCCAAGCTGTCCATGCCAAGAGTGACAAATCGTTGTTCGCCTACCGCGTCTGGATCTTCGATCGTCACGGCGAAGACGTCCCGCAAAGCCTGCTCAGCATGGGAAAAGCTGATGCTGTGCTTGGAGAAGTTGCTGGACGCTTTGGCCGGATCAAACTCGAATTCCATGCCATGATTATGCATAATTTATGCATAAATTATGCATATTTAAGTTATCTTTAATCCCAACTGCTAAACCCCGCCCCACCCCCAAAGACCGCGCTGGTTTCGGACATCGCCAGATGCTCGGAAACAAGGTACCCATCACGGGTGGCCTATTGAAATGCTTTCAGCCACCTCAGACTGGATGATGCGGCGCTGGGATGCACTCGTGGCCAGTTTCGCAGGAATTCGGCCTCAACTGCTTTTGCTAATGGCTTTGAGCCGACGCATGACCTCAGCTTCCGCACTTTCGTAAACGCCGGTTTTTTGGCCTTCGGCACGCAAGTCGGTTGGCCGCGCCGCGATTTGGTGTTTCGCCTTCCATTCAAGCACTGCGGCACGGGAGACCCGTCGATGGCCGCCAGCGGAGACCGTAGCGCCCTGTAGGTGATTCTGGTCAATGAGCATGGCGACATAGGGTCGGCTGTACCCCAGTAACTCGGCAGCCTGGGCGGTACTGATCAGGTCAGTACTGGTGGGCAGGGGCCTGGGTATCTCGATACCGACGGTTTGGCTCTCGATCTCAACAAGGTGCCTTATCAGCATCAGGCGGGCGTTTCGGCTTTGGGGCGTCGTAGCCTCAAGTACCTGATGCAGAGCCGTGGCCACCTGATCAGACAGGGCCCCGGTGATTGACCCAATGGCTTCAGCCAATGGCCCCAGTGGATCATTCCGACTGGCTGACGAGCGATTCAGGATGGCAGGCGCAATTGGCATGATGTCCTCGGTGTGTAGATGCGATTTATGCCGCAGCACATAAACGAAAAAAACGAATAATACGCATTATTGCCGAGCGTCGCAATGGCCGTAAGCTCGTGAGTTCGTTACCGCGCTAAACCCAGCCCAGACCCCCCAACACCGCCCCTGCACCCAGCAGCCAGAGCAGGTGGATGCGGGTGCGCCAGACCAGCAGGGCGGTGACTGTGGTCAACAGCCAGAGTGGCCAGTGGTCCGGAGATGTGCCCTGGCTGGTAGCCAAAATGACGCCGGTGGCGAGCAGGATGCCGATCACCAGCGGGGCCATGCCCTGCTTGAAGGCGCGCACCAGGCGCCGCTCGCGGTTGCGGTGGCCCCAGCGGGCCACGCTGAAGGTCAGAATGGTGCTGGGCAGCAGGGTGCCGACCATGGCCAGGGTCACGCCAAGGAGCGCGCTGGCCCAACTTGGCAGGCCGCTACTGGCAGCGGCATTGAGCCCGACCTGCCAACCGAACAGCGCGATGAACAGCACGTTGGGGCCGGGCGCGGCCTGCGCCAGTGCGATGGATGAGCTGAATTGCGCTTCGCTCAACCAATGCTGTTGTGTGACCAGATAGCGGTGCATGTCGGGCGCGGTGGTGATGGCGCCGCCCACAGCCAGCAATGACAGCGATAAAAATTGCGCGAGTAGCGCCCACCAGTCGGCGGTGGCGAGTTGAATGGTCATGCGGCGCCCCGATCTGCGGTCACGCGACCGAGTTGCCGGTAGGCCCAGGCGCAGGTCAGCCCACCCAGGCCCAACAGCACCCATGCCAGTGGCAGCCGAAACCAGGCAATTGCTACGATAGTGATAGCTATAGAACAAGCGCTGACAAGGGTTCCGAGCACATTCTTCTTTAAAGCCGGCAGCAGCTTCAGGCCGGTGGCGGTGATCAGGCCGCCCGCCACAGCGCCCATGCCGCGCAGCGCGCCCTGGGCCACGGGCAGGGTTTGCACGCTGGCGTACAGGGTGGCCAGCAGCAGCACCCCCAAAAGCGGAAACGTCAGGATGCCAGCCATGGCCACCAACGCGCCACGCAGCCCGAAAAAACGGTCGCCCAGCATCAGCGACAAATTCACCACGTTGGGGCCCGGCAGCACTTGTGCGACGGCCCAGTCTTCCACAAACTGTTCTGCTGTCAGCCAGCGCCGGCGCTCGACCAGCTCGCGTTGGACGATGGCCAGCACGCCGCCAAAGCCTTGCAGGGCCAGCGCAGTGAATGACCAGAACAGGGCACTGAGAGATTCTGGGCGTGGGTGGCCGTCCGTTGCGGGATGCAGGTCTGCGTTGGCTGGTTTGGTGGCGCTCATGGCTGGATTATCGGTACCGTCAGGGCCCGGGCGCATGCAGCAGGGTGCGAAAGCCCAGGTGGCTGGTGGCCAGGTCGTCCTCTTGGGCCTGGCGGGCACCGGGCCGGTAGCGCATGCAGTAGTTGGGCGCACACAGGTAAGAGCCGCCCTTGATGACGTGGCGGCCCGCTGCGCCTTGGGGCCCAACAGGCCGGACGGCGATGGGAGGCTGGTCGGGTGGCAGGTTCTCAGGGCCGCTGTGGTCTTCGGTGTAGACGTCGGCGGTGAGCTCCCAGACGTTGCCAATCATGTCATGCAGGCCAAACCCGTTGGCGGCAAAGCAGCCAACCGGCGCCAGGCCGGCAAAACCGTCGCTGGCCTGGTTGGACAGCGGAAAAAAGCCTTGCCAGGTGTTGGCCTGGGCCGGTTGCGCTGGTGCGTCGCCGGGCGATGTCTGGGTTGGCGGCGCTTGGCCGCCGCTTGCTGCCCATTCCCATTCGCGCTCGGTGGGCAGGCTGCGCCCGGCCCAGCGGGCATAAGCTTGCGCGTCGGCCAGCGTGACGGCCACCACCGGGAAGGCGTCGCGCCCGTCAATGCCGCTGCCGGGCCCGGCCGGGTGGCGCCAACTGGCACCGGGCAGGTACTGCCACCACTGACGCGGATCGCCGCCACTGCGCAAATCGGTCGGGTTGACAAAGACCACCGCACCGGGCCGCTGCATCTCGGGCGGTAGGCCAGGGTGTAGTTTGGCGTCTACCGGTCTCTCTGCCGTTGTGACATAGCCAGTGGCCTGCACAAAACGTGCAAATTCGGCGTTGGTGACCTCAGAGCGGTCCATCCAGAAGCCCTTGACCGTGGCCGGGCGCACCGGTGTTTCTTCGGGGTACACGGTGTCGCCGAAAGCAAAACTGCCAGCCGGCACCCACACCATGCCGGGGTGGGGGCTGGTGCTGGGTGCCAGCGGGCAGCTGGTGCGCTCTGCGGGGGGCGCTGGTTGGGGTAGGCCGGGTTGGCCCAGAAGCCACCACGATGCAGTTGCAACCGCCAGCGAGGCCGCGATGCCGGCTGCCTGCCAAGTGCGTTGGCGCGAGAGCCATGGATTCCCGCCTTCGCGGGAATGACGGGAGGGGAGGGAATGACGCGCTACGCCGTCATCCCCGGCTGCGATCGGGGATCCATGGCTTTTTGGTTTGGTCCACTGCAGCGTGCCATCAGCCAGCCGGCCGAAGCGCAAGGCCAATAGGTCCAGGGCGTAGTTTTGGCGCAGGCGCCAGGGGGCTTTGCTGCCTTGGCCGGGAAAGCTGTCAAGCGAGCGTTGGATGTAGCCAGACGAAAAATCAACCCAGTTTTGCCGGGTGACGCTGGCGTCTTGCAGCACCGGCACGCAGTGACTGTAGCCCTGGTTAAGGCGTCGGACCAGCCGGCAGACAAAGGCGCTGGTCAGGTCGGCTTTGAGGGTCCATGAGGCGTTGGTGTAGCCCACCACATAGGCCAGGTTGGGCACGCCCGAGAGCATCATGCCCTTGTAGCCCAGGCAGTCTTTGAGCACCACTGGCTGGCCGTCCACCATTAGTCCCATGCCGCCCAGGGCCAGCAGGTCCAGCCCGGTGGCGGTGACCACCACGTCAGCCGCCAGCGTCTGGCCCGAAGCCAGTTGCAGGCCGGTGGGCGTGAAGTGGCTGATCTGGTCGGTGACGATGGAGGCCCGTCCCTGCCGTATGGCGCTGAACAGGTCGCCGTCAGGGACCAGGCACAGCCGTTGGTCCCAGGGCTTGTAGCGTGGCGTTAAGTGGTGAGTATCGGTCCTAGGCCCTGCCAATGCTTGTGCTTGCGCTATGATTTTATGAGCAACCTGCTCGGGCCAGCGCCGCGCCAGCTGGAAGAACAGCTGTCCCAGCAGCACGTTTTTCCAGCGTGTCAGGCCGTAGGCCAGTGGGCTGGGCAGGCGTTGGCGAAGCCAATCGGCAAGGGCATCGTGGGCCGGCCGTGCCATCAGGTAGCTGGGCGAGCGCTGCAGCATGGTGACATGGGCGGCCCGCTCGGCCAGCGCCGGTACCAGCGTGACCGCGGTGGCGCCGCTGCCAATCACCACCACACGCTGGCCAGTCACGTCTAAATCAGCCGGCCAGGCCTGCGGGTGCACCAGGCGACCGGTAAAGTCTGCCGTGCCGGCAAATTCAGGGGTGTAGCCGTGTTCGTAGTTGTAGTAGCCAGTGCAGACCAATAAAAAGCGGCAGCTGAGCTGCTGCGGCGCTTGTTCCGGGCCCACCGCCACGCTGACCGTCCATCGCCCCTCGCTGCTGGACCAGCTTGCTGAGGTCACGCGGTGCTGGTAGCGGATCAGCCGTTCCAGCCCGTATTCTTGCGCCGTGGCGCGCAGGTAATCCAGAATAGTCGCCCCGTCGGCGATAGCGCGAACGTCGGTCCAGGGCCGGAAGGCGTAGCCCAGGGTGTGCATGTCTGAGTCGCTACGGATGCCAGGGTAGCGGAACAGGTCCCAGGTGCCGCCCAATTGACCGCGGCTCTCCAGAATGCAGACGCTTTGGTCTGGGCATTGGCGCTGCAGGTGCACGGCCGCGCCAATGCCGGATAGGCCGGCACCGACGATCAGCACATCAAGGTGTTCGGTAGCGGCCAGACCCAACTGCCTCATCCCCCGCCCGGGCTGCATTGCAGGGTGCGCCGCGCCGGTTCAACGACGGCTTTTTCGGCCTCGTAATCGGCGGTCAGCACGCGCATCAGCAAAAAGCCTTGGGCGCTGGGGCTGACCACCACACGGGCGCCGGGTGGCACGGCCGGGTCACGCGGGTTGGGGCCTTCAGACACCAGCCACAGGTCCACCGGCGCCGCGCCAGCCTGCCGGTCGTTGAGCACAAAGAAGTTGTCGCTGTTGGCGGCATACAGGGCGATGGACCAGTAGCTGGGAAGCCCGGGGTTGGCCCGCACCCGCACCGGGCCGACCGACAGATCGAACACACACACCGAGTACAGCAGGTCTGGGCTGGGCATCACCACCCGGCGTGACGAGGCGTCTACCGCCGGCAGGAATGCCGCCTGGTTGAGCATGTTCATGGCTTGCGCGGTGGGGCCGCTCATGAGCCGGTTCATGATGAGGCGTGGTGTGGCCCACACCGCCAGCACATGGACGATGAGGGCGGTGGACAGCAGGGTGAGCCCCCGGTAAAACCAGAGGCGCTTCCGTGTGGACCAAGGCCTCATGCGCAGGCTCCGATGGCTTTGATCGATGGGGGCTGCAGACGGGCTGGTGCGGTCTGTAAAACTGGCGCGGGGTTGTACAGACGCAGCGTCAGCACCAAGCCGCGTTGGCCTGGGGTGGGCAGCCAATGCAGATCCTCTACGGCCTTGGGGCCAGTGATCAGGGCAAAGCGACCGCTGGCGTCCAGCCGGGCGGTGCCGCTATTGAGGCTGTACTGGCGGTTGGGGGCGTCAAACAAGAACAAATCATCGGCGTAGGCAGTGATGCTCCACCACCGGGCTGGTGGTGGCAGGCCCTCGACACGGTAGCTGCAGTCCGAGCGCAGTGGCCGGCCTGCATCGTCGTGCCGGGCTACGTAGTACATGGTCTCGTCCCGGCCCAGCGCCAGTAGACCTTCGAGGGCGACACGGGCCCGCGTGTACATGTCGGCGTCGGTGCTGCCGGCTAGCGTGCTGCTGGTCCAGGGGCCAACTTTGACCAAGTTGCCGGACCAAGTGGCATGGCGCAGTTCCCACCAGGCTGAGCCCAGCCCAAGGGCGACCGCGCCCAGGTAAAGCACAAGGGCAGCGGCCAGGCGCTTGCGGCGACTAGGGGAGGGGTAGACGGACACGCTGGAATGAACTTGGCGGGCTCAGGCCTTGCCTTTGGCAGCCCGTGCCAGCGGCAGCCAGTGCAACAGGCCAAACAGCAAGGCCAGTAACAGGCTATGCAGAAGCGGGCCCTTGTAGGTCTTGATGTATTTGAAAGCGACGATCGCCTCAAGCACATGGATGGCCAGCAGCGCCATGGCAATGTTCTGCATCAGCGGGCCCAGGCCCCACGGCAACGCCCAGACCAGGCTGAGCAGCGCGAGGGCATAGGCGCCCAGGCAGTTGGCTTTGAAGAAGGTGTTCATTAGATTTTTGTCGTCATCCCGGGCTGCGACCCGGGATGCAGGTTGACATGGATTCCCGCGTTCGCGGGAATGACGGGGGAGGCGGGAATGACGGAAGTATCGTCATCCCCGGCTACGACTGGGGATCCATGGATTCCCGCGTTCGCGGGAGTGGCGGGAGTGGCGGCTATGAAGGCGGCGATTTTTTCGGCGACTTCGGCGCCTTTGTCTTCTTGCAGGAAGTGGCCGGCGCGGCGGATGGTTTCGTGGGCTTGGCCGGCAGCGCCGGGCACGCGCTTTTGAAACACCCGTTCGCCGCCGCGGGTGATGGGGTCGCGGCTGCTGAACAGGGTCAGGAAGGGTTTGTCCCACTGCTTGAGCACGTCCCAGGCATGGAGGTTGTTGGTGTACTCCGGGTCCTGCGGTGTGGTGGGCACGAAGGTGGGGAACAGGCGTGCAGCCACCGTGTAGCGGCGGGCGGGGAAGGGCGCGTCATAAGCGGCGATATCCTGATCGCTCAAGGGTGCAGCACAACCGGCCTTGACGATGCGGCCAATCGGGAACCAGGGACTAAAGCGAGCGAAGGCGCGCCAAATGAAAAAGGCCTTGGGGATGGGGTCGGCTCCGGTAGGCAGGCCGCCATTGCCCAGCACCGCACGGGCAAAGCGCTGCGGGCTGTGTGTCAGCATACGCAGGCCGATCAGCGAGCCCCAGTCCTGGCAGAACAGGGTGGCGCTTTGCAGGTCAATGGCCTCCATCCAGGCGCACATCCACTGCACATGGTTACCATAAGAGTAGTCGGCCTTGCGAGAGGGCTTGTCCGAGCGGCCAAACCCCACTAGGTCAGGGGCCAGCACGCGGTGGCCGGCGGCGACCAACACCGGGATCATCTTGCGGTACAGGTAAGACCAGGTAGGCTCGCCGTGCATCAGCAGCACTGGCGGCGCGTCGCGTGGGCCCTCGTCGATATAGGCGACGCGCAGGCCGTCAAGGTCCAGATAGCGTGGGGTGTAGGGAAAGTCGATCAGGCCGGCAAAGCGCTCTTCAGGCGTGCGCAGCACACGGTCTTTGTGGATGCGGGGCAGGCGCGCGGGGGTGTTGGTCATTGGCGGCTTGGGTTGTAGCATGGGAATTGGCACCAGCGATGGCACAAGGGCTGGCATTATCAACGCCTGCGGGGCTGGGTTTTTAAATCTGCGCTCAGAGCCGGCCCAAAAATATTTTCTTCCTGCTAACACTTTCGGACCCGGCGGGCAAAGAGAACAGCATGCCATCTTCACCCACCGTGATGGGGCCCTGGTAAAACTGCTGCGCGTCGCCGATGAAAGCGGCATTGGCAAATGTGAAGGGAATGGGCGGAACAATGTGGTTGAAGACCAGCTGCTTAACACCCGCAGCCTTGGCCTGACCAGCCGCCTGCTCAGGGGTGGTGTGGTAGGTCAGGATATCGCGAAAGACATGCGGCAGTTGCGGGTGTTGCCGGCCCTCAAATTGCAACTCCAGTAGCTTGACCAGCTTGGGTTGCAAGGCCTCATGCATCAAAATATCAGCGCCTTTGGCCGCCGCCACCAAGGCCGAACTCTCCGCGGTGTCGCCACTGATCACGATAGAGCGGCCTTTGTAATCAAACCGGTAGCCCACCGCGGGCTCAACCGGCGCGTGGTTGACGCGAAAGGCGGTCACCTTGAGGCCCTTGTCGTCCAGCACCACCACTTGGTCGCCCTGGCCCACGGCTGGCAGCGCGAACGGAATGCCCTTGCCGCCGCTGCCCCCGGGCGGCATGATGCGCTCGGAGTGGTGGGCGATGCGGTAACCGAAATCCAGCACATAGGCCGCACGAAAACCGTCGATCACGCTGTCAACGCCGGTGGGGCCGTAAACCGGCGTCGGGGTCAGCGAGAGAGCGGTGCCCCAGCGCTGCAGCATGAAGGGTGGCAGGCCGTCGATGTGGTCAGAATGGAAGTGGGTTAGAAAAATGGCTTCGATGCGCGCTGCTGGGATGCCCATGTAAGCCAGGTTGCGCGCGCTGCCTTCGCCGGCGTCGACGATGAAGAGGCGGTCTCCGGCAATCACGGCCGAGCAGGGGCCGGCGCGGGTCGGGTCCGGAAAAGGCCCACCCGTGCCACACAGGGCCAGGTGCAAGCCGTCAGGCAGGTTGGGGATGATGTCTGCTCCGGCGACACGCTGCACCATCTGCTTCAGCACAAAAGTCGCAAGCTGTTTTTGAAAGGCCAGGGCCAGTCCCGCCAGCAGTGCGGCGATGGCGGCCAGGGACAAAAGGGTTTTGGTGAGTCGGTTCAAGGGGGGTCTCCGGCAGGGTGAGTGGGCAGGCTGCGAGTCTACAGAGCGGGTTGGTAGCGCCGGATCGTGGCCCGCACCTCGTCGCTCAGCGCAAAGCCGGGCCCAAAGCGCCGCGCCAGCTCGGCCGCTCGCTGCTCAAAGGCCTCAACCCCCATGCCGTAGATGAACTGCATGGCGCCGCCGGTCCAGGCCGGAAAGCCAATACCGAAGATGGAGCCGATGTTGGCCTCGGCCACGCTGGTCAGCACGTTCTCACTCAGGCAGCGGGCGGTCTCAACGGCTTGCCGGTACAGCAACCGGTCCTGGATGTCGGTCATGTCCCAGGGCTGGCCGGGTTTCTCAAACAGGGTTTTCAGCTGCGGCCACAGTGTCTTGCGCGCGCCCTTCTCGGCGGGGTAGTCGTAAAAGCCGCCCCCGCCAGCGCGGCCCGGGCGCCCGTGGTGCCGAACCATGTCGGCCACCAGTTGCTCGCCCGCGGTGGGGGTGTAGGTTTTGCCTTCGGCGGCCAAGTCGGCCATGGTCTGTTCCATCACATGCAGGCTCAGGCTGAGCGCCGTTTCGTCCAGCACGGCCAGAGGCCCCACCGGCATGCCGCACTGGATGCCGGCGTTTTCGATCACCGGGGCCGGGATGCCCTCGCCCAGCATGGCCGCACCCTCCATGACAAAGGTGCCGAACACCCGGCTGGTGAAGAAGCCGCGTGAGTCGTTGACCACGATGGGCAGCTTGCCAATGGCCTGCACATAGTCGAAGGCACGTGCCACGGTCTCGTCATCGGTCTGCTCGCCGCGAATGATCTCGACCAGTTTCATCTTGTCGACCGGGCTGAAGAAATGGATGCCGACAAACTTGTTTGGCGCCACGCTGGCCTTGGCCAGACCACTGATGGGCAAGGTGGAGGTGTTGGAGGCAAAAAAACCGCCCGGCGCCAGCATGGGCTCGGCTTCTTGCGTCACCTGGGCCTTGAGCGCGCGGTTCTCAAATACCGCCTCAATGATCAGGTCGCAACCCGCCAGGTCGGCTGCCTGGGCCGTAGGCTGGATCTGTGCCAGCAGGGCGTCGCGGGCAGCCTCGCTCACGCGCCCTTTGGCCACGCTAGCCTGGGTCAGCTTGGCGCTGTAGGCTTTGCCGGCCTCGGCTTTCTCCTGGCTCAGGTCTTTTAGTACGGTGGCGATGCCTTTGCGGGCTTGCACATAGGCAATGCCGGCGCCCATCATGCCGGCGCCCAGCAGGCCAACCCGGCTTGGCTTGTAGCGCGGTGCCTTGCCCGGGCGTGATTGGCCACTCTTGATGGCGTTCATGTTGAAGAAGAAGGTGTTGATCATGGCGCGGGCGTTGGGCCCGGTGATCAGCTGCGCCAGGTAGCGGCTCTCGATGCGCAGCGCGGTGGGCACATCCACCTGCAGCCCCTCGACCATGCAGGCCAAGATGGCCTCGGGCGCGGGGTAGCGGCCGCGGGTCTGTTTTTTGAGCATGGCCGGCGCCACTGGCAGCATGGCCGCCACTTTCGGGTTGGCCGGGGTGCCGCCGGGCACCTTGTAGTCTTTGGCCTCCCAGGGGTGCTGGGCGGTGGGGTTGGCCTCAATCCAGGCCAGGGCCTGGGCCTGCATCTCGGCCTGCGCATGGGCGCCCGGTGCCACCAGTGCGTGAACCAGCCCCAGGCCAAGCGCTTGTTGAGGTGAAAACAGTTGACCTTCCACCAGGTAGGGCTGGGCGCCCAGCAGACCCAGGTGACGCGTCATCTTGGTGACGCCGCTGGCGCCGGGCAGCAGACCGAGCGTGACCTCGGGCAGGCCGAACTGGATGCGCGCATCATCCACCGCGATGCGGTGGTGGCCCACCAATGCCACTTCCCAGCCGCCGCCCAGAGCGGTGCCGTTGAGGCAGCTGACCACTGGAATGCCCAGCGTCTCCAGCGTGCGGAAATCTTGCTTGACGCGCTCGATGCCGGCGAATACCGCGCCGGCATCGGCGGGGGTGAGGCGCATGGTGGCTTTGAGGTCGGCGCCGGCAAAAAATGTACTCTTCGCCGAGGTCAGCAGCATGCCGCGAATCACCGCACGGTCTTGCACCAGCCGCACCGCCAGCGCGTGCAGGTCATCCTGCCACTGCTGGCACATGGTGTTGACCGGCGAGCCGGGCTCGTCAAAAGTGAAGGTGGCAATGCCGTCTTGCAGGGTGTAACGGATGGTGTTCATCAAAGTCTCTCCACAATGGTGGCAATGCCCATGCCGCCGCCCACGCACAGCGTGGCCAGCCCGTAGCGCAGCTGGCGCCGGTGCAGCTCGTC
>JBIKZZ010000391.1:0-3111 GCA_044354435.1 Rhodoferax sp. | reverse complement strand
CAGGTCGATGCCGTACATCTGGGCGCCGGTGGTCTTGTCGACCGTATCAAGCCGAGCCAACCTCTTGCCGGCAAGTTTCCAATCAGCTGGGTTTTTGAGGGTGACGCTGGCCGGTTGCGCCAGTTTGCCTGCCGCCGCTGCCACCTTGCCATAGGTCGTGGTGCGGCCGCTCGGCACGTGGGTGATGACACTATTGGCTGCCCGACAGTCCGCCGCCGCAACCTGCCACTCATTAGCCGCCGCTTGAACCAGCATCGTGCGTGCGATGGCACCACCCTTGCGCATATAGTCCTGCGAATCCCGGATGCCCCGACTGCCGCCAGTGCTGAAATTACCCCAGACCCGATTACGGGCCAAGCTTTGCCCTGGTGTTGGGTACTCGGTGGTGACTTTCGCCCAATCGCATTCGAGTTCTTCTGCAACCAGTTGGGCCAAGCCAGTCAGCGTGCCCTGACCCATTTCCGAGCGGGCAATTCGGATCACCACACTGTCGTCAGGGCGTACGACTACCCAGGCGTTCACCTCGGCAGGTCTTGCAGTTTGTGCCGCGGCGTTGGTTGACCAAGGTGCCGATATAGCGACGACCAGGCCGGTACCTGCCGCAGCCGACTGGCCCAAAAATTGCCGGCGTGAAACACCGATGGTCCTACTGACTTTAGGTTCCTTGATCATGTGGTGCTCCCATCGGTGTGCTGAATCGACAGACCGGCTACTTTGGTGTTGCCACCCTTGGCGACGACCTTGATGGCGGCCCGAATGCGGTTGTAAGTGCCGCACCGACAGATGTTGGTGATGGCAGTGTCAATGTCGGCATCAGTTGGGTCAGGCTTTTCCTTCAGGAGCGCCACGGTGGCCATGATCATGCCGCTTTGGCAAAAGCCGCATTGGGGCACATCCAGTGCCGCCCAGGCTTTTTGCACCGGGTGCAGGCCGTCAGGCGACAAGCCCTCGATCGTGACAATTTTTTCATCGGGCTGTACTGTCGACACCGGCCTGACGCAGGAGCGGGTAGGGACGCCATCGATATGCACCGTGCAGGCCCCACACTGGGCCAGACCGCAGCCATATTTGGTGCCGGTAAGGCCGAGCTGCTCGCGCAGGACCCATAAAAGAGGGGTATCGCCCTCGGCATCGTGCTCGAGCACGGCATTGTTAACTGTCAGTTTCGCCATGGTGACTCCAGGATGTGGCCCTAATTAGCCAAAAATTTGACCGGTGCAGTCTATTCTGAAACCGAGCGTTCATCGCCTGTTTTTACCTAGGACATACCCTTAAATTGGGGTCCAGTGATCACGATAAAGCAGCTGTCGCGTGACAAGCAGCAACAGTCACCAATTTTTAATTCAGAGACCGACGCCCTGGATCACGAGGGAGATTGAGGGTGATGGTGACGCGTACAGATGACGAGCGCTTTTTTTGGGGGAGCCCAACTCCGAGCACGAAGCTGGTTAACTTTGGCTGACTCTGGCCCCTCATGGACACCAGCGACTACCCCTTGGTATCTCATGGTGAAAAGGGCTGATGGTTGGACGGCGAGACAAGCGATTTCGCTGGGACACCCTAGACCTTCAGGTGTAGAGGTTTAGGCATTGACCAGTAGAAATGGGTTTGCTTTGCCTCTTTTACCAGTGCCCTATCTAAATTGACACTGCCACCGCAAATATTTCCATTGGCGATTTCATGGCGCAGGCGGACTTTTGCGTTACCGATGCTTAGCGTGAATTTGGCGATTTTGAGGGAGATCGCAGTCCACTAGCATTGTGGCAATCCGACATTGTTCCGAATGCGACCTGTGGTCACCGACGCTGGCGCACGAGTAAATACGTACCTGCCAATTTGTCTGTATGTTGACCATGCTGATATGCATGTGCGGCAGTACGCTGCCACCTACAGTGTTGCTGTCCGCCACCAGCGCCACAGCCCTCAGTTCACCCTTAGGCGCGTTTATGGCGCTTTGAGGGGGGGTGGCGGTGACTGTACTCGGCGTGCGCCGTCAAATCGCCGGTTCCAGTAAGACACGCCCATGTCCTCGACGCGAACTTCGGCGCCGGGCTTGGGGGAGTGGATGAATTTACCTTCTCCGACGTAAATGCCCACATGACTGAAGGCCCTGCGCATCGTGTTGAAAAAAACCAGATCGCCAGGTTGCAATTCTGATCGTTCAATTTTTTGTGTGGTCGCCGCCTGCTGTTCGGCGCGGCGCGGCAGGATCAGCCCTACCGTTTGCTCGTACATCGCTTTAACGAAGCCGCTGCAGTCAAAGCCTGTCTCAGCCGTGTTGCCACCGCGTCTGTAGGGCACGCCCATGAAGCCCAAGGCAGTGAACACCAGTTCGGAGGCCTTATCAGTGGCAGTTTGTCGAACTTGGTCAATACGAGCCAGCAGGCCCTTCTCAACAAGCAGGCGCTCCATGTCATCAACTGGTGCGGTTGGAGCAGCCATAAGCTGCGTGGCGAACAAGAAGATGGGGATAAGATGGAGCGGACGCATCCGCTAATTATAAGCTGTCGCGTCTCACCCTGCTTAATTAATAAATCACCTTAGAAATCGATCTTAAGCTATTGATTTGTATATAAATATTTAGATACTATGTTTAAAGCCCTCGTGTTAGAAAGCAAACCGGAGTTCTTGGCTTCGGTCCAGGCAGTTGACGAATCTCGCCTGCCGCTGGGAGATGTCACCGTGGCGGTGTCGTACTCCACCCTCAATTACAAGGATGGCCTGGCCATTACCAACAAGGGGCCGGTGGTGCGCCAGTGGCCGATGGTGGCTGGCATTGATGGTGCCGGTACCGTGGTCGAATCCAGCCATCCGGCTTGGCAGGTCGGTGACCTGGTGGTTCACAACGGCTGGGGTGTCGGTGAGATGCATTGGGGCTGCCTTGCAGAGAAAGCCCGGCTCAAAGGCGATTGGCTAGTGCGCTTGCCATCGGCGTTCACGTCACGCCAGGCCATGGCGATTGGCACGGCCGGCTACACCGCCATGTTGTGTGTGCTGGCCCTGGAGGACCACGGGCTTACCCCTACTTCAGGAGATGTGCTGGTCACGGGCGCCACAGGGGGCGTCGGTAGTGTGGCCGTCGCCTTGCTGAGCCGCTTGGGCTACCGGGTG
>JBIKZZ010000390.1:0-3118 GCA_044354435.1 Rhodoferax sp. | reverse complement strand
GCCAATCTACTGACAATTGCGATCGACGAGTCTCAACGTATGGGCTTGGCCATGGAAAACAGTCAGGAGGCCGACATGATGCATGACGCTGTGCGTGGTGACGTCTTACTGGCCCTGCTGAGCGGCATGACCAAAGATGCAAGCCAACTCGCCGAAGCAGAAAGTGGCCTGGCCGAACACGCGGCCACCTTTAACCAGTCCTTGGCGAGCCTGCAAGCCACGGCTGACACACCCGACCTAAAAGCCATGATCGGCAACACGCTGCCCTTGGTGGCCCAGTACCTAGCCACCGCGGCCAATATCCAAAAGCTGGCAGCCAACGATGCCGCCGCAGCGCAAGCCGCAGCGCCTGAGTTTCAAAAATTGTTCGCCGCGCTGGAAACGCAGATGTCGAAACAGTCCAAAGCCATTGCGCAACACGTGATGGAAGTCAACGAACTTGCCAAGCTGGAAGCGGGTCAAACCAAAGTCCAGATTGCGTCGGCCTTGGTCTTTGCCAGCCTCGTGATGCTGTGGGCTGGTCTGTGGCTGGCCAGGCGCCTGACACGTCCCATGAACGAGGCTGTCAACATCGCCGACCAACTGGCGCAGGGTAATCTGGCCGGCACAGTCACCCCCTCCGGCAATGAGGAAACCATCAAATTGCTGGCGGCCATGGGCCGCATGCAAAGCAGCTTTGCCAGCATCGTGCGTGGCGTCAAGACCCATGCTGAGAGCGTGGCGCTGGCCAGTGCCGAGATTGCTCAGGGCAATCAGGACTTGTCGATGCGGACTGAGCAGCAAGCCAGTTCCCTGCAGCAAACAGCCGCCTCGATGGAAGAGCTGGGCTCCAAGGTCAGCCAGAACGCCGGCAGTGCGGCCCAGGCCAATCAACTCGCCCGCAGCGCCTCTGAAGTAGCCGTCAAAGGTGGTGAGGTGGTGAGCCAGGTGGTAGATACCATGAAGGGCATCAACGAATCGTCGCGCAAGATCTCTGACATTATTCAAGTCATTGACGGTATTGCCTTCCAGACCAATATCCTGGCGCTCAATGCTGCGGTTGAGGCAGCACGCGCCGGCGAGCAAGGGCGCGGCTTTGCCGTGGTCGCGAGCGAAGTGCGGTCCCTGGCCGGTCGATCCGCTGAGGCCGCCAAGGAAATCAAGGCCCTGATCAACGCCAGCGTCGAACGTGTGGCCCATGGCACAGCGCTGGTCGACCAAGCGGGGGTCACCATGACGGAGGTGGTGGGCTCGATCCGGCGTGTGACAGACATCATGGGCGAAATCAGCGCCGCCAGCAATGAGCAGAGCTTGGGCGTGGCACAGGTGGGCCAAGCCGTGACGCTGATGGACCAGGCGACACAGCAAAACGCAGCGCTGGTGGAGCAAATGGCGGCGGCGGCCAGCAGTCTGAAGTCGCAGGCTCAGGACCTGGTGCAGATGGTGGCCGTGTTCAAACTGACTGGACAAGACGACCAGTACCGCGGCCAGCCGCTAGAGGCCGCGGTCCGCTCAGTGCTGCCCAAAGCGGACAGCTACAAGGGCGGTGAGCGGCGGGCCCGCGGCACCCCGCTCGGCGCGGCGGCGCGCGAGCCCTCAGCCAGCGCCACCGCTACCCCAGCTAAATTAATGTCGCAGCGCCCAGCCAAGGCCAAGGAGCCTGTCACTGCCACCAGCAAAGACGATGGCGAATGGGAATCGTTTTAAACCAGCGCTATTTGACCAGCTGATTGAGCTGGATGATGGGCAGCAGCACTGCCAGCACAATCAGCATCACGACCAAGCCCATCGCCACGATCAGCAACGGCTCCAGCAAAGTGGCCAATTGCATCGCGCGGCGCTGTACCTCGGCGCTCAACTGCTTGGCCGCTCGCTGCAGCATCAGCGGCAATTGCCCGGTTTGCTCCCCCAAGCGGGCAAACATGGCCAGCAGGCCAGGAAAACGTTTTTTTTGCGCCAGTGCTGAGGCCAGCGGCGCGCCTTCGCGCACCATTACCAGGGCCTCCAGCGCGTCGCGCCTCATAGCGCGGTTGGACAGGGTCTCTGCTGCGGCCTGCAGGGCTTTGAGGATTGGCACGCCAGCACCGGCCAACATAGCCAGGGTATTGGCAAAACGCGCTGCGTTGTAGCCCAGCGCCAGACGACCCAGCACCGGCAAGGTTAGCCAGAAGGCGTCGAACTTTTCACGAACAACGGCGTTCGCCAGCGCCATTCGCGCGCCAATTGCGCCTAAAAATAAGGCAAGCAGCAGGATCCAGCCCTGATGCCTGGCCAGATCGCTGAGGCCGATCATGAGCACGGTCAGCAGCGGCAGTGCCCGCTTGCTGCCCGCAAACACCTGGGCCACCTGCGGCACCACGTAGGTCACTAGGAAGAGCACGATGAAGATGGCCACCAGTGTCACGATCGCCGGGTACAGGGCCGCGCCAATCAGTTTGGCTTTGAGTGCCTGCTGCTCCTCGAGGTCATCAGCCAGTCGCTCCAGCACCAGACCCAGATTACCGCTTTGCTCGCCGGCATCGATCACCGCCACGTAAATCGCAGAAAACTCGCGCGGGTGCTGCGCCAAGGCGCGGGCAAAGGTGGCGCCGCCGTTGACCTCGGCCCGCAAATTGGCCACGAGGTAGCGCTGTGCGTCTTGTTCGGCCTCGTCAGTCAGTGATGTCAGCGCCCGCTCCAATGGCAGGCCAGACGACACCAGGCCAGCGAGTTGGCGGGTCCAGATCGTCAAAGCCAGCGAATTGAACACCCGCCGGCCCCGCCCCGACCCACTGGGGGCGCCTTGAGACGTCGAATCAGCGCTCGACGCACCAGCCAGATCGACTTTGAGCGGCACCAGCGCCTGCGCGCGTAACTGGGCGCGTGCCGAGCGGGCTGAGTCGGCTTCGATCACCCCTTTGCGGGACTGACCGTCCGCGCCCAGCGCTTCAAATGAGTAAACCGGCATGGCGTTTGTTGTGGCGGTGGCCAGCCGGGTTAGTCGCGCGTCACGCGCAGTAGCTCTTCACGTGAGGTCAGGCCGGCCGTGACCAGCCGCTCACCATCGTCGCGCATCAGGCACATGCCACTCCCCAACGCGGCGGTCCGGATGTCGGCTTCAGAGGCGCGGCTGTGGATCTGGGCGCGAATGGCCTCGTCG
>JBIKZZ010000074.1:0-11362 GCA_044354435.1 Rhodoferax sp. | reverse complement strand
CCGCACTGGCAAGATTGAGCTCACCGCAGGATCGGCAGTTAATGTTGGCTTGCGCACTTGTGCCGCATTTGTCGCAAAACTTCGCATCGTCAGGGAGTTCTTTGCCACAGCTATTGTTTGTGCATTTCATGATGTTCCTTTGGTGGTCAAGGTCTTAATAAGTTGCCCATGCTTGTCTGTCACCAGCATGAAAAGCTGAGGTCCGATGGATTTGTTTTGCGTTTTCCCGGAGAGCCGGTAAAACAATTCGTCGCCAAAATCAAGCGTTTCAAGCTCACAGTCATCCATCATGATTTGCATATCTGATAGGAAAGTCTCGATCTTGTCGATATCTTTGAATTGGGTCACCTGCGACAGGACCTCGTCTTGTCGAGCGAAAAAACGACGGTAGTCGGCGGGTAGACGAGAGCGGTAACGCTGGCGAATGGCATCCAGCGCAGCTGTTGGGCTTTCGCCCCCCCCTGCTCGGCCGCTTCGTACGCGATCCAGCAAAGAAGTTTTTTCAGCCCTGACGGGCCGCACCGGAGCCATGGCAGCGGCTTGCATGGCGTGCCAAGGCGCACCAAAAAGGTTGAACGACATCACCGATTTGCGTGCAATGTCATCGCTGTCAGGGTCACCGCACATGACCTCGGTCTTGGCGTGTTTAAGGGCGCCGCCAAACTCTAAGCCTTGCCGCAGGCCTTTCAAAAAGTGCAATGCAATCAGGTCTGCGCCGGACAAACATTCATCGCCGCCCCAATACTTGTTGGTCGTGCCCCAAGCGATCACCGAGCAGCCCACAAAAGCCTTGCCGCCATTGGCAAAAAACTGCTCGACGATGCTGGGCTCGTCATAACCCAACGCACCGCCGTAGCAGGCCTCGCTGATCAACAAGGCGCTGTTAAATTGCTGGATGGTGTCCGGCGTCATGATCCTGGGCTCACAAGGGCCACCGGCTTGACCAAACCAGCCGGTCTCATCGGGCGAGCCATGCACGTTAAACAGCAACACCGCACCGGGCTCCATGCTGGCCTGGCTGACCGCATGTCGCAAATCATCGGCATCCCAGCCGGGTGAGGCCAGCACGCCCGGGGCGGCCAGTGCCCGGCTTTGCGGCTCTTTAACCAAATTGGCTTTGGCCGCTGTATCGGTGAACAGTCTGACGATTGCCCGAGTCGGCAAGGACCAGCACTCCGCAGTCACGCCAAAAGCAAAAGCCTGCGCCGGGTCTAATGCAACGGGTGTTTCCAGCAAAGCACGTGCAACGACATCCGGGTCGAGCGAAGGAATTCGACCCACTGGAACCGCTTCGAGCAGCGAAAAGATGAACTCTTCATCCTCAGAGTCGAAGGGTTCAACACAACCGTACAGTGCGTCTGTCGAGCAAAATGGATCGTGTTCCAAGCAGCGTCCGCATGGATTGAGGACTCGGAAGACAGGCACATCGGCCCAGTTGCCCAACACGCAAACATACTTGACTTCACCTCTAGCCAAGAGGCGCTTGAGTGCGAGACGAACCTTGCTTTGCAATTGGACAGGATTATCGTCAGCGACCAACGCCAACGGTGAAGCCAAGTGCTTGTCCATTAACGCTGAAAAGGGACGCACAAAACCCGTAGGCAGCACGAACAAAGTTCGACTGACCGCCGTTCGAGCTGTAGCCGAAGCATGCAGTATTGGAGCCGGCACTGTTCTGGAACGAATGACTGAAGACACTGAAGACACAGCTTCAGAGGGCAAGGCTTTGGCTCCGCAGTTGGTACAAAAGCTGGCGGCCTGGGCAAGTGCTTGCCCACAAGAAACACAGTACGTCATCGCGAATCTTTCTGGTCGGATGACGATGGCGGGGAAATCTCGGGCGGATTGGCCTCTGCCTTTGGCAAGTCCATTGCAGGCTTGGCCCTCGAGCTATCCCGCGCGGTGCTGGGTACGGACGCGCCTTCGATGACTTCCCCGGGAAAACTCGGATCAAGCAAAAGCCGCCAGTGGCCGCGCAAGTCATCGGCCGCGCCGTGCAGACAAACCCGCTGGTTCATCAAAGCGCTCAGCACCTTTGCGTCAGGCAGCCGACTGCCTTTGACGTGCACCCGCAAACGGCGTCCGTTTTCGGTGTCCAGCACCGGGTACAAGCCCTCGGACTTAGAACCTTCGAACAGCAGGGCCATGCTGAGCTGCCCGACCCAGGTCTCATTTTCTGGCACAGACATTCGAAATCCTCAGTTGTGGGCCTCTGCCCCGGGACCCCATGCATTGGCTTTCGGTTTACCGGCCTGCACAGCGAAATAAATCAGCACGAGGTTCACCACCGGGATCAGGCCGGCCAACAGCCAGAACCCGGAGCGGCCGGTGTCATGGAGTCGGCAAAACCAGATGGCCAGCGTGGGCACCAGCGTGACCACCAACGCCAGGTCTGCCAGCGACTGGGAGACAAGCTGCAGCAAGATCAAGACCTGAAACAAGGTGAAGTACCAAAAGCCCGTACGCCCCGTAAGGCTCTTGAAGTCCAAGGCCAAACGCAAGCCGCGGATGAAGTGGTTGAAATGCACGTTACCGGCTTAGGAATAAAGCCCAACTCCTGCGGTCCCGACGGGCTCGTGCAACCTCGTCTGGCTCCCGAAGCACATTTCGCAAGGGTTGCTCTAACGGCGCGCTCTGCGACCATACCTGCCTCAGGAGCAGGTATTGGCACGAATAACAGCGGATGTGGCGGACTGGCTGCAACAGACCCCGCAGGACTCAGCGCTGCGGCGCATGCCTTGCATGTCTTGGGGACGCAAATATTTTCAACGCCGCAGATCTCACATTTCATGAATGATCTCGATTTTGTAGGCTGTATGCCGTTGGACTCAGCGAATGGCAGCTATTTATAACAATAAAGAGCTGATTTGGTGGCCTTTTTTTTGAAGCCGAGACAATCTTACCTTATGCCACCGTGGTTATATAAGCGACTGCGTAGCTAAGTTGGACACCTCAAAGAGGTAGATGAAAACGCGCTAGATTTGGGTTCAGACGGCGGACGATGCCAAAATTTGTTAAATTTTTACGAACGTGCGCAAGACTGTGCCCGTAGTTAGCCTCGCTCGATATAGAATTTCAGTAGATCACAGGAGCCGTAAAATGCCAATTATTTGTGCCGCTTGCCGAAATGAAAATAGCGAATCTGCCAAGTTTTGTCTCAAATGTGGCGCTCCTGTCCATTTAGCGGCGCCTGCGTCTGCGGTCGCAACCAGTCCGGGCGATGAACCTATCAGCTCAACTGCGGGTGGGACTTCTACCGCAAGTATGCCCTTTGGTTCCGTCAGTACAACTACACCGACTCGACGACCCCCACCCCCACCTCCACCTCCACCTCCACCTCCACCAGTTTTTGAAACTAAACCTGAAGTTGCTACTGTGGCCACAACCGCCCCAGTTGCTAAATCAAGCGGAAGTAATGGATTGATCATCGTTTTGGTGATTGCTGCGTTGTTGGCGGGCGGCGGTTTTTTATTCTTTAAAAACGGCGACGTATTAGACGCAGTATCCACCCCCATAGCACCTCTAGCGCCAGCACCAGCGCCAGCACCAGCACCAGCACCAGCACCAGCGCCAGCACCAGCACCAGCGCCAGCACCAGCACCAGCACCAGCACCAGCACCAGCACCAGCACCAGCACCAGCGCCAGCGCCCGCTGAACCGACCCCGGCGCCAGCACCCGCCCCTGCACCCAACTCCTTTTTGGACTGCAATGCCCAGGCCACCTGCGTCCAGCAGACCCTGGCCGCAGCGCGCAAGGCCGACATCCACCAGGTCCGCAAGGCCGCCAGCGCCAAGGACACCTTGCCCAAGTCCGACCAGGGCAACCGCCCGGTTTCGCGGCAGCCGGGCACCGCGGGCATCGACGCGCTCAAACGCGACGACTTCGCCGCCGCCGCGGGCAAGCTGCGCCAGGCCCTGGCCGCAAACCCGCGCGACGTGGAGATCGCCGGCAACCTGTGCTAAGCCCTAGTGAAGGCCGGCCAGGCGGCCGAAGCCGCCGACGCACTGCAAACCAAACCGCGCTGGTTCTGGATGATGTCTTTGTTGCGCCAGGTCAGCACCTTGTGCGTGACCACATTGCCCCGGCGCCGGCACAGCGCCGTGCGGTCGTTGCCAAAGCGCGCCACATCCAGGCCCCAGACGACTTTGCCCTCGGGCTCGATGGCCCGCACCGAGGCGTCCTCCACCTGTGCCAGCGAGATCACCGTGTCATCATCTTGCTTGGGAAACTCGCCCAGCACCCGCACCCGGTAGACGTTGAAGTCCACCCCGTACTTGAGGGCCTGCGCATCGGTGTAGTCGGCTGAGCAGCGGCTCGAATCAAAGCACGACACCTTGTGCGTCTTCCACACCGCCCGCATGCGGTGAAACGCCTCATAGAAGTAGCCACTGGTGCGGGTCGGGTTGCCACACATCAGCGCCTTGGCCCCTTTGGTGGACAAAGCGCCCTCGCCCACCTCAAAGATCAGGTCATCCACGCCCGAGGCCTCATCAATCAAAAACAGCATGTTCTCCGAGTGAAAGCCCTGAAACGCCTCGGGCTGCTCTTTGCGCGCGGTCCGCGCCACCGCAAAGCACTCCTCCGGGTTGTCAAGCAACTCGATGCGGTCGGTGTCTGCTCGAAGGCTCGGTGCTCAAAATCAGCCGGGATTACACAGCGCGCCATACCAAATCAGTCTGCAACAGCCAAGATGACGTCCACTGGTCCGCCATGCGCGAAGTTCTGCAGAGGGATTTACGGGGGCAGGTGTTTTTTAAGTAGGGTTGGGCGGGCACGCATGATTCATTTGGCTTGGGTATGCGTTGTTCCGGTCGTTGTTGGGCGCTGTCCGGTGACGGCTCCAGCAAAAGAAAGAATCCTGCCACCACGACGCCATCGTGAACCAAGCCATTGACGAGGGCTGCAAGCCTAAAGTCTGGAGAAGCTTTCCCGCCATGCACATGGCGACGCTGACCGCAGAGATGCTGGTGGCGCTGGCGCGGGTTGCTTGACTCCATCGCTTCGCGCGGCTGGGCTTGTGTGGCCCATTGTTGGGCGGCGATCGCTGCATCCATGGCTTTGGTGGCGTGGTTGCCTTGGGTAACTTTGTGCTCGACCAGGCCCTGCTGCAGCTTGTCGGAATAGGCCAAATAGCCAGTGCCCATCGGACGCTGGTACATCCAGCGGCACTCAATCAGTTTCTGCTTGAGAACTTTCTCCTTCACTTGGAGCGTTTTGGCGGCATCCCGGATGCAAAACGATCCGTCAGCGAGCGCCAGCCGGTCCAGGGCCTCAGCCTTGGGAGCCGCAATGGCCAGCGCTGCATCGGCCCTGGCTTTCATATCGGCCAAGTCGGCAGCAAGGCGCAGGGCCTCGGGCAAGGTCTGCGGGATGGTGGGCTGGGCGGGACGGGCCTGCTCTTCCAGTTCCTGCCAACGGTCTACCAGACGGGCGGCGAACTCGAGGGAAAGTTGGGCAACGATGACATAGCTGTCGCGTTTACCGATGCGGTACACCTTCTCCACAACACCATTGGCAGATTTTTCCCCATCCTCAATTTGAGGCTGGGCGATAACTCCTTGATTTGCAAGGGTATCCATGGTCCGCTTCACATTGTCGTGACGCTTCTCGGTCAGGTCGGCCATTTCCTTGCTGGTCATGGTCATGCCAGCGCCGGATAACTTTAAGCCGGGCGGACGCGCTGTACTCAATCGATAGTGTTTCGGTCAGCTCCCGGTTCAAGGCAAATTCTTGATAGGTTTGGCCGTGTTGGGGGTGTATCCAGTTTTGGAGATACCCCCCTTCTGCAAATTCAAGCTCTGAAAGCATGGCGCGGATGTCCCGCATGACGTGCGCATACTCCTTGCCAGTCAGCCCCGCAATCTCGCGGCTGGGTATGGTCATGTCATTGGCGGGGAAAAGTGCTGCAGCCCGACACCAGAATTAGGGTTTCGCGCTTGGGCAGATCGAAGATGGGGTACGACTGGCCGTTTTGGGGGTCAACATGGGTATGCTCAAAACTGAGCACACCCCCCTCGCCATGCAATTCAACCAACATGGTGCGAATGTCACGCATCACATTGCGGTGCTCTTTGCCAGTCAGTTCAACAATCTTCCGGCTGGGGAGGTGTTGGTGGTCAGGTCAAACAGCCTTATTGCCAGGTGCGCACAAGACAGTTTGATGCGACTCGTTGTCGCCAAAAATGGCCCTTGTTGCCGAGTCGTTCCAGCCGCGCTTGACTGGCTTGCTCGGCACACAAGAGCGCAGGTGTTGTAACTGAAAGGAACCCAGCAGACGGCAGACGCACAGAGCAGGCTAAGGTCGAACCTGAGTTCGTAGACACAAAGAAATTCCCGGTCATCTTTGCACAATCGGTCGAGCGGCACATACCCGATACGGCGATCAGGATCGGCCGGGAACAAAAAAGTTACCGGGAAAGAAATGGCCCCGGAAATATGGAGTGGCATCGGGGACAACCCCCGACCGACACGCCTCATTTCTAGAGCCAAAAATTCTAACCGAAAAGAACCTGGCCGGCCATCGGCGCGCGCAGGAAGCGAGTCCGCTGGGGGCGGCATTCTCGCCGGCAACACCGCGTAGGGAAGAGCCCAATAGGACGGCCTCGGGAAGGGCCGCTGCTGGGCGGCTGGCTGCACCGCTGCTGACCATACGAGCGCTGCAGTCCACAGCCAGCCAGAGTGCCCACCCGGAGTCTGGTGCTGGTGGCTATGCGGTACAAATAACAGTACTGATGGCTACATGGTGGCTACATGACCTAAAAAACAAAAAAGCCTCACTGGGGTGACGTGAGGCTAAGTTGTTGATTTAATTGGCGGAGAGGGTGGGATTCGAACCCACGGTACCTTGCGGTACGCCTGATTTCGAGTCAGGTACATTCGGCCACTCTGCCACCTCTCCGTTACTCGAGCCGCGATTCTAGCGTTAATCGCCCTCGCGAAGTGCCTTTAACGCGGCTTCCAATGGCGCTTGGGCTTCTGTGTTCACGGGCTGCAATTGGGCGCCAAGTGCTGCCAGGGCAGCGGCGCCTTCGGCTTTGAGTTGGGCGATGGCCTGGCCGGCTTCGCGTGGGGTGGCAAAGCCCAGGCTTTGCAGCAGCAGTTGGCCCTGCGCGTCCAGGAGTTTGAAGTAAAACTGGCCGTCACCTTCGCGGTATTGTTTGAACAGCGGGCGCTCCACCTTAGCTGCTTTGGCGCTGACAGCCTGGTCAGTGGCGCGCAGATCGCGCAGGCCAACCGCCTGGCGCAGCGTACCCATGAACGGGGTGGCCAGTGCCCTTGCCTTGGCTGCACCTGCAAGCAAGATGTGTTCGATCTTGGCCGGGTCAGCCAGCAGAGCCAGGTAGGTCTCGCGCATGGGTGCAATTTCTTGGTCAATACGCTCAAACAGGCGTTGCTTGGCATCGCCCCAGCCAATGCCGTCGGCGTAGGCTTGGCGCAGGGCGTCGGTCTCAGCGGGCGTGGCAAAGGCCTGGTAGATCTGGAACAGGGCCGAGCCTTCCACGGCTTTGGGTTCTCCCGGCGCGCGCGAGTCGGTGACGATGCCGCCAATCAGCTTTTGCAGCTGGGCCCGTGGCGTAAACAGAGGGATGGTGTTGTCGTAGCTCTTGCTCATCTTGCGGCCGTCCAGGCCGGGCAGGGTGGCCACCGATTCTTCAATCTCGGCCTCGGGCGGCACAAAGTGCTCGCCATAGCGGTGGTTAAAGCTGTGCGCCATGTCGCGCGCCATCTCGATGTGCTGGATCTGGTCGCGCCCCACCGGCACCTTGTGGGCGTTGAACATCAAAATATCTGCGCCCATGAGCACCGGGTACATAAAGAGGCCGGCGCTCACGTCGGCGTCTGGGTCAATGCCGGCGGCGGTGTTTTTGTCGACAGACGCCTTGTAGGCGTGAGCGCGGTTGAGCACGCCCTTGCCCAGCACGCAGGTCAAAAACCAGGTCAGCTCGGGGATCTCGGGGATGTCTGACTGGCGGTAGAAGGTGACGCGTTCTGGATTGAGCCCACAGGCCAGCCAACTGGCGGCGATTTCCAGCGTGGAGCGCTGGATGCGGGCGGGGTCTTCCACCTTGATGAGGGCATGGTAGTCCGCCAGAAAATAAAAACTCTGCACGTCGGCGCGTTGGCTGGCCCGTACTGAGGGCCGGATGGAGCCCACGTAGTTGCCCAGATGGGGCGTGCCTGAGGTGGTGATGCCGGTCAGAAAGCGCTGGGAGGTCATGGTGTCAGGGGCGGTACGGGTTTCAGTTGAGCAGGTAGGCCAGGGGATACAAGATCAGGTGCACGGCTGAGGCGGTGAGCGTCATCAGGGGTTGCATCCAATAGGTGCTGACCAGTCCGGTGATCACCAGGGCCATCACGATGAAGAATCCCCAGGGCTCGATTCGCGCCAGCAGCGCGGCCTGCCGCCACGGCAGCAGCCCGACCAAAATACGGCCACCGTCCAGCGGCGGCAGCGGGAACAGGTTGAAGGCAAACATCACCACGTTCACCAGCACACCGCCCTGGCACATTTTGATGAAAAAATACTCATCAACATCGATGGCGCCCAGCACCAGCAGCAGCCCGCCCCACAGCAGCGCCTGCAAAAAATTGGCACCCGGCCCGGCCAGTGCCACCCAGATCATGTCGCGCTTGGGGTGGCGCAGCCGCCCAAAATTGACCGGTACTGGCTTGGCGTAGCCGAACAGGAACGCGCCCGAGGTGGCAAAGTACAAGAGCAGGGGCATCAGCAGCGTACCCATTGGGTCGATGTGCTTGAGCGGGTTGAGCGAGATGCGCCCCAGGCTGTAGGCGGTGTTGTCGCCAAAATAGCGTGCCGCATAGCCGTGTGCAGCCTCGTGCACGGTGATGGCAAACAGCACGGGCAGAGCGTAGATGGCAACGGTTTGAATCAGGTGAGCAATGTCCATGCTGCGATTGTCTCAGAGGGGCGGGAGCCTCAAAGGCCGAGCGCCGACAATGGGCCGCGCCCCTCGCGGACGATGAGCGGCTCTTCGCCACTTAGGTCAACCACGGTGGTGGGTTCACGGTGGCAGGCGCCGGCATCGATGACAGCTGCCAACTGGTGCTCAAGGCGTTCGCGGATCTCCTGCGCGTCGTTCAGCGGCTCAACATCGCCTGAGATGATCAGTGTGGCTGCCAGAAGCGGCCCGTTGTGCAGCGTCAACAGGGCTTGCAGTACCTGATGGTCGGGCACGCGCAGGCCGATGGTCTTGCGCGAGGGGTGGCTGAGCCGGCGCGGCACCTCTTTGCTGGCCTCCAGAATGAAGGTATAGGGCCCGGGCGTGGCCGATTTCAGCAGCCTGAACTGCCGGTTGTCCACCCGCGCATAACTGGCCAGCTCGGACAGGTCGCGGCATAACAGCGTGAGGTGGTGCTTGTCGTCTACGCCCCGGATGCGGCGCAGCTTGTCAGCGGCGGCCTTGTCGTCCAGGTGGCAGACCAGCGCGTAGCTGGAGTCAGTTGGCACGGCCAGCACATCACCCTTGGCCAGCAGGGCCACGGCCTGCTTGAGGAGTCGCATCTGCGGGTTGTCGGGATGCAGTTCGAAAAGTTGGGCCATGGCGTCAGGCGCGTGTGCTCACAGGGTGGGACACCAGCAAGGCGTTGGCCACACCACTGACGGCGATCACACCAATGCCCAACCAGGCCAGCGGCTCGGGCACGTGGCTGAAAGCCAGCCAACTCATCAGCATGGCAAAGCCGATCTGTGTGTAGATGTAGGGCATCAGCACCGGCGCCGGGGCGTGCATGAAGGCCTGGATCAGCATCAGGTGGCCAAACGCGCCACTGATACCCAAGAGCAAAAACCAGGGCCAGTGCGCCCAAAGCGCGGCGCCGTCCCAGAAATACCAGAGCAGGGGCGCAAACGCCACGGCACCTACCAGGCCGGTGTAAAACTGGGTGGTGTAGGGGTCGTCGGCGCCAGACAGGCGGCTGGTCAGCACCTGGAAGCCGGCGTTGGCGCACACCAAAATGGCGGGGAACACCAGCGCCCAGGTAAACATGTCGCCGCCCGGGTGCACCACCAGCACCACGCCCAGTAGCCCGGTGATCAACAGCACCCAACTCAGGCGCTGCACATGGACCTTGAGGAACCAGGCCGACATGCCGGTGGCAAGCAGGGGTGAGAGCATGGCCATGGCGGCGAACTCGCCCACTGGCAGGTACTTGAGCGAGAAAAAGGCGCAGACGGTGCTGACCAACAGCAGCAGGCCGCGCGCCAGCTGAAAGCGCGGGTGCTCGGTGGCCAGCAGGGTGCGGCCTTGCACTGGCAGACGCAGCACCAGGGTGATCACGGCCTGAAACCCGTATCGGAACCACAGCAGCATGGCGGCCGGCGCCAGAGTCATGGCATGCTTCACGCCAGAGTCAAGAATCGAAAATGACAGGCATGACAGCACAATGAGGCCGATACCCAGCCCCTGTCGGGCCTGCGGAGTCGTCATGGCGCCTAGTGCGCCACGGCGCTGGTCGTGCGAGGGGCCGTATGAGTCTGAATGCGGTGCGACAGAAGTTCCCAAACCGGCTGCAGACTACCGGCCAGGTAGGGCAGGGAGCCCAGTTCAGTATGGCTTTCGGTCGGGCTGTGAAAATCACTGCCGCGCGAGGCTGCAAGGCCAAACTCGATAGCCATGTCGGCGTAGGTCAGGTACTCGGCCGCGGTGTGGCTGCCGGTAATCACCTCCACGCCCTGGCCGCCATGGCTCTTGAACTCGCTGAACAGCGCAAATTCTTCATTGGCACTGAACTTGTAGCGCGCCGGGTGGGCGATGATGGCCGCGCCACCAGCATCGGTGATCCAGCCCACGGCGTCCTTCAGGCTGGCCCAGCGGTGTGGCACGTAGCCGGGTTTGCCCTCGATCAGGTACTTGCGAAACACCTCGTTGGTGTCGCGGCAAACGCCAGTCTCCACCAGAAAGCGGGCAAAGTGGGTGCGCGACACCAGTTCGGGGTTGCCGGCGTAGTGGGTCGCGCCCTCATAGGCGCCTTTGATGCCGACGCGCGCCAGGCCATCAGACATTTCCATGGCACGTTGGTTACGCCCGCCTCGGGTTTGTGTCAGGCCCGCCTTCAGGGCGGCGTTGTCGGGGTCAAAGCCCAGGCCGACGATGTGTACGGTTTGCCCGACAAAGGTGACCGAAATTTCTACGCCAGTCAGGTAGTGCAGCCCTATGGCGTGGGCCGCCGCTGCGGCGCGGTGCTGGCCGCCGATTTCGTCGTGGTCGGTCAGAGCCCACAGCTCCACGCCTTGTGCTTTGGCGCGTTCGGCCAGGGCTTCAGGGGTGAGGGTGCCGTCAGAAACCACCGAATGGCAGTGCAGGTCAGCGTTGAGAATCGTTGTCACCGACTCATTTTAGG
>JBIKZZ010000389.1:0-3124 GCA_044354435.1 Rhodoferax sp. | reverse complement strand
GTGGCCAGCTGCGACAACCTGTCGGGCAACGGCCGGCAGTTGCGCGCCCTGTGCCTGGCCGCCGCCAATGACCCTGCCCAGGGATCGGACGATGGCCTGGCCGACTGGATCGCCGCCCACTGTGCCTTCCCCAACAGCATGGTGGACCGCATCGTGCCAGCCGCCTCCAGCGTCACCAGCGCCGAGGCCGCGCAAGCGCTGGGCGTACCAGACCAGGCTGCGCTGCGGACCGAGGCATTTTGGGAGTGGGTGATTGAACGTAACTTTGTGGACGACACCGACGCCGCAACCCTGAGTGCGGTAGGTGTGCAGGTGGTGGACGAGGTGGCACCTTTTGAAGAAGCCAAGCTGCGCCTGCTCAACGGCAGCCACTCGGCCATGGCCTGCATTGGCGCGCTGGCCGGCCTGCCGGTCATCAGTGATTGCATTGCCCAGCCTGCCGTCTACCAATTAGTGCACGGGCTCATGACCCATGAGCTTGGCCCATTGCTGCGCAGGCCCGACTGGCCTGATTACCGCGACGCCCTGCTGCAACGCTTTGCCAACCCCACCTTGCAGCACAGCGTGCATCAGATCGCCATGGACAGTTCGCAAAAAATCAGCCAGCGCTGGGTGCCCTCGGCCTTGGCCGCGTTGCAGGCCGGCCTGCCGGTGGAGCGGCTGGCTTTTGCAGCGGCTTGCTGGCTGCGCTACTGCCGTGGCGTGGACGAGCAGGGCCGCGCCTACGCGCTATCCGACCCATTGGCCGACACGCTGACCGCGCTGGCGCGCTCAGCAGGCGACGACCTGGACACCTTGGTGGCCACGCTGGGCTGCCTGCCGGCGGTGTGGGGCGAGGCGCTGCCGGCGCACCCGGGCTGGCTGCCTCGCGTTCGGCATTGGCTCGGGCGTATTCAGGCTGAGGGTGTGTTGGTGAGTGCTGACGCTGTTTGCTGAGTGTTGGCGGGGCCGGCGTGCGAAGCCGCTACCCCAGGCGGCGCGGCAGTGTCACGTCAATTTGAGAGGGCGTTAGGCTCAGGTCAACTGTCTGGCCCATGCCATAACGCGGCGCATGGCCATGCTCAATTCCTCCAACGTCATCGAAGATTGAAGCTCATCGTCATGCCGGTACTGCACGGCGAAGGGGTTGAGTTGCCGGAAATCATCGGGCGGCATTGGCAGCGTGGCACCGTCGTCGAGCAGCGCCTGCGCCAACGCTGCCAAATCATGGGTGCGACGAATCTCCAGCCCACGCAGCACGCAGGCCGCCTTGAGGCTTTTTTCCACCGCTTGCTGCGCATGAAAGCCGATTGCCGACAAAGGCGCAGTCGGCAGTGGCAGCAGTAACTCGAAGGTGTCCTCGTCCCGCATGGCCAGACGCAACAGCCGGCGTGCCTCTTCAATCGCTGGTGTCATACAGCAGTTGGCCTTCTTTAGAGGCCCAGTACGGCACGGTCCCGGGGACCTGACGACGTCGCTCGAACTCCTCGCGCGAAATAACCATCACGTCCACACCAACACCTAAGTGGCCAACGGCGCGGTGAAGCCTGAGGTACTCCGCGGCTTTATCAGTAACTTGTTGTTCAATGACCAGCAAGTCCAGGTCTGAGTCAGAATTGGCCTCGCCTCGCGCGTAGGAGCCGAACAATAGCACCTGTGCAGGGCTGCTGGCAGCAACGGCGGCACGGCGGGCTGCATCAAGAATGGTTTGCGGCGCAAGCATGGGTTTGGTTCGGGTTAAGTGTCTGATTTAACCATGCTTAAGGCTGCGCCACTGGGCCGGGCGTATTCAGGCTGAGGGTGTTTTGGCTGGCGCGGCCCTCATCTAAGGCCTTACTGGTCGGGGCTGCGGCTGAGTGTCAGGTCGGTGATGACACCCATGTCCAGTGCTGTCACAGCCAGAGTGCTGCACCCCAGGGGGCGTGATTGCTCACGGCCAACACAGAAGAACGTTTTTTCGGTGCGAAAGAACGTCCGGGTCTGGGGGTGCATGAACGCGACCATGCCTGCGTTGAGTTCGATGTTGATCCAGCGTTTCACCAAGTCGCGGTCGGCTTTACCGTCGGAGTATTTGATGATCCATTCCAGCAGGCCGAGGCGTTCAACCAGTTGACGATTGAGCCGGCCGTTGGGATCGTAGTGGCCGTGAAAGCCCACGAAGGTGCGCTCCAAACCGTAGTCATCGGAAAAACGGCGCTCCTTGCCGCCCAAGAACATGCGCGAGCAGGAGGAGACGCAGTGACCAGAGACGAGGGTGGACAAACCCTTCTCGCGAATGAGCGCTCCGATCCGGTAGCCGGAGTCCACGTGGCCACCCCAAGAATTGCGCAGCACCACGGTGCCGATGCCCGGGTTGGCCGCCAGCGCCTCCTTGAACCTCTGGATATCGCCCTGGATCACCGGCCCAGAGAGGATCAGTGTGTCATTCACAACCTTTACTTCCATGGCCAGACTGCTGGTGTGCGTGAAGGCCAGGCTGGCAAGCCAAAATACAGTTCTAAATAGCATCCTAATGACGTCCTCGATAGTGGTTTTGATTTTTAAACGGTACCTTGAGCGCCAGCCAATGTCCCTCGGCACGCTGTCGGCTTTCTCATGGGTCAACAGGCGATTGCCAACTGCCGCGCCAGCCGGTTATGCCGCTCCAACAGCGGCCCCAAATCCAGTGTCGCCAGCTGACCTTCGCGCACCACCACCCGGCCGTTGACCACGGTCCAGGCGGCCGGGGGGCTGGCGCAGAGCAGCAGGGCGCCCACAGGGTCGTGCACGGCGCCGCCGGCAAAGCCCAGTGTGCGCAGGTCAAACAGCGCCAGGTCGGCGCACATGCCTGGTGCCAGGTGGCCGATGTCGGGTCTGCCCAGCACCCGCGCGCCGCCACGGGTGGCCAGCGCCAACGAATCCCGCGCGCTCATCTCGGCCGGGCCCAGGTCGCAGCCAAAAAAGGTCTGGCGCTCGCCCCGGCTGTTATGCCGTTCTTCGGGCGGCTGCATGGCGCGGCCGACGCGGGCCAGCAGCATCGCCTGCCGGGCCTCATTGACCATATGGCGGATAGGAAATTCAACCGCATGAGAACAAGTATGGTCCAAGATTTTGGCATCCCAGCACAAGGTTTTGGCATCCCAAGCCTCACACTGGGTCTGCTTGG
>JBIKZZ010000388.1:0-3127 GCA_044354435.1 Rhodoferax sp. | reverse complement strand
TCAGGCACATGCCACTCCCCAACGCGGCGGTCCGGATGTCGGCTTCAGAGGCGCGGCTGTGGATCTGGGCGCGAATGGCCTCGTCGGTGACCAGCAGCTCAAAGACGCCGCTGCGCCCGGCATAGCCGGTGTGGCCACAGCTGGCGCACCCGGCACCCTGGCAGGACCGGCACAGCTTGCGCACCAGCCGCTGTGCCAGCACCCCGAGCAGCGAGGAGCTCAACAGAAATGGCTCCACCCCCATGTCCGTCAGGCGGGTAACGGCGCTGGTGGCGTCATTGGTGTGCAGGGTGGCCAGCACCAAATGTCCGGTGAGCGAGGCCTGAATCGCGATCTGGGCGGTCTCAAAATCTCGGATTTCGCCAATCATGATCACATCCGGGTCTTGCCGCAGGATGGCTCGCAGGGCCTTGGCAAAAGTGAGGTCGATGCGGGCATTGACCTGGGTTTGCCCCACCCCGGGCAGCTCGTACTCAATCGGGTCTTCCACGGTCATGATGTTGCCGTGTGCCGCATCCAGCCGGCTCAGCGCAGCGTACAGCGTGGTGGTTTTACCCGAACCCGTCGGCCCGGTGACCAGAATGATGCCGTGCGGCTGCGCCACCAGGCGCGTGAAGCGTGACAGCACATCGCCCTGCATGCCCAGCGCCTCCAGGCTCAAACGCCCCTCGGACTTGTCCAGCAGACGCAGCACCGCACGCTCGCCATGGGCGCTGGGCAAGGTACTGACCCGCACATCAACGGCGCGGGTGCCGATGCGCAGCGAGATGCGGCCGTCCTGCGGCATGCGCCGCTCGGCAATGTCGAGCTCGGCCATGATCTTCAGCCGCGAAATCAGGGCCGCATGCAGGGCCCGGTTGGGCTGCACCACCTCGCGCAGCGTGCCGTCAACCCGAAAGCGCACGCTGGAGTGGCGCTCATAGGGCTCAATGTGGATGTCGCTGGCGCCGTCGCGTGCCGCCTGGGTCAGCAAGGCGTTGAGCATTCGGATGATGGGCGCATCGTCCGAGGTTTCCAGCAGATCCTCGATGGCGGGCAGGTCTTGCATCATGCGCGACAGGTCGGCGTCGCTTTCGACCTCGCTCACCACCGCCGCCGCACTCGACTCACCCTGGGCATAGGCGGCGCTGATGCGCTGCACCAGCACGTCGGCCGCCTGCAACTCCACCTGACGCACCGAGTACTTGCGCATGACTTCACTGACACCACCAGGCAGCGAGGCCGGGTGCACGCAGAGCGTGAACTCACCCGACTGCTCCTCCAGCAGCACTTGCTGGGTGCGGGCAAAAGCGTATGGCAGGGGGTAACGCATGGCAGCGGCGGGCCAGACCCGGCTCAGGGCTTGGCTGGGACAGGGGTCGCACGCGCCGGCAAGGCCGGCAACTGCACCGCATCGTTGATGGGCAGCACAGCGCTGGGTACGGGTTGTGCCTCTTTCAGGCCCGAGCGCATGACGTCGTAGCGGTCCAGCGACAGCTTATCAGTGGCCGCCGCATCGCGAACCACCACCGGGCGCAAAAACACCATCAGGTTGGTTTTCTTGCGGGTGCGGGTCTCGCTCTTGAACAGATTGCCGAAAATAGACAGGTCGCCCAGGCCAGGCACCTTCTCCTGGTTGCCCGAGTACTCGTCCTGCAGCAGCCCACCGAGCACCACCACTGCACCGTCCTCCACCAGCACATTGGATTCAATCGTGCGCTTATTGGTGGTGGGGCCATTGGTGGCATTGGCCGTGGAGGCCAGCACGCTCGACACCTCCTGGTAGATCGCCAGCTTGACGGTGCCGTTCTCACTGATCTGCGGCCTGACCTTGAGCGTCAGGCCGACGTCCTTACGCTCAATGGTCTGGAAGGGGTTCACCGTATTGCCGCTGCCCGTGTTGGTGAACTGGCCGGTGACAAAGGGCACGTTTTGACCAATGACGATCTTGGCCTCTTCGTTGTCCAGCGTCAGCAAATTTGGCGTGGACAGCACATTGCCACTGCCCGACTCTTCCAGGAAACGGCCCAAAAAGCCCAGCACATACACGCCATTGGTCTGATTTGCCAGACCAATATTGGCGCCGCGCCCCACCGCCGGCGCGCCGCTGGCTGCGGCCGTTGACAGCTTGATGATGTTGCTGATGCCGGCGCCAAAGTTGGTGCCCAGCAAACCGATATTGGGGCTGCCTGCGCTGCCCAGGGCGCCCTGCCACTGAATGCCAAACTCGGCCGCGCGGTCTGCACTGACCTCAGCGATCAGGCTTTCAACAAAGACCTGGGCACGCCGGGCATCCAGGCGGTCGATCACAGCGCGCAGTTGGCGGTATTGGGGCTCGGGCGCGGTGATGATGAGGGAATTGGTGGCAGGGTCAGCCTGCACCTGGCCGCCAGAGGTTGCAGCCGCCGCGTTACTGGCCGGGGCGGCGCCACCTGGCGCTGCCAGCGCCGCCGGTGCTGTGATTGCGCGCGCCTCACCACTGATGGCCGCGCGCAGGGTCGCGGCGAGCTTGGTGGCATCGGCATTTTTAAGGTAGACCACATGGATATTGCCAGCCGGGTCGCCGCTGGAGCCGGCATCGGGCTGGTCCAGCTTGCTCACCAGCGACTTGACCAAGGCCATGCGGGCAGCGTTGGCGGCGCGCAGGATCAGCGAATTGCTGCGCGGCTCAGCCACCAGAATTGTTTTGAATGAGGTGTCAGCCTGTCCGGCTGCCGACGGTGCTGCCGTAGATTCAATCAGGCGCAGCACCAGTGGCGCCAGATCCGATGCAATGGCGTGCTTGAGCGGCAGCACCTCGACATCGGAGGCATTGGCGACGTCCATGGTGGCGATGATGACGGCAATTCGGCGAAGGTTATCAGCGTAGTCGGTGATCACCAGCGAGTTGTTGCCGGGGTTGACATTGATGGTGTTGTTGGGGCTGATCAACGGGCGCAATACCGGCACCAGGTTGTTGGCTGCCTCGTAATTGAGGCGGAAAATCTGGGTGATGACCTGATTGCCCACTGCCGCGGGCGGCGTGGCCTCACCAACCGCAACCGTCCCACTTTGCAGCTTGGCATCAGCCTCTGGCACCACGCGGTACAGGTTGCCCGACTCGACCATGGTGAAACCCTGCAGACGCAAAGCCGCCGTGAACTGGTTG
>JBIKZZ010000387.1:0-3145 GCA_044354435.1 Rhodoferax sp. | reverse complement strand
TCTGCAGGGCCTCCAACAGGGCCAGATCATCCAGCTTGGGATCGTGCGTGAGTGCCACCACACAGGTGCGTCGGTCAGCGCGAAAAGCCTGCACCACGTCGTCGGGCATGTCTTTCAAGACCGTCACGCCGGCCACCGACCAAGAGCGGGCGTACTCCTCACGCGGGTCACACACCGTCACCGCAAAGCCACTGAACAAGGCCATGGTGGCCAGGTACTCGGTGAGCTGGCCAGCGCCAATCAACAGCATTCGGAATTCGGGGCCAAAGGTGTTGACCAGGGTTTGTGCGTCCAGGGTCAGGTCGGCCGGGGTGTCGCTGACTGCCAGGCTGACCACGCCACTCTCCAGTTGGACCGTGCGGCACATCAATTGCCCGCTGGTGAGCGCCTGTACCAAGGCGGCCAGGCTGGCGGCGTCGGGGTCAAATTCCAGCAGCAACTCCAGCGTACCGCCACAGGGCAGGCCAAAGCGGTGGGCCTCGTCGGCGCTGATGCCGTACTTGACCAGGCGCGGCGGCCCGGCAGGGATGTCTTGTTCGCCCTCCGCCGGGGCAGCTGCGGCACTGGCGTAAGCCCGTGTAAAGCGGTAGATCAGGTCGTCTTCAATGCACCCGCCTGAGACCGAGCCGACCACCGAACCGTCTTGGCACAGGGCCATGATGGAGCCCACCGGGCGAGGCGACGAACCCCAGGTGCGTACCACTGTGGTCAGAAGGGCCCGCTGCCCAGCCTGGCGCCAGTCGCGCAGGGTGCGCAAGACCATCACATCGATATTTTCCATGGCGGCGCCTGTGTCTTTGGCTGCAGATTGCTTAGCGCGACAGCCAGTACATGGCTCCGACCACCGCAATGGCGACCGCGCCCCATACCCAGACCGTCACCGCATTTGGAGCTGCTACGGGCGTCGCTGCCGGCGCTGCCGCCGTGACTTTTTCGGCATAGGCCTGCGGGTACTGGCGCTGCATCTCAGCGTCAAAGCGCTTGAAAAAATCTTCGGCCATGGATTTGGCGGCACCGTCGATCAGGCGCTGGCCCAGTTGCGCCACCTTGCCGCCCACCGAGGCGTGCACGGTGTAGCTCAGCAGATGGCCCTCGCCATTGGGCGCCAGCAGCACCTTGGCGCTCCCCTTGCCAAAGCCGGCAGGCCCGCCTTGCCCCTCAAACGAGATGGTGTAGCTCTCAGGTGCCTTGATGTCGCTCAGCGCGATCTTGCCGGTGAATTTGGCCGAAACCGGCCCGATTTTGACCGCCATACCGATCGCATACTGGTTCTCGCCGGTGGACTCGACCCTATCGCAACCCGGGATGCAGGTCTTGAGAACCTCGGGGTTGTTCAGCGCATCCCAGGCCTGTTGTTGGGTGATGGCGAGTTGGCGGCTGCCTTGCATGTCCATGGGGATGATCCTGTTCTGATGGGTGTTGGGGTGTATTTTCGCGCAGAGGGCGACTTAGCGTTTCATCAAGGCAGCCAAACTGGCCGCCAGGTCATCAAGCCGGCTGAGGTTGTGCACCGCCACCATGCCATGCGCCACTTTGTGCAGTACAGCCGCCCCCTGCGCCAGCGGAGCATAGCCCTCAAAGCGCAGCAGGGGGTTGAGCCATAACAAGCGACGGCTGCGCCGGCGCAGCCAGCCCAGTTCCTGCGCCAGTTGCTCGGGTTCTCCTGTGTCCAGCCCATCGGTGATCAACAGCACCAGGGTCCGTCGCCCAACCAGGCGCCGGGCATGTCGCTGGCGCAGTGCCGTCAACGATTCACCCAGTTGGGTGCCGCCTGCGAAGTCTTCGATCAGGACGCTGGCCTGGTTCAGCATGGCGTCGGTGTCGGCCAAACGAAAAGCTGGCGTCAGGTCGGTCAGCTGGGTTCCGAAGGCAAACACGTCTCGGCGCGGGTGGCGACGGGTGGCCGCGTGCAAAAAAGCCAACAACAGCCGTGAGTAGCGCTCCATAGAGCCCGACACATCCACCAGCACCAGCAGCGGCAGCGGCTGGCGGCAGCGCTGCAGCCTGGGCAATTCCATGGGCTCACCACCGGTGCGCACCGCCGAACGCATCACACCGGCCCAATGCAATTGGCTGCCTCGCTCGCCCGGCCGGGTGCGGCGCGAATCAAATTCGGGCAGTGGCAAGCGGATGTCTCGGGCCAGGCGCTCCACCAGCCGGTATTCGGCGGCTGACAGGGCGTTGAAGTCGGCGTGCTTGAGGCGCTGCTGGTCGCTGGCCGTCATGGCGGCGTCAAAGTCGACTTTCTGGTCTTCCTGCTTGGGCTGGACCTGCTGGCCAAAGGCTTTTTGAGGCGTCAGGGCCTCGCGCACCCGCGGGCGCCGCTTGCTGGGCTCGGCCTTGCCCTCGGCGCTTGGGAGCAGTTGTGCCAACAGCTTATGCGCCAGGTTGGGGTTGCGAAAAAAAGCTTCGAACAGCTCGCGAAACACATCACGGTCCTGCTCGCGGCTGACCAGCACCGCCTCCATGGCGGCGGACAGGTCAGCCCGTTTGTCCAGACCGACCGCCAGCGCGGCCTCGGCTGCCAGTGCAATGCGTGAGCTGTCAACCCGTACCCCGGCACGGCGCAGGGTACGGCCAAAGGCCGACAGGTTGTCGGCGAGCTTACCGGTGCGCGCGTCGCCGAGTTCCATGAATGATCAGCCCTGCGCGTCGGGCTCGGGGCGAAGCAGGTCCTGCGCCATATCCTGGGTCAGTGCAGCCACGTCTTCGCGTTGTTTGAACAAAATGCCCGCCGTGTCTGACATCACCTCGGGGTCCAGCACCAGGGTGTCAAGCGCGATCAGGGCCTTGGCCCACTCCACGCTTTCAGCGATGCCGGGCGCCCGCTGGAAAGCGCTGGTAAAGGGCTGGCTGCGCAGACGTGTCACCACCTGGGCGACCTGGGCCGACAGGTCGTCCGAGGCCTGCGGCACCTGCGCCCGCACGATGGCAAGCTCGCGGTCGCGGTCGGGGTAATCCAGCCAGTGGTAGAGGCAGCGGCGCTTGACTGCGTCGTTCAACTCGCGGGTGCGGTTGCTGGTGAGGATGGTCACCGGGCTGACCTGTGCACGCACGGTGCCCAGCTCAGGGATGCTGACCTGGTACTCGCCCAGGTACTCCAGCAAAAAGGCCTCAAAGGGCTCGTCGGCCCGGTCCACCTCGT
>JBIKZZ010000386.1:0-3147 GCA_044354435.1 Rhodoferax sp. | reverse complement strand
AAGTACCTGGTACCCCGCATCGGTAGCCAGTGGGTTGGCGGCAGCCACCGCAAATCGCTGGGCTGACCAGCCAGGTTTTTCTGTATAGGCCGAGGACCCTTCGGGTTGTTCGGGTACCTGATAACGAAAATTAGAGGCTGTGGTGCAGCCCGCCAGGGCGGCGACTAGGCCGATCAAAAGTAGTTTTTCTCTCATGGTCTCTACGCTAAATGGGGATCCATGTTATCCCCGATAAAACCGATGACCGACGAGGGCTGGTGATGCGCCCAATCGCGCCCATTCAACCGAGTTATCGCGGTGCGAGGCGGATTGCACCGTCCAGACGGATCACTTCGCCGTTCAACATGTCATTTTCAAAAATATGTTTTGCCAGCTTGGCATAGTCGTCAGGCGTGCCCAGCCTGGAGGGGAAGGGTACGCTGGCGGCCAGAGAGTCCTGCACCTCCTTGGGCATGCCAAACATCATGGGCGTACCAAAAATGCCAGGAGCGATCGTCATGTTACGGATGCCATTGCGAGCGAGATCACGCGCGATTGGCAGCGTCATACCCACGATGCCACCCTTGGACGCGCTGTAGGCAGCTTGACCAATCTGGCCGTCGTAGGCGGCAACCGAGGCGGTCGAGATCATGACGCCGCGTTCTCCGGTAGATTCTGGTTCGTTCTTGCACATCGCGTCGGCCGCTAAACGAATCATGTTGAAGCTGCCCACCAGATTGACCGTGATGCACTTGGTAAAGACGCCTAAGCTGTGGGCACCATGCTTGCCCACGGTTTTCTCAGCGGGCGCGATGCCAGCACAGTTAACCAAGCCCATCAATTTTCCCAAGCTGAGGGCCTTTGCCACGACGGTTTGGCCGTCTGTTTCGTTGCTGACGTCGCACCTGACGAATACGCCTCCTATTTCCCGTGCCACCGCCTCACCTTTGTCCACTTGCATGTCAGCAATCACCACCAGTCCGCCATGAGCCGCAAGCATGCGCGCAGTTCCCTCGCCCAGCCCTGATGCCCCCCCAGTAACAATGAATACCTTACCCGCGATGTCCATGGTGCTCTCCGTGATTTTGGTTGACGTTGAAGTCAATTATGATGCATTGATCATGCGTGCTGAACCACGCACGACATGGTCTGAACCCGTAGAAGCGGCGTGACGACAGGTTCAAGCGACGCAGGTTTTGCTGCTATACTCTGCAGTCTCGGGCAATCCTTAGGCGCGTAGCTCAGCTGGTTAGAGCACCACCTTGACATGGTGGGGGTCGTTGGTTCGAGTCCAATCGCGCCTACCAATTTTCTCTGTCTCATTCCATGGCTTCTCAGGGTAAACCTTGCTGGGCGTGGAATGGGTCCATCCCTAGAATGTGTCTCTTCGCGCCAGGGTGCAACTGGCCCTGGAAGCAGTTGTAGGAGCCCCCATGCAGTCAAAAAAAACCGTCGAGCCCGCTAGTGCTGTGCGGGTCATCAAAAAATACCCGAACCGACGTCTCTATGACACAGACACTTCGAGCTACATCACCCTGACGGAAGTGAAGCAATTGGTGATGGAGAGCGAGCCCTTCGTTGTTCGAGATGCCAAAACTGGTGAAGATCTAACCCGGAGCATTTTGTTGCAGATCATCCTCGAGGAGGAGGCGAGCGGCTCGCCGATGTTCACCGCCCCGGTTTTGGCCAGTGTGATCCGCTTCTACGGGCACTCGATGCAGGGGCTGATGGGTGGCTACCTTGAAAACAATATCCAGACTTTGATGGACCTTCAGGTTCGTTTTGCCGAGCAATCCAAAGGCTTGGCCCCGGAAACGTGGACGCAGCTTTTAGCTATTCAGGCCCCTGCACTGCAAGGCATGTTGGGTGGCAACCTTGAACAGTCGCAAAAGATTTTTGAAAAAATGCAGGAGCAAATGCAAAAGCAAACAGGGCAAATGCTGGGTGCGTTTGGCATCAAGCGTTGATTTGCGTAACGTATGAGGTCGCCAGCAGATGAGTGAATTGGTTGTTAAAAGCAGAAGTGCCTTGGCGCCTAAAGTTGGGTTTGTAAGCCTGGGATGCGCCAAGGCGCTGACAGATTCGGAGCTGATTTTGACGCAGCTCAATGCTGAGGGTTACCAGACTTCCAAGACATTCCATGATGCAGACTTGGTCATCGTCAATACCTGCGGCTTTATTGATGATGCTGTCAAGGAAAGCCTGGATACCATTGGGGAAGCCTTGGCTGTAAATGGCAAAGTGATCGTAACGGGATGTCTCGGGGCCAAGGGGGGTGATGGTGGTGAAAACCTGGTCAGGCAGATGCATCCAAGCGTGCTCGCGGTGACAGGCCCACAAGCGACCCAGCAAGTGATGGATGCTGTCCATGCGGCTTTGCCTAAGCCGCACGATCCGTTTCAGGATTTGGTGCCCAATTCCTTTGGCGTAGCCGGGATCAAATTGACGCCTAGGCATTACGCTTATATCAAGATCAGTGAAGGCTGCAACCACCGCTGTACTTTTTGCATCATTCCGTCGATGCGTGGTGACTTGGTCTCTCGCCCGATTGGGGACGTACTTCGGGAGGCACAAGCACTGTTGGAGGGCGGCGTCAAAGAATTATTGGTCATTAGCCAGGACACTTCAGCCTATGGCGTTGACGTTCAGTACCGTACAGGTTTCTGGAACGGTAAGCCCGTCAAGACGCGATTGCTGGAGCTCGCGCAGGCCCTTGGCGATATGGCGCAACCTTACGGTGCCTGGGTGCGACTGCACTATGTCTACCCCTACCCCAGCGTTGATGCGGTACTCCCCCTGATGGCCTCAGGCAAGGTTCTGCCCTACTTGGACGTGCCCTTTCAGCACAGCCATCCCGACGTACTTAAACGCATGAAGCGCCCGGCCAGCGGCGAAAAGAATTTGGAGCGGATTCAGCGTTGGCGTGACGCTTGTCCAGAAATCATTGTTCGCAGCACGTTCATTGCGGGATTCCCCGGAGAGACAGAAGAAGAGTTTGCTCATTTGCTCGACTTCGTTCGTGAAGCGCAAATCGACCGGGCGGGTTGCTTTGCTTACAGTCCGGTTTCAGGGGCGGTGGCCAACGATATCGGCGGCATGTTGCCGGCTGAGGTGCGTGAAGAACGGCGTGTGCGATTCATGGCTGTTGCTGAGGCTGTCTCGGCGGCC
>JBIKZZ010000384.1:0-3159 GCA_044354435.1 Rhodoferax sp. | reverse complement strand
TGCCTTTCTACAAGGAACTGGGTAACGCCGGCCTGAAGGCCAAAGACGTGCCCGTGGTGGCTTTCTCGGTCGGTGAAGAAGAGCTGCGTGGCGTGGATACCAAGCCGCTGGTGGGCCATCTGGCCGCTTGGAACTACTTCCAGTCCATCAAGAATCCGAGCAATGACGAGTTCATCAAAAAATGGGGCGCCTATGCCAAGGCCAAGAATATCGCCGGTCACAAGGACAAGCCATTGACCAATGACCCCATGGAAGCCACTTACATCGGCATCAACATGTGGAAACAAGCTGTGGAAAAAGCCAAGTCAACCGAGGTCGACAAGGTCATCGCCGCCATGGCTGGTCAGACCTTTAAAGCGCCCAGTGGCATCGTGAGCAAAATGGACGAGAAGAACCACCATTTGCACAAGTCGGTGTTCATCGGCGAAGTCAAGGCCGACGGCCAGTTCAACGTGGTCTGGAAAACGCCTGGCCCGGTCAAGGCCAAGCCCTGGAGTCCGTACATCGAAGGCAACGACAAGAAGCCTGACGAGCCCGCCAAGAAGTAAGGCAAAACAGTATCCCGACTTGAAGCGTCGGGATGCGCCCCAAGTCGTGTGACTTGGGGCTAAACCTAGGGCCTCTTAGCCCGCCCCTAAAGTTCTCATGTCGCTCCGAGTTGTTTTTTCAATAGCATTGCTATTTATTGCTGTTCAAGCACGCGCCCTGACAGCCGTGGACGTGAAGGGCATTGCATTTGGGGAGTCGGATTCGCGCATTGAAGCACTCAATCAGGCCGTGGCGAGTGCCGACGACAAGACCGCTGCCTTCTTTCAGGCCATTGCCGACGAAGCCGTCAAAGTGGTGGGGGAGCAGGTTGTCATCGTACGAGATGGCAAGGGCTTTGATCCGGTCAACGGCACCGCCGTGGCACTGCCCGACGGCCTTGAAGACCTGATGATGAACAACCGCCTCCGCGGTGAACTGGATTCAGCGCTGGCCGCGCTCAAGTTATTTTCGCCGGATGCCAAAGTGCGTCGTGCGGCCATCAAACAAATGCAAAGCGACGCAGACGACAGCAAGCTGCCTCTGATCGAAAAGGCCTACGCCGCTGAACAAGATTCCCAAATCAAAGCGGAGCTCGGTCTTGTGCGCGCCGCAGCCTTGCTCAACAGCCCAGACCAGGCGCGCCGGCTCGAGGCTGCCGGGCTCTTGGCCGCCAGCCGGCAGGCCAACACCAAGACGGTGTTGGTTGAGCGATTGCAAAAAGAGACCGTGCCCGAAGTGAAGGCCGCCCTGCGCAGCAGCCTGCGTGAGGTGGAAGCTGCGTTGGCATGGGGCGACCGCTTGGGCGCCTTGTTCAGTGGTATCAGCCTGGGGTCTATTTTGTTGCTGGTCGCACTGGGTTTGGCCATTACCTATGGCCTGATGGGTGTGATCAACATGGCGCACGGCGAGCTGATGATGATCGGGGCCTATGCCACCTATGTGGTTCAGGGCCTGTTTCAAAAGTATGCGCCGGGCGCCTTTGACTGGTACCTGCTGGCTGCAGTGCCGGTGGCGTTTTTGGCTTCTGCGCTGATGGGAGCAGCGCTGGAACGCGGCGTCATTCGTTTCCTGTACGGTCGGCCGCTGGAGACGCTGCTGGCCACCTGGGGCATCAGCCTGATGTTGATGCAGCTGGTACGCAGTGTGTTTGGTGCGCAAAATGTGGGCGTGGAAAACCCGTCCTGGATGAGTGGCGGTGTGCAGGTGCTCGGCAACCTGTCTCTACCCTACAACCGGCTGGTGATCGTGGTCTTTGCCGCCTTTGTGTTGCTGGGTGTGGCCGTGCTGATTGGGCGAACACGTCTTGGGCTGTTTGTGCGTGGTGTCACGCAAAACCGGCCGATTGCCGCCTGCATGGGGGTCAACACCGCACGCATCGACACCTATGCCTTTGCGCTGGGCTCGGGCATCGCCGGTCTGGCTGGGTGCGCCTTGAGCCAGATCGGCAATGTCGGACCAGACCTTGGCCAAGGCTACATCGTCGACTCTTTCATGGTGGTGGTGCTGGGTGGCGTAGGCCAATTGGCTGGCACTGTCTATGCCGCGCTGGGGCTGGGCGTCTTGAATAAATTTCTGGAAGGCTGGGCGGGCGCCGTGCTCGCCAAAATTGCGGTCCTGGTGATCATCATTATCTTCATTCAGAAGCGACCACAGGGCATTTTCGCCATGAAGGGTCGGAGCGCCGAAGCATGACCGCCATGGCCACCCCGGCGCTTGTTTTGCCGAACCCCGCGCCCTTGCTGAGTCGGGCTGGTTGGCAGTCCTTCATGGTTGCCCTGCTGCTTGTGTGTGCTGTGGCGCCGGTGCTGAACCTGCTGGTGCCCAAAGACAGTGTGTTTCATATGAGCGATTACGCGGTGGCTCTGGTGGGCAAGATCATGTGTTACGCCATTTGTGCACTGGCGATGGACCTGATCTGGGGCTACACCGGCATACTGAGTTTGGGTCACGGCGTGTTTTTTGCGCTGGGCGGCTATGTGATGGGCATGTACCTGATGCGCCAGATCGGCCGTGATGGCAACTACAAAAGTGACCTGCCTGATTTCATGGTGTTTCTGGACTGGAAGGCTTTGCCCTGGCATTGGGCGCTGAGCGACAGTTTTGCTGCCACCTTGCTGCTGGTGGTGCTGGTACCGGGCCTGGTGGCCTTTGTATTTGGCTATTTTGCGTTCCGCTCGCGCATCAAGGGCGTGTATTTCTCCATCATCACCCAGGCCATGACCTTCGCGGCCATGCTGCTGTTCTTTCGCAATGAGACCGGGTTCGGCGGTAACAACGGCTTTACTGACTTCAAACGTATTCTGAGCCTCCCGATCGCCACGCCCTCAATGCGGATGACGCTGTTTGTGCTGACCGGCGTCACGCTGCTGTCCTTCTTCTTGCTGGCGCGCTGGCTGGTGAATGCCAAGTTCGGCCGGGTGCTGCAGGCCATTCGTGACGCTGAGAGTCGGGTCATGTTCAGCGGCTATTCGCCTGTGGGCTACAAGCTGACCATCTGGACCATCTCCGCCATGATGTGCGGTGTGGCGGGCGCTCTGTATGTGCCACAGGTTGGCATCATCAACCCGAGCGAAATGAGCCCGGCCAACTCGATCGAGATGGCCATCTGGGCGGCGGTCGGCGGCCGTGCCA
>JBIKZZ010000383.1:0-3163 GCA_044354435.1 Rhodoferax sp. | reverse complement strand
ACCAGGCATTACCAGTTCTAGTACTCCAACACGTAAATAACGAAACATGATTAAACTCTCTAGGTCGCCAACCGGCATTCGCGGGAGTTGTCATGCGCCAGACGGAATTACACCTGAGCGAGGAAGCTCGCTCGATCGTCGAAGGGATCCGAGCCAAGGGACTACACCAGTCGCGGGAGGTGAACCGCGCACATATTCTTTCAAGCCTGGACCGAGGCGTGCCGGAGTCCCAGATCATGGATGTGCTTGGGGTTGGTCGCACCGCCGTGTGGCGTACGCGCGCGGCGTACCTACAAGGGGGTGTGGATCTGGCACTTTTCGATGTGGAGCGCTCGGGGCGTCCTCGCCAGTACGACACAGATGCAGAGGCGCGAGTCACAGCTTTGGCGTGCTCAACACCTCCAGCGGGCAGGCAGCGCTGGACGGTAGTCGAGTTGGAGCGGGTAGCCCGCCAGGAGCTTGGCTTGGCTGGCGTGAGCAGGGAGACGGTGCGGCGTATGTTAAAAAAAACGACCTCAAACCCTGGCGTCGCTTGATGTGGTGCATCGGCGTCTTGAGCGACGAGTACCGCCAACGCATGTACGCTCTGCTTGAGTTGTACGCGCGACCTATGTCGCGCTGCGAGCCGGTGATCTGTATCGACGAGAAGAGCCTGCAACTCATTGGCGACAGCCGCGTGGGATTGCCTATGGCGCCGCGTAGTCCGGCCAAGCAGGACTACGAGTACGTGCGCAATGGCACGACTAACCTGTTTGTGGCCGTTGAACCCAAGGCCGGAAAACGAGTCGTCTCGGTCACCGAGCATCGCAGGAAAACTGACTTCGTCGCATTCATCGGCGAATTGCTCACAGGTGCCTACGCCAAGGCACGCCGCATTCACTTGGTTCTGGACAACCTCAACACCCATTTCAGAAAGTGCTTTGATGACGTACTGGGTCGGCGAGCAGCCAACAAACTCTTGCGCCGCGTAGAGTTTCACTACACACCCAAGCACGCGAGCTGGCTCAACATGGCAGAGATCGAAATTGGCATTCTCGCGCGCCAATGCCTGGATCGACGCATTGCCGATCGGGATGCCCTGCAAACCGAAGTCGACGCTTGGCAAGACGCGAGAAACGCAGAACGACGCACCATTGAATGGCGCTTCACTCGACAAGAGGCTGATCGCAAGCTTGGGCGCCATTATGTTTCATAATTTACGTGTTAACGTACTAGGCAAAATAAAGCCTGTTTGGTCGATTCGAACCAGGGCCGGGCCTATCCCGGTCCGTATCGAATTACCATGGGGTGCTACTCACCGCCCGTATTGATGATGCAAGCCTCCGGACCCGATACCCCCCAACTCAACTTCTTTGCCGATATGTCGGCACTGGTCGGCCAGCCGCTAGAGGTCGGCCAAACACCCCGCGGTCGCCGCCGCGTCGTACCGATCACCGGCGGTGAAGTCCAGGGCCAGGGTTGGGTGGCGCGCATCCTCCCGGGCGGCGCAGATTTTCAGCTGATTGCGGGCGACAGCCTGGCCTTGCTTGAGGCGCACTATGTGCTGGAAACCGATGGCGGTGACCTCATTTATGTGCACAACCGGGCGATCCGCCATGCGTCGCCCGAAGTGACTGCCAAGCTGCTCAGCGGTCAGTCGGTTGATCCGGCGCTGGTCTACTTCAGGTGCACACCCTCGTTTGAAACCGGGTCCAGAAGCCTGGGCTGGATCAATCACCGGCTGTTTGTAGGCAGTGGCGTCCGCGAACCCGAGCGTGTGGTGATCCGCTTTTTCGAGTTGGCATAAGCTGGATGGTCGCGATAAACCGCATAAACTTGGAGAGATATGCGACTGACCCCGGCCCAAATTGAGGTGATTCGTGAGGGTGCTGCCCAGCTCGCGGGCAGTGCGGCCCGCGTTTGGCTGTTTGGTTCTCGTACCCGGGATGATGCGCGGGGCGGCGATGTGGACTTGCTGCTGGAGTGCGATCAGGTGGTGGACGAGCCAGCGCAGCTGTCGGCCCGATTGGCAGCGCGCGTGTCGCGGGCGATGCACGGCCGAAAGGTGGATGTGCTAATTACGGCACCTAACCTGATGGTCTTGCCCATCCATACAGTGGCACTTCAAGAAGGCGTTCGCCTATGAAAATCACTCTCGCACAAGTCCGATCAGCTAAGGGTGCTGTTTAACTGGACGGGCGCATCACCATGGGTGGTGTACCGAGTCGGCCACACCAATCATTAAGGAAGATCCCCAATGACTCTCAAAGACCCGGCCTCTGATGCCGCTGCCAGCGTCATGCCCACTTGGTTCATTCCCCATGGCGGCGGCCCCTGCTTTTTCATGGACAGTAACCCGCCCCATGCCTGGGAACGCATGGCTGACTTTCTGAAAGGCCTAGCTGCCACCTTGCCGGCGCGGCCAAGCGCCATCGTGGTGGTGTCTGCGCATTGGCTGGAGGGCGCATTCAGCGTCAGCAGCGGCGCCCGGCCTGATTTGATTTTTGACTACCACGGTTTCCCGCCGCACACCTACGCATTGCAATACCCAGCGCCAGGTGAGCCTGCGCTGGCGGCGCGCATTACCGCACTGTTGCAGGCCGCCGGCTTGCCGTCACAGCAAGATGCCAGTCGAGGCTTTGACCACGGTGTGTTTATCCCGATGCTGCTGATGTTCCCGGGCGCCGACATCCCAGTGGTGCAGTTGTCGCTTAGCACCACGCTGGACCCGGCGCTGCATCTGGCCGCTGGCCGGGCGCTGCAGGCCCTGCGTCAGGAGGGGGTGCTGATTATTGGCAGCGGCATGAGTTACCACAATATGCGCGGCTACGGTGACCCCCGATCCGGCCCGATCTCAGATGAATTCGACGCTTGGCTAACGGCTGCCGTGCAAGCCGCGCCGCCCCAGCGCCGGCAAAGCCTGATCGAGTGGGCCCAGGCGCCCTCAGCCCGTCTGTCGCACCCGCCCCGCGCCGAGGAGCACTTGCTGCCACTGATGGTGGTGGCTGGTGCGGCCGGCCAGGACCCTGGCGAGAAGGTGTTTTCTGACCGGGTGATGGAGACCACGCTGTCAGCCTTTAGGTTTGGCTCAGCGGCGGCTTGAGCCCCACCGGCTTACTTCTTGTCCTTGGCCATAGATTCCTCCATGGCCTTCATCGGGTCGTCGTCGGCCTTTTGATCGCCC
>JBIKZZ010000180.1:0-6719 GCA_044354435.1 Rhodoferax sp. | reverse complement strand
CCAGGCTTAAACTCTTTGACTTGTTCAACCGACGATCCAAAACAGCCGCCTGATTCAGACTACCGAATCACACAAGGCTCAGGCTCATACCTGATTTGGAAAATACTGGTGGAGGCGGTGGAGCTGATGGTGGCCAGCAACACAATCACCGTGGCGCATGTGGAGGCACTGCTTAAGGCCACCCCACCCGAGCAGCGTGCCGATGTGCCGCCACCAGAGCGTGACAGCAAAACCGCCCCCATGGAGCAACTGGTCAAGCTGGAAAAAGAGATGAGCTAGGTGCAGGCGACCTATAAAGACGCGGAAAGCTCTTACGGCTCAGACCTGCTCAACCTGGTGGTGGCCAAAGGCTACCTGACCAAGTTGCTGGCGAATGCGGCCGTCAAAAGCTACATCGAACGACGCGAGCCAGAGATTTTGAGCCACCTGGAGCTGGTGGCCAACACCGTCAGCATGGAAGAGGCGGTGCAGCAGCGACTGGGCGATGCGGTGCTCAGTGTTGAGGGGTAAATGCTGGATAGCAGGTAGTCAGGTACGAGATTATTTTTGCATTGCGCCAAATTGGATGAATTCGAAGCTAAATTTGTTTGAAATTAAAACAAAACCGTCTTATCATACGACTTGTCGCACGTCCATCTGGGCGCCAAGTGGCTGCGGTAGCCATTGTGAATCCACTTATTTTCAGCTTTCCGTACTTGCTAGACCGAACGTACCCGATGACCACACGCCGCCAGGCCGCCAACGATGACACCCTGTTTTGGACACTCAAGCTGCTCCAAGACAACCCTGGCATGACCCAACGCAGTTTGGCTAAAGAAGTTGGCATCAACGTCAGCAGCATCAACTTTTGCCTCAAAGCGCTGGTCGAAAAAGGCTGGGTCAAGATGGGCAACTTCAGCATGAACCCCGACAAACTGAGTTACGCTTACCTGCTCACCCCCACCGGTGTGGCTGAAAAAGCTGTACTGACCCGACGTTTCTTGCAACGCAAGATGGTTGAATATGAAAAGCTGCGTGAAGAAATGGAGGCGTTGCAACTTGAGGCTCAACCAGACGCACCCACACCAAACACCAGTAAGCGTGGTTCAAAAACATGAACCTTCAAAACATCAAACTGGCCATCATCGGCTTGGGCTACGTGGGCTTGCCGCTCGCGGTTGAGTTCAGTAAAAAGCGCTCAGTGGTCGGCTTTGACATCAACCAAAAACGCATCGACCAACTCAAATCAGGCCACGACTTCACCCTTGAGACCGAGCCCGAAGAACTGCAAGCCGCATTACATCTGCAATTCAGCACCAGCGTAAATGACCTGCGCGCATGCAACGTCTTCATCGTGACTGTGCCCACGCCCATCGATGAGCACAAGCGCCCAGACCTCACTCCACTCATCAAGGCCAGCGAAACCGTTGGTCAGGTACTAAAGCGTGGCGACATCGTCATTTATGAGTCCACCGTTTACCCCGGCTGCACCGAGGAAGATTGCGTGCCTGTTCTCGAAAAATTCTCCGGCCTTAAGTTCAACCAAGACTTCTGCTGCGGCTACAGCCCCGAGCGCATCAACCCCGGTGACAAAGAGCACCGCGTCGCCACCATCAAGAAGGTCACTTCTGGCTCCACGCCTGAAAGTGCCGACTTGGTAGATGCCCTCTACAAGCAAATCATCATCGCCGGCACTCACAAAGCCAGCAGCATCAAGGTGGCAGAAGCAGCCAAGGTCATAGAAAACACCCAGCGTGACGTCAATATCGCCCTGATCAACGAGCTGGCCATCATTTTCAACAAATTGAATATTGAAACTGAGGCGGTGCTGCAGGCCGCCGGTACCAAGTGGAACTTCTTGCCCTTTCGCCCCGGCCTGGTGGGCGGCCACTGCATCGGCGTGGACCCTTATTACCTCACCCACAAGGCAGAGGCCATTGGCTATCACCCCCAAATCATCCTCGCCGGCCGCCGCCTGAACGACAGCATGGGTGCCTACGTGGTCACCCAGCTTGTCAAAACCATGACCCAGCGCCGCATCCACGTGCAAGGCGCACGCGTGCTGGTGATGGGCCTGACCTTTAAAGAAAACTGCCCTGACCTGCGCAACACCCGCGTGGTGGACATCGTCAAAGAGCTGGCCGACTACAACGTGAAAGCCGACGTTTTCGACCCCTGGGCCAACGCAGAAGAAGCGCAGCACCAATACGGCATCACTCCCGTGCAGCAGCCACAGCCCGGCGCCTATGACGCCATCGTCATTGCCGTGGCCCACCACCAGTTCAAAGCCATGGGCCTGGCCGCCATCCGCGCCTTGGGCAAACCCGAGCACGTGCTCTACGACCTTAAATACCTGCTGCCAGCGTCTGCCAGCGACCTTCGTCTATGACCGCCTACGCACAACTCCAAACCCGACTGCAATCTGAGCCCCACACCTGGCTCGTCACCGGCGTGGCCGGCTTCATCGGCAGCAACCTGCTTGAAACCCTGCTCAAGCTCAATCAACGCGTAGTCGGTCTGGACAACTTCGCCACCGGTCACCAGCACAACCTGGATGAAGTCCAATTATTAGTCACACCAGCGCAATGGGCCAATTTCAACTTCATCCAAGGCGACATCCGCAACCTCGATGATTGCCGCACCGCCATGATATTCACCCCGTCATTGCACGGTCACCCGCCATTGCGAGGGCAGCGCGGCAATCCGGCCCCTGTCGATTACGTCCTCCACCAGGCCGCCCTAGGCTCCGTTCCTCGCTCCATCGAAGACCCCATCACCACCAATGAGACCAACATCAGCGGCTTTCTCAACATGCTCGTTGCCGCGCGTGATGCCAAAGTAAAGCGTTTCGTTTACGCCGCCAGTAGCTCCACCTACGGCGACCATCCTGCGCTGCCCAAGATCGAAGACAACATCGGCAAGCCGCTGTCCCCTTACGCAGTAACAAAATACGTCAACGAACTCTATGCCGACGTTTTCGCACGCACCTATGGCTTCAAAACCGTCGGCCTGCGCTACTTCAATATCTTCGGCCCGCGCCAAGATCCAAACGGCGCCTATGCTGCCGTCATCCCAAAGTGGATCGCCAGCATGATCAAAGGCGATCCCGTGTATATTAACGGCGACGGCGAAACCAGCCGCGACTTCTGCTTTATCGAAAACGTGCGACAGATCAACCTGCTGGCCGCCACGGTGAGTGATCTCCCTCTCCCTCTGGGAGAAGGCAGGGGTGAGGGCTCCCCGACTAACCAAGTTTACAACGTCTCCGTCGGCGAGCGCACCACACTGAACCAACTGTACGACCAACTTCACCTCAATTTGCTGCCCAGCTATCCCCACCTGCAAGGCGCAAAGCCCGTGTATCGCGATTTCCGCGCAGGCGACGTGCGTCACTCGCTGGCCAACATCAGCAAAGCCACCACGTTATTGGGCTACCAGCCCACCCACCGCATCGGCGAGGGGCTGCAAGTTGCCATGGCTTGGTATGCTCGGCACGTGTCGAAAGAGGCGGCTGATAAATGACGGTCACCTGCATGAGTGAAGGAAGGGAGTTCAGATGAAAGCTGTGATTTTGGCCGGAGGCCTCGGGACCCGAATCTCTGAAGAAACTTCTATCAAGCCCAAGCCCATGATTGAAATCGGCGGTAAGCCCATTCTGTGGCACATCATGAAGATCTATTCCCACCACGGGATCAACGACTTCGTGATTTGTTGCGGTTACAAGGGCTATGTCATCAAGGAATATTTCGCCAACTATTTCTTGCACATGTCCGACGTCACCTTTGACATGAGCAAAAACAGCATGGAAGTCCACCACCGCAGCGCTGAGCCCTGGCGTGTCACCTTGGTGGACACTGGCGAAGATACCATGACCGGTGGCCGCTTGAAACGAGTAGCGGATTACGTTATGGGTGAAGAAGCTTTTTGCCTAACCTATGGCGATGGCGTAAGTGACGTGAATATCACAGAGCTAGTCGCCTTCCACAAAGCGCAAAACGTCAAAGCCACGCTCACGGGGACAATTCCACCCGGTCGTTTTGGCGCTTTGGACCTAAAAGCCAACAAGGTCAATAGCTTTATGGAAAAGCCCAAAGGCGATGGCGCCATGATCAACGGCGGCTTCTTTGTGTTATCGCCAAAAGCCATCGACTACATCGTCGACGACAAGACGATCTGGGAACGCGAACCCCTGGAGCGGTTGGCACAAGAGGGCGACTTGGCTGCGTTCCAGCACCACGGGTTTTGGCAGCCGATGGACACCTTGCGCGACAAGCTTCACCTTGAGGAACTGTGGCAATCCGGCAAAGCGCCATGGAAGAAATGGGACTAACACCATGGATTGCCACGCTTCGCTCGCAATGACAGTCAACCCAACCTTCTGGAATGGCAAGCGCGTCTTGCTGACCGGCCACACCGGCTTCAAGGGCAGCTGGTTGTCCCTCTGGTTGCAATCGATGGGCGCGCAAGCGGTGGGCTATGCACTGGTACCGCCGACCAACCCGAGCTTGTTCGAGGTTGCCCAAGTCGGTCAAGGCATGGCCAGTGTCATCGGTGACATCCGTGACCTGGCCAAATTGCAAGCGGTCTTCGCTGAATACAGCCCGGAGATCGTCATCCACATGGCGGCACAACCGCTGGTGCGCCTGTCATATGCCCAGCCGGTTGAAACCTATGCCACCAACGTCATGGGTACGGTGCACGTACTGGAGTCCGTCCGCCACACGCCCAGCGTCAAAGCCGTGGTCGTTGTCACCACCGACAAATGCTACGAAAATAAAGAGTGGCCCTGGGGCTACCGTGAAGACGAACCCCTGGGCGGCCACGACCCCTACAGCAACAGCAAGGGCTGCGCTGAGTTGGTCACCAGCGCCTACCGCCGCTCCTTCCTTCAAGAAAAGGGCATTGCCTTGGCATCCGCCCGTGCTGGCAACGTCATAGGCGGTGGTGACTGGGCCGCAGATCGTTTGATCCCCGACATCTTGCGGGCTTTCGAGCGAAACCAAGCCGTCATCATCCGCAATCCGTATGCCACCCGCCCCTGGCAATACGTGCTGGAGCCTTTATCTGGATATCTCACCCTGGCCGAGCGCTTGTGCACCGATGGTCAAGCCTGCGCCGAAGGCTGGAACTTTGGCCCCCACGACGACGACGCCCGCCCGGTGCAGTGGATAGTTGAGCACTTGGTAAACAGTTGGGGCAACGGCGCAAGCTGGCAGCAAGACGGCGGTGTCCACCCGCATGAAGCCAACTACCTCAAGCTTGACATCTCCAAAGCCAAAGCCCGCCTGGGCTGGCAACCGCGTTGGGCGTTGCAGCAAGCGCTGCAAGCCTCGGTTGATTGGCATCAAAAGTGGTTGGCTGGCGCAGATATGAAAGCGGTTACTCTTGCTCAGATCAATCAATACCAGCTTTTAAACTTGCCTAAGGTTACCCCAGCATGAACCAACAAACCCTCATCCGCCAGCAAATTTCCGCCCTGGTCGATCAATATGCCGCCATCGCGCTGGCACCGCAACCCTTTGTACCAGGCACCACCGCCGTCCCCCCCTCCGGCAAAGTCATCGGCGCCGAAGAAATAAGAAACATGGTTGAAGCCAGCCTGGACGGCTGGCTCACCACCGGCCGCTTCAACGCCGAGTTCGAGAAAAAGCTCGCCGCCTTCATCGGCGTAAAACACCTGATCACCGTCAACTCGGGCTCGTCGGCCAATCTCGTAGCCTTCAACACCCTCACGTCGCCCAAGTTGGGCGGGCGCTCCATCAAAAAGGGCGACGAAGTCATTGGTGTGGCGGCTGGCTTCCCCACCACCGTCAACCCCGTCCTCCAGTTTGGCGCGGTACCGGTGTTTGTAGATGTGGACCGTCTCACCCACAACATCGACGCTAGCAAGATCGAAGCCGCCATTGGCCCCAAGACCAAGGCCATCATGCTGGCGCACAGTCTGGGCAATCCCTTTAACCTGGATGTGGTTACGGCTCTGTGCAAGAAATACAAGCTGTGGCTGGTGGAAGACTGCTGCGACGCCCTGGGCACCACCTACCGTGGTCAGATGGTCGGTACTTTTGGCGATATTGCTACGCTCAGCTTTTACCCGGCGCACCATATCACCATGGGTGAAGGCGGCGCGGTGTTTACCAAGCACGATGAACTCAAAACGATTGCCGAAAGCTTTCGTGACTGGGGGCGCGACTGCTACTGCGCCCCCGGCAAAGACAACACCTGCGGCAAACGCTTTTGTCAAAAACTGGGAAAGCTGCCTGACGGCTATGACCACAAGTACACCTACAGCCACCTGGGCTACAACCTGAAAATCACCGATATGCAAGCCGCCTGCGGCTTGGCCCAGTTGAACAAAGCACCAGCTTTCATACAAGCCCGCAAAGACAACTTCGCCTTCCTGAAGGCTCGCCTGAAAGAGTGTGAAGAGTTTGTGCACCTGCCTGAGCCCACCGAGCACTCCGACCCGTCGTGGTTTGGCTTCCCCATCACGCTCAAAGATAACTGCCTGGTTACACGGCTGGACTTGTTGACTTATTTGGATCAAAACAAAGTCGGTACCCGCCTACTGTTTGCCGGCAACCTGACTTGTCAGCCTTACATGATCGGTGCCAACTATCGCATCAGCGGTGACTTGACTAACACCGATAATGTTATGAACAATACCTTTTGGATTGGCGTGCAACCTGCGTTAACCCTTGAGATGCTGGAGTTTGCTGCGCAGAAGATTGAGAGTTATTTGG
>JBIKZZ010000001.1:0-45183 GCA_044354435.1 Rhodoferax sp. | reverse complement strand
CAGTGGAACACCTCGGGCAGTGCCGGCCCGCTGGCCGACCTGAACGCCTATGGTGCCAACCCCACCGGCACGTTTTTCAACCGGGTGCAGACCTACGAGGCGGGTACCTTCCCCGGCACCGACACCATCCACTTCCCCAAGAGCTGCCTGCACTGCGAAGACCCGCCCTGCGTGCCAGTGTGCCCCACGGGCGCTAGCTACAAGCGCAAGGAAGACGGCATTGTGCTGGTCGACTACGACAAATGCATCGGCTGCAAGTACTGCGCCTGGGCCTGCCCCTACGGCGCTCGCGAACTGGACGAAGAGCGCCAGGTGATGACCAAGTGCACCCTGTGCGTGGACCGTATTTACGACGAGCACCTGCCCAAGGAGGACCGCAAGCCCGCCTGCGTCAAGGCTTGCCCCACCGGCGCCCGCCTGTTTGGCGACGTTAAAGACCCCGACTCTGAGGTCTCCAAAGCGATCCGCGAGCGCGGTGGCTACGCATTGATGCCAGAGTGGGAGACCCAGCCGGCCAACCAGTATTTGCCACGGCGCGTCACGCCGGCCAAGGAAAGCTGAGGCACCATGCATCCCGCTTTTTCGATTCTGTTTTTCACCACCCTGGCCGGCACCGGGCAGGGCCTGCTGGTGCTGATGGCGCTGGCGCTGCTCCTGGGCGTGCCAATGGCGAGCGGCTTTGTGCTGGCGGCCATCGGTCTGGCCGAGTTGCTGCTGTTGGCGGGCCTGGCCGCGTCTTTTCTGCACCTGGGGCACAAGATGCGCGCCTGGCGTGCGGTGCTGATGTGGCGCACCTCCTGGATGTCGCGTGAGGTCATCCTATTGCCGGCCTTCATCGGGCTGGTCGCGCTGTGGTGGCTGGTGCTGGCGGGTGGCATTGTGGGTTCGCTGGCCACGGTCTGGTTGCCAGCGCTGGTGGTCCTGGGTGCCGTGGCCCTGTGGTACTGCACCGCCATGATTTACGCCTGCCTGCGCTTTATTGAGGAATGGGCGCACCCGCTGACCATTGTCAACTTCATCCTCATCGGCTTGTCCGCCGGGCTGGTGCTGGGCTGCGCACTGGCCGGGCTGAGCGGTGAGCAGGCGCTGCTGCGCGCGACCGGCCCCTGGGCCTTTGCCGTGACCTGGCTGGCCTGGGCCACCCGCCGCTTAAGCCTGCGCCGCAACAGCCTGTTGCGCCATAAATCCAACCTGCAGTCGGCCACCGGCATCCGCAGCGAGCGGCTGGTGCAAAAGTCCATGGGCATGTCAGCCGGGTCGTTTAACACGCGCGAGTTCTTTCACGGTGCCAGCGCCGCCGCCTTGCGCCATGTGCGCTGGGGCTTTCAACTGCTGGCCTTTGGCCTGCCGGTGCTGCTGATGGGCTGGGGCCTAGTGAACACCGGTGTCTGGCCCTGGCTGCTGGCCGCCCTGCTGCAAGCCCCCGGCCTGCTGGCCGAACGCTGGCTGTTCTTCGCCCAGGCCAAGCACCCGCAGAACCTGTACTACCAGACGGTGTCCTGAGGCTTCGGCAAACCTGCGGGCTGGCTGGCCTGGATCCCCGCTTGCGCGAGGATGACGGAGATTCGTCATTCCCGGCCCAGCGTCGCCACCCCCGGCCCAGCTTCGTCATTCCCGGCTACGACCGGGAATCCATGACCCAAATTGGCCTCTAGCTCCCGTCCTTATTGGAGTTGCAGCTATTTATTTGATAGCAATCGGTCGTAGCTGTATAGCGCAGCTAAACCAATGACCAATAGGCAGATCGTTGTTATTTCGGATTTTCAAAGTTTCGCGCGACGATTGTTCGTTTCAGTAGCGCTTGGGGCACGCATTCGGCAAACTTGACCGACTCGGCAAAGGTCCAGGTCCGTACCCGAACCAAAACTGCCTTGCAGGTAGGCCGCCTTGCTGCCGTCGGTCTGAACCGCATGCTGAATTAAGCCCATGGCGTTGCTGAAGGCATCCACCAACTGCCGGTGTGACGACGTAGTCGCGTAGTGTCTGCTCAGGCTCGGTGACGCCCTTGAAGCGTTGAAGGACGAAGTCGCCCAGTGGGGCGGATATGTTGTGAAAACGAACATGTTGACTGAATGTGTTAAAAAAATACGTTATTTTTAACGCTTTTTCACAAGTTGATGTTGGTAACTGTCATCGTGTGAGGAGCTCAAACAGCGCCTGGTTGATGAAGAACACCTCTCGGCCGATCTTTTGACTGGTCAGGACGCCCAGCCGCTCCAGCTCGCGCAGGTACTTGGAGCAGGTCTGACGCGTGCCCATGCCGGCCCGTTCCAGGAAGGCAATCTTGCAGTATGGTTGCCTGAAAATCTGCTCAATCAAGTCCTTGCTGTACGCGGCCGGCGCTTCCCGCTGCACCCGTTCGCGTACTGTCTCCATCAGCGCCAGTATGTCGGTGATTTGTTGGTGGGTCCGTAATGAGGTCTGCTCCACCGCGTCCAGCATATACAGCACCCAGTCGGCCCAGGCGCCTTCTTCCGTAACGCGCCTTAGGCCATCGTAATACGCCGCCTTGTGGTCAATCACATAGCGCGACAGGTAAAGCACCGGCAGGTTCAGCAGGCCGCGGTCCACAAGATACAAAATGTTCAGAATCCGGCCGCTGCGCCCGTTACCGTCCGGAAAGGGGTGAATGGCCTCAAACTGGTAGTGCACTAGCGCCATCTTCACCAGCACGTCCATACCGTCGTCGCCGTGCATGAAGTTTTCAAGCTCGCGCAGCTTGTCGCGGATGACACCCTCGCCCTCGGGTGGGGTGTAAATCGTTTCGTTCTTGCCATTGGCAATGCGGGTGCCGGGCATGCGGCGGATATTGAAATCAGTTTCTTTTATCAGTTGGGCAATCTCGATGAACAACCCAGTGGCTAGTGGTCGCTCCTTGATCTGCCGAAACCCATGGTTCAGTGCCTGCCGATAACGCAGCACCTCCTTGGCCTCGGCACTGGCCGGCAGGGCTTCATCGGATGCAGCCTTGAACAACTCGTCATTCGTCGTCAAGATGTTTTCAATCTCCGACGATGCGCGCGCTTCTTGCAGCACCAAGCTGTCGATCAACATCGCTTGGTTGGGCATGCGCTCGGCCATGCCCTTCAGCTCGGCCAGTGCACGGCTGGCAGTAATCGCTTTTTTCAGGATTGCCTTGCTCTCCAACTCCACAGACGGTGGCAGTGGGGGCAAATCGTTGAAGGGGGCGTTTCGGTCGAACATCCTGTTTATTCCTAAGCGGCCAGTGCCAGTGTTAGTCAACGAAGAGACTTGAAGCAGCCGCGTGTGAGGTGCGTTCACCGGATGCGCTTCAGGGGTGGACGCCTTGGTTTCCCTGCGTCTGCTGGCTTTTCGTGCGCAACAGCAGAGATCGTGCTGCTATTGAGCCCGGTTTCTCGCACGACATCAGAGATGCGGAACTTGTCTCGCCCAATGAGGGTGGAGAGATTGCAGCGGATCATTGCCTTGCTACTTGGGTGGGGTGATGCGTAGAGTAATAAAAATCCGCGCATCGCGCGGCCAGTATAGGCTGACCACTGTGTTTTTGGCGAAGCATTCGCCCACCGCCGTCATTTCCGGCCCAGCGTCGTGATTTCCAACCCACCGCCTTCATTCCCGGCTACGACCGGGAATCCATGTATCAAATTGGCCTCTAGCCCAAGTCCTTATTGAGGTTGTAGCTATTTATTTTGTAGCAAATTCATTCCGCGACCTACACCTGACGGGCGATGGGCACCAACTGCGCACTGAATACTTGAGCCACTTAGGCTGAAGATGTTGAATAATCCGCTCATGCACACCACGTTGGCCCCATACATGCGAGAGATTGCCGCGCTGTGCGAACGGCATGGCGTTGCCTATCTCGAATTGTTTGGCTCTGCAACCGGGCCGGACTTCAATCCCGACTCCAGTGACTTCGATTTTTTGGTGGAACTTGACCACCAAGCTGCCGGGTCGCGAGTAAAGCGTTGGATCGGCTTGGCCGATGACCTGGAGAAGGTTCTCGGGCGTCACGTGGATTTGGTTAACCCGCGCTACATCCGCAATCCGTATTTCTTGCAGGCTGTTAATCGCAGTCGCATCATGATTTATGACCGACAAAACGCCGAAGCTGTTGGCTGACGCCTTGGGCGCCATCGGTTCGGCCCAGGAATTTGTCGCCGGCATCACATTGGATGTGTATCTCGCAGACAAAATGCGCCGGTCAGCGGTCGAGCGTCAGTTGGAAATTTTGGGTGAAGCATGCGCCCAGTTGGCCAAACTTGAGCCCGGCTTGATCAAAGCTGTGTCCAATTTGAAGCTGGCGATTGACCTGCGTAATCGCATCATTCACGGCTATGACTCGGTGGACGATGAAATTGTTTACCTGACTGCCACGGAGGACTTGGAAGGCTTGAAAGTTGACTTGGCCAGTCTGTTGGAAACTCGGGGCTGATTTCTAGCACAAGGTGTTGACCATCGTTTCGGATGGAACATGTGCCGATGACAATCCGATCGCTGGCTGTTCTTCGCCCAGGCCAAGCACCCGCAGAACCTGTATTACCAGACGGTGTCCTGAGGCTTCGGCGGTCAGGCTGGCTGGCATGGATCCCCGCTTGCGCGAGGATGACGGAGGGTCGTCATTCCCGGCTACGACCGGGAATCCATGTATCAAATTGGCCTCTAGCCCAAGTCCTTATTGAGGTTGTAGCTATTTATTTTGTAGCAAATCGCCACGGCGATAGATGCCAGCCAGACCAATGACCAGCAGCCGGTCAGGGCCTGCCGGTCCGGCGTTGGGTGCAAGCGGCAGCAGCTCAATGCGGCGGCCGACCTGTTGCAGCAGGTGGCGCTGGCCGGCCAGGTCGGTTAGCCAGCCTTTGGCACGGACGACGCCGGCGCTGGGATCGCTCAGGCCTTGCAGCAGGGCCTGGAGGTCCAGCGGCGCACTTAGGTCGAGCAGCTCATTGAAAAACCGGTCTGATGCGGGTGCCAGGGGCTGGGCGATTGGCTGCGCTGCCCAGCGCGCCAGTGCTTCGCCTGTCGCGCCATCGAGCTCAGCGCTTGAGTCGGCGTGAAAACCCAGCACCAATTCTGGCGGCACGCGGGCCTGGTTGGCCCGCACCACCGGCGTGCCAGGCGTGGTCATGGTGGGCAGCCAGGCGTTCAGCTCAGTCAACTGGGTCGGGCTGCAGAGTTCGGTTTTGTTCAGGATCAGAAGGTCGGCGTCCAGCAACTGCTGGCGCACCAGGTCGCCCACGTAGGGGTCGGCGCTGCGCTGACGCACAGTTTCTGCGTCCAGCATGAGCACAATACCCTCGATGCGCAGCCCTGGCAACAGGCGGGCTGAGCGGGCTACGGCTGCCGGCAGGGCCACACCGCTGGTCTCAATCAGGATCAGGTCGGGCGGCGGTTTGCGCTGCAGCACGTCTTGCAACGCACCCAGCAGGTCCGAGCCAAAGCTGCAGCAGACGCAGCCGCCGGCCAGGGCCAGTACGCTGCCCTCGGCGCCCTCGATCAGATCGGCGTCGATGGTGAGTTCACCAAAATCGTTCACCATCACCGCGATGCGCCTGCCGCCGGCGTTGCGCAGCAGGTGGTTCACCAGGGTGGTCTTGCCGGCGCCCAGGTAGCCGCCGACGATCAGGGTCGGAATCACACCGGGTGTCACACCGGATATCACACAGGCTGTGGCGCCTCGAACACACGGCCGCCCTGCACCGTGCCCCAAACCCGCACGTCCTTGAGCTGCTCGGGTGGCACCTCGGTGGGGTCGTCGTCGAGCACACAGAAGTCAGCCCGCTTGCCGGATTCGATCGAGCCAATTTCATGGTCGAGCTTGAGGGTGTAGGCCGCGCCCAGCGTGATGGCTTGAAGCGCGTCGGCCACCGAGATGCGTTCATGGGCGCCCAGCACTCGACCGGAGGCGGTGAGGCGGTTGACGGCGCACCAGGCGGTGAACAGCGGGCCCAGCGGCGTGACCGGCGCGTCGCTGTGGATGGTGAAGGGCACGCCGCTGCGTTGGGCGGTGGCACAGGCGTTCATGCGCTCGGCCCGCTCTGGCCCGACCGTGGTGCTGTAGTGCTGGTCGCCCCAGTAGAAATGGTGGTTGGCAAACAGGTTGACGCACATGTCCAGCGCCTTCATACGCCGGAACTGCGCGGCATCGGCCAGCTGGCAATGCTGCAAATTGAAGCGGTGGTCACGCGTGGGCGCGGCCTTCAAGGCTGCAGCCAGGCAGTCCAGCGCCATCTCGGTGGCCTCGTCGCCATTGGTGTGGGTGTGCACCTGCACGCCGTTTTGCAGCGCCAGGGTGTAGCACTCGCGGATGGTCTCCGGTGCGGTGTACCACAAGCCGTTGGGGGCGCCATTGAAGTAACCTGGCCAGCGCATGCGGGCCGAAAAGCCCTGGATCGAGCCATCGGCCACCACCTTGATGCGGCCCAGGCGCACCCGCTCGGTACTGCGGCCATTCAAGGCAACGGCACGTTCCACCGCCTGCGCCGGCGTCATGCCGATCAGTCGCAGCAGTGGCACCAGCCGCAGCGGGTAAGTGTCTTCTGCGGTAATGTTCAGCAGGCTGACCAGTTCAGGCTCAAGCAGGGTGGCGGCCAGGTCGGTGGACGTCGTGACACCGGCGCGTACCGCCAGCTTGCCGAATGCCCGGATGCCAAATTCGTCGCCCGACAGGAAAGAGCGGTCCAGCCCCACCACTGCAGAGGCTGCCATCATGGCCTCCGGGCCTTTGAGTTCGCCGGTGGGCAGGCCATCGGCGCCCAGTGGGATGCCGGGGTGCTCGACGCCAGTCCGCAGCAGGCCGGCTTTCTCCAGCACAAAGCTGTTGACGTTCAGGATATGGCCGCTGGCGTGCAGCACGCCCACGGGGCGGGCACTGCTGACACGGTCCAGCTCATGCCGGCTGACCCGTTGAGTACCAAAGTAGATCGGGTCAAAGCCCCAGCCCAACAGGGGGCCGTCGGGCTGCCGCGCGCTGGCGTTGCTCAATTGGCCGATCACCGCCTCCAGGGTCCGGCCGCCCGGCCAATTGCGGCCATCAGGGTCACGCAGATCAAAATAGCCGCAATAGGTGTAGCGCCACAAGGCGCCAGCCATCAGGTGGGCGTGGGCTTCGACCAGCCCGGGCAGCAGCACCTTGTCGGTAAAGCGGTCATCCAACTGGTGCGGCCCCCAACCTTTGAGTTCGTCGATCGACCCGACACCCAGAATGCGGCCGTCGCGCACCGCCACGTGGGTGGCGGACGGATGCGACGCATTCATGGTGATGATCTTGCGCGCAGAATAAATGGTGGTGTGCATGGTGTTCAGACGGGTCGGACAGACACAGGGTAGAGCGGGGCACCACCGTCAGACACCCGGTGGCAGGCCACCTGGTGGCCTGGCAACACGGTGCGAAGGGCTGGAGGCTCAGTGTGGCAACGCGCCTCCGCAAACGGGCAGCGCCCGGCAAAGCGGCAGCCCGGCGGCACGTTGATCGGGCTGGGCGGGTCACCCTGCAGCCGGATGCGGTCACGCCGGCTACGGGTGCCGGGGTCGAACGACGGTGCGGCGGACCACAGCGCCAGGGTGTAGGGGTGCAGCGGCCGCTCAAACAGCGATTGCCGGTCGGCCTGCTCCACGATCTGGCCTAGGTACATCACGCCGATCTCATCGCACATGTGGCGGATCACGCCGAGATCGTGCGAGATGAACAGGTAGGTCAGGCCCAGCTCGCGCTGCAGGCGTTGCATCAGGTTCAGAATCTGGGCCTGGATGGCCACATCGAGGGCCGACACCGGCTCGTCGCATACCACCAGCTCAGGCTTGGCCGCCAGGGCCCGAGCCAGCACGATGCGTTGGCGTTGGCCGCCCGAGAACTGGTGCGGAAAAAGTTGCAGTTGCTCCGGGCGCAAGCCGGTTTGCATGAACAGGTGGCGCGCCAGTTCGGGCCGTGCGGCCGGTTCGCCCACGTCCATCAGCTCCAGCGCTTCCAAAATTGCATCACCTGCGCGTTTACGCGGGTTCAGCGAGGCAAATGGGTCTTGGAACACCATCTGGAAGCGCCGGCGTACCCGGCGCAAGCCTTCGCCTTCCAGGCTGCCGATGTCGTCTGAGCCCAGGCGCATGCTGCCCGAGGTGATGTTCACCAGTCGCATCACGGCCAGCGCGGTGGTGCTTTTGCCCGAGCCGCTCTCGCCCACGATGCCAAAGGTGGTGCCCCTGGGGATGTCAAAGCTCACGCCGTCAACGGCCTTCACCACTGACTTTTTACCAAAGATGCGTCCGCCCAACGGGAAATGCACCTTGAGGTCGCGCACCCGCAACAGTGCCTGTGTGTTGTCGGTCATGCGGTACCTCCGGCCACATGCAGCCAGCACAAGACGCGCCGGCGCCCGCCGTCCAGCCGGGTCTCTGGTGGTAGCTGTTCGCGGCAGCGCGGCTGCACCTGGCTGCACCGCTCGGCAAAAGCACAGCCGCCGCGCCGCTCCAGCAGCGAGGGTACGGTACCCGGTATTTCCAGCAGGGGCTCGCCAAAGCCGGCGGTGCGCCGCCCGGGAGCGCAGGCGATCAAGCCCTGGGTGTAGGGGTGCATGGGTAACTGCAACACCTCCGCCGCCGAGCCCTCCTCGACGATGCGGCCCGCATACATCACCGCCACACGGTCGGCCATTTCGGCGATGGCGCCCATGTCATGCGTGATCAGCAGCACGGCGGTGCCGGTGCGTTCGCGCAATTCGGCAATCAGGTCAAAGATCTGCGCCTGCACGGTCACGTCCAGCGCAGTGGTGGGCTCATCGGCAATCAGCACATCGGGTTTGCAGGCCAAGGCCATGGCGATCATGACCCGCTGGCGCATGCCGCCAGAGAACTGGTGCGGGTATTCATGTACCCGGCTCTTGGCGGCCGGGATGCCCACCGCCTCCAGCATCTCTGTGGCCCGGGCCAGTGCAGCTTTGCGGTCGAGCTTCTGGTGCAAGCGCACGGCCTCGCTGATCTGATCACCCACCGTGTAGGCAGGGTTCAGCGAGGTCATGGGCTCCTGGAAGATCATCGAGATGCGGTTGCCTCGGTACTGGCGCATTTCGGGCTCGCTGAGGGTCAGCAGGTCGCGCCCGTCCAGCGCCACGCGCCCTGAAGTGATGCGCCCCGGTGGGGTTGGGATCAGCCGCATCATGGCCAGCGCGGTCATGCTCTTGCCGCACCCAGACTCGCCAACCAGCCCCAGGGTTTCACCGCGTCGCACCGTGAACGCCACGTCATCGAGCACGCGCGCCACACCACCACGCGTCTGGAACTCGACGCCCAGCTGGCTGACTTCCAGCAGGGCCGGGGCTGTTTCGGCAATGGTGCTCATGGATTCAGCTTCGTATTCATCAGCGCAGGTGCAGCTTGGGGTTGAGTGCATCATTCAGGCCGTCGCCCACCAAGCTGACTGACAACACCGTGAGAAAGATCGCGGCACCGGGGAAACTCACCGCCCACCAGCACTCCAGGATATTGCGCCGGTTGGAGCCGATCATCAGTCCCCAGCTCATGACGTTGGGGTCTGACAAGCCCAGGAAGCTCAAGCCAGCTTCAAACAGGATGGCGACACCGATGATCAGCGTTGCCGACACGATGAGTGGCGGCAGCGCATTGGGCAATATCTCGCGCAGCATCAGGCGCAGGTGGCTGGCCCCCATGGCCCGCGCCGCGCTCACATACTCCAAACCACGAAGGCGCATGAATTCGGCCCGAGCCAGCCGCGCGGTACCCGTCCAGCTGACCATGCCGATGGCCAGAATCACCACGCCTAGCGATGGTTGGAACAGCGTGACCAACACCATGGCGAACAGCAGTGCCGGCAGCACCTGGAACAGCTCGGTCAGGCGCGACAGCAGGCTGTCGACCCAACCACCGAAATAGCCCGCCAAAGAACCGATGGTGACGCCAATGGACACCGTGATGACGGCTGCAGCCAGCCCAACCATCACCGTGGCACGGCCGCCGACCAACATCCCTGCCAGGATGTCGCGGCCCAGGTAGTCGGTACCCAGCCAGAGCTTGCGGTCTGTGAAGGGCTCAGTAAAAGGCGCGCCCATGATCTCGAAGGGCTTCACGCCATACAGGCCTGGCCCCAGCAGCATCACCAGGCTGATGCAGACCAGCAGGAGCAGCCCCAGCATGGCAGCCTTGTTGCGGCTGAACACGCGCCAGGCTTCCCGTAGCGGTGACAGCACCTGCAGGTTAGACGGTGTCGCGCTCATTTGCCACGCAGCCTTGGGTCGATCCAGCGGTAACTCAGGTCGGTTACAAGGTTGGCGACGATGACCAACATGGAAGAAAACGTCAGCACGCCCAACAGGGTGGGATAGTCGCGCCCATGAATGGCCCCCAGGGCCAGCGTGCCCAGGCCGGGCCAGCTGAACACGGTCTCCACCAGCACCGCGCCCGAGATCAGGTGGCCGAACTGGAGCCCGGCGATTGTCACCACAGGCATCAGGGCATTGCGCAAGGCATGTTTGAAGGTGACCACCCACTCGCTCAGGCCTTTGGCTCGCGCGGTGCGAATGTAGTCCGAGCCCAGCACTTCAAGCATGCTGGCTCGCGCGAGCCGGCTGTATTGCGCCAGATAGATGATGGTCAGGGTCAGCGCCGGCAATACCAGGTGATGCAGCACATCGACCACTGCACTCCAGCCCCCCACACCGAACTGGCGCACATCGCGCATGCCGGCAATGGGCATGATGGGCCATACCTTGCCAAAGAGGATCACCAGCAGGATGCCGGTCCAGAACACGGGCATGGCATAGCCCACCAGCGACAGTATGGTGACCGCACTGCTGGCAAAGCTGTCTGGCCGTCGGGAGGCGAAGACACCCAGCAAGGTGCCCACCACAATCGCAAAGACAAGGGCAGTGAGCACCAGCAGGATGGTCGGGCCGATGCGGTCCAGGATCAGGCCCGAAACCGGCTGGCTGTAGGTGTAAGACTGGCCCAGGTCCCCCCGCAGGCTCTTGCCAATGTAGGTGACGAACTGCACCGGTAGCGGCTGGTCCAGGCCATAGGCCTTTTTGATGCTGGCAATCACTGCCTCGTCACCGCCGCCCATCTCCCCAGCGATCACGCTGGCGGGGTCGCCAGGGGCGGCATGGATCAGCATAAAGTTAATGGCCAGCACAGCCACCAGCAAACCGGCAGCCCACGCCAGCCGGCGCATTAACGCAAATAATATGTGCATTAGCGTTGAGGCGGCTCAGGCCTTGACCGCAGTGGCCGTGATGCCGTCAGTCTGCCCCCAGATGCCGCCTGGCGGGTTGATGACTTTGGCGGCGTAGGCTTCGTAAAAGGTCTGCTCGTACAGGAAAGCGACTGGGCAATCTTCCACCACCGCCTTCTGCACCTGCTTGTACAACTCTTTGCGCTTGGCCAGGTTCATCTCCTGCCCGGCAGCGGCTAACCATTCGTCCACCTTAGGGTTGGTGTAGCTCTGGGTGTTGGACCAAATCACGCCCGGCTTGATGTTGGAACTCAGCCAGGTGCGGTGCACGCCAATCACCGGGTCGCCCCAGTTCCAGACCGAATCCAGACTCATCTCGAACTGCAGCGACGACACGCGCCGCGCCCAGGATGGGAAGTCCGGCGACTGCCGCAGGTTGACTTCTACACCGACTTTGGCCAGCGACACCTTGAGGTACTCTTGAATCGTCTTCTGGTCTGCATTGCCCGGAATGGCATCAAGGTCCAGCGTCAGCCGTACCCCGTTGGCTCCAGCTTTCAGGCCCGCATCATCAAACAGTTTGGCGGCCTTGGCCAGGTCGAGTTCGTACTTCTCCACATCGCCGATGTAGTACGGGCTGCCAGAAGCCAGAGGGCCGGTAGAGCGGCTGTTGATACCTCCCAGGATCGTGTTAAGAATGTACTGCTTGTCTACCGCAAAATTGATGGCCTGGCGCACACGCTTGTCGGCGAGTTTGGGGCTCTTGGTGTTGAAGGCGAGCCAGATCAGCGGCCCGATGGCGGGTGCAGCGCCCTTGACTACCACTGCGCCCGGTGTCTTGCGCACCCGCTCCAGCTCGCGCGGGTCTGTCACTGACTGATGTACGTCGATCTCGCCGCGCTCAAAGGCCAGCAGCAGGCTGCTCGAGTCTTTGAATAAGCGCACGATGACGCGATCGAGCTTGGGCTGGTCCTTGAGAAAGAAGCGGTCAAAGCGCTCCATGATGATGTACTCACCCGGCTTGTGCTCTACCAGCTTGAACGGGCCAGAGCCCACCGGGTTGCCGTTGCGCGGGTGGATCTTGACATCGGTGCCATCGCCAAAAATATGTTTGGGGATGATGGGCGTGAGCGATGTCGACATCGCCAGCAGCACGGCCGGGTGCGGCTCGGATAGCCGAATTACCGCTGTGCGGGTGTCGCTGATCGTGACCGCATTGACTGGGCCATACATGGTCTTGAATGGGTGGTTGTCGCGAATGGTTTCAATGGAGAACTTGACGTCTTCAGCTGTGATCGGTTTGCCATCGTGGAACACGGCATCCTTGCGCAACACCAGCGAAACGCTGCGGTTGTCTGGCGACAGCGTCCAGCTCTCAGCCAGGTAGGGCTGCGGTTTCCAGTTCTTGTCCATGCGGATCGGCGAGGCAAACAGCTGGGCCGCTGGCATCATGGTGGCGATACCACTTTGCACTGCCGAGTTCAGGTGGCGCGGCGTCTGTGTGCTGCCGATCACCAGCACGCCCCCCTTGGCGGCCTGGGCCGCAACGTCGAACGGGATACCAAAAATGCTGCCGGCAGTGAGGGCGGCGCCAGTGGATAGCAAGCTACGGCGGTCGATGACGGTCATGGTGGAACGGCTCCGAAACGATGAAAGTTTAAGAGTACACGATTGCTTGTCGAATGTGGTGCAAATCAGGGTGCCAGCGGCTGGTATTTCGTGGTGCCAGACGATGATTCCCTCAAACATGACTGGCGTCGACCACATCAAGCTCATGATAATCACCGAGCGTCTTTCAATTGCTCCATCTTCCCTACATTGGTCTGCCCATGACTCCAACTTTCCCGCATGACTACCCCTCCGCCCGGCTGGCATTTCGGGAAACTGCCCTTCATGCCAACGCCCAGTTGGACACATTGGTTCACCCTCAACAGGGACGCCAGGGCGAGGAGCTGGCCATAGATCTCGCGTGGTTGGGCCCAAGGGACGCACGCAAAGTATTGGTCAGCGTTTCCGGCACGCATGGCATTGAAGGTCTGTATGGCAGTGGCTGCCAAGTGGGCTGGCTGAACCAGCGGGCTGGTCAGGCTTTGCCCCCAGACACTGCCGTTCTGTTGGTGCATGCGCTGAACCCCTATGGCTTCTCCTATTTAAGACGGGTCAACGAAGACAACATCGACATCAACCGAAACTGCATAGACTTCTCCGCCCCATTGCCGATCAACCCGGACTATGACACTGTCCATCCATGGCTGCTGCCGCCGCAATGGGAGGAAGGCAGCCAGTTGCAATTGAAGGCGCAGCTCGCGGCATACGCAGAGCGCGTTGGGCTCCGGGCCGCATCCAAGGCGATCAGCGGCGGGCAGCACCATCATCCGGATGGCGTCTTTTACGGAGGTCAGGCGCCATGCTGGTCAAACCAGCAACTCCAAGTCTTGGCCTCCCGTTATTTGCAGGCGGCGCAGGTCATCGCGGTGCTCGATCATCACACCGGTCTGGGGCCAGTAGGGCACACAGAGTTGATTTGCCGGCACCCTGTGGGTTCAAGGTCGCTTGAACTGGCCCGCCAGTGGTGGGGCGCTGATGTGACATCGCCTGCCCTGGGTGAGTCCGCTACTGTGGTGGTCAGCGGTAATGTGCGTATGGCGTTTGAGGCTTTGTGCCCTCAGGCGCTTGCCGTGGCGATTGCCCTTGAAGTGGGCACGCAAGCCCAAGCACTGGTTCGCCACGCCTTGTTTGCTGATAACTGGTTGTACCAGCGGGGCCAGCCGAATTCTGCGCAAGGCGATGTCATCCGGCAACAGGTGAGAGATGCATTTTTCGTGGACACGCCAGCCTGGCGTGAGGGCGTGTTTCAACGGGCCATGCAGATCTGGCAACAAGCCATTGAAGGGCTGCAGGCTGCGGGCTAAGCTCAGGCTTTCACGCTCATCTCGGTGTACGCGTCCACTGGACCCCAGATGCCCGCTGGGCGATCGACTACCTTGGTAAGGTAGGCGCTGGCAATGCCAATTTCGAACAAGAAAGCAACCGGACAGTCATCCACCACCCGTTTTTGCATGTCCACGTAAAACGCCTTGCGCTTGGTGGGGTTCATCTCTTTGCCGGCCGCCGCCAGCAACTCGTCGACCTTGGGGTTGGCATAGCTCTGTGTGTTGGACCAGATCACACCGGGCTTGATGTTTGAACTTAACCATGTCCGGTGCACCCCAATCACTGGGTCGCCCCAGTTCCAGACATTGTCTGACGCCATGTCGAATTGCAGTGATGAGATGCGTCTCGCCCAAGTGGGAAAGTCGGGCGAAGTTCGAACATTGACCTCGATCCCCACTTTAGCCAGTGCCACCTTCACGTACTCCTGGATGATGGGGGCCTCCGGCAGGCCCGGCAGGTAGTCGTAGTCGATCGTCTGCCGCACGCCGTTTACACCGGGTTTTAGACCGGCGTCGTCCAGCAACTTGCGAGCCTTGTCGAGGTTGAAGTCGTAACGTTCAACGTCCTTGGTATAGAACGGACTACCCGAGACGATCGGTCCGGTCGCCCGGGTGTGAACGCCCCCAAGCAGCGTCTCGATCAAGTACTTTTTGTCGAGGGCATAGTTGATGGCCTGGCGCACCCGCTTATCGGCCAGCTTGGGGCTCTTGTTGTTGAACGCGAGCCAGGTCAATGGTCCCAGCGCAGGCGCTTCCCGCGTGACCAGTGTCGCGTTGGACATCTTGCGTACGCGCGCTTGCGAGGCAGGGTCTCGCGCGGAGGAATGGACGTCGATCTCGCCACGTTCGAAGGCGATCATCAAGCTGGAAGGGTCCTTGAACGTGCGCACAATGATGCGATCGAGCCGCGGCAAGCCCTTGAGGAAGAAACGGTCAAAGCGGTCAAGGATGATGTGCTCACCCTGTTTGAACTCGACCAGTTTGAACGGGCCTGAACCTATCGGACTGGCGTTGCGTGGATGGATTTTGAGGTCAGGGCCGTCGCCATAGATGTGTTTGGGAATGATGGGTGTCAGCGATGTCGACATGGCGAGCAGCAGGGCCGGGTGAGGCTCAGCCAAGCGCACCACAGCCGTATGGGGGTCGACAATGGTGACCGCGTTGACCGGCCCGTACATGGTCTTGAAGGGGTGGTTGTCGCGGATCGCCTCAATTGAAAATTTCACATCATCTGCGGTCACCGGTTTGCCATCGTGAAACACTGCATCCTTGCGCAGGAACAGGGTCACGCTGCGGTTGTCCTCAGACAATGACCAGCGTTCGGCCAAGTAGGGTTGGGGCTTCCAGTCCTTGTCCATGCGAATTGGCGAGGCGAACAACTGCGCTGCGGGCAGCATGGTCCCCAAGCCGCTTTGCACGGCGGAATTGAGGTGGCGCGGGTTCTCTGCCGTACCGATCACCAGCACGCCGCCCTTGGCAGCCTGGGCTGCCACCTCCAGGGGAATGCCAAAAATGCTGCCGGCTGTGAGGGCTGCGCCCGCTTGCAAAAGGTGTCTACGGTCAATCGTGCTCAAGGTCTGCCCCCTATAGTAAAAATACGAAAATATCCGTCCAACGATCACCCATTAATAAGCAAATGCCGCGCTGCAGCAGGTTTGCCGTGCGACGGCGCAAGCCCTGGATCGCTCGAAAGACAAATACATGCGGTCATCTGCTCCAACCGCGCAAGCTAATCCCGGGCGGTGACCACCATTGCACCCAGCCGCATGCGTTTGTGCAATCGCCCCAAGCTTCAATTGCATTGGCAGAAAGTGACAATTTATTTAAAGGCCACCCGGTGGGATGCATCAGGCCGATTTCGTCCATTTGCTATCAAATAAATAGCTATAACCCCAATAAGGACGGGGGCTAGAGGCCAATTTGGCATATGGATTCCCGGTCTTAGCCGGGAATGACGAAGCTGGGCCGGGGGGCGACCGTGGAGCCAAACCAGTCCACCAGCAGGTCTTCGATCTTGCGAACTACTGGATCGGGAATATCTTCAAAACTCAGTGCCGAGGCAAAGGCGGCCAATTGGGCAGTGTGGGAAGTCACCGCATTTCCTCCTCAGGTTTCAAGTGAAAAAATATTCAGAACTGTCTCCTGCTTGGTGATTCAAGCGAACAGCTGTTGGACACACCTAACCGCGTGCTTCGCGGACCATGTTGCGCGCAATGATCAACTGCTGAATCTGGGTCGTGCCTTCATACAGGCGGAACAGCCGCACATCACGGTAAAAGCGCTCAATGCCGTACTCTGACAAATAGCCCGCACCACCCAGAATCTGAACCGCACGGTCGGCGACGCGTCCGCACATCTCTGATGCAAACATCTTGCAGCAAGATGCTTCAGTGGCAACGTTGCGGCCCTCGTCGCGCTTTCGCGCCGCATCGATCACCATGCATTCGGCGGCGTACAACTCAGCCTTGCTGTCGGCCAGCATGGCTTGCACCAGCTGGAAGTCGGCAATCGATTGCCCGAACTGCTTGCGATCCACAGCGTAACGCAGGGCGTCGTTCAGAATGCGCTGGGCCACGCCCACACAGACCGCCGCCAAATGGATACGGCCTTTTTCGAGCACCTTCATCGCCGTCTTGAAGCCCTGACCTTCCCGGCCGCCAATCAAGTGGGAGGCAGGCACCCGGACATTCTCAAAAATCACATCGCAGGTGTGTGCACCTTTCTGGCCCATTTTTTGGTCAATCTTGCCCAAGGTGATGCCCGGCGATTTGGCATCCAAGATGAATGCCGACACGCCGCCTGCGGTCTTGTCTTGCGGGTTGGTGCGAGCCATGAGGGTAAAAAGTGTGGCCTGCGGTGCATTGGTGATGTAGCGCTTGGTGCCATTCACGACGTACACGTCGCCATCCCGGATCGCCGTGGTGCGCAACGACGCGGCGTCCGATCCAGCATCAGGTTCTGTCAACGCAAAGGAGGCCATCCACTCGCCCGTGGCCAGCTTGGGCAGGTAATAGGCTTTTTGCTCAGGCGTGCCGTCCATCAAGATGCCTTGCGAACCGATGCCCACCGTGGTGCCAATCACGGAGCGAAATGCCGGTGACGTCTTGCACAACTCAAAAAGCAGGCGCGACTCCTCTTCCATAGTCAATCCTAGCCCACCATAAGACTCCGGGATAGTCAGTCCGAACAAGCCCATGTCGCGCATCGCCAGCACGATGGCCGCCGGGATCTGATCGGTCTCTGCGACCTCACTTTCAGCGGGCACCAGGCGCTCTCGCACAAAGCGGCGCACAGAGTCGAGCAGGGCTTCAAAGGTTTCAGGATCTCGGATCATGTGAATAGACTCGCTTCAAACATGGCTTGGCACCATCAGTTGCCGACATCACAAGGTCTCGGCCAAACCCAGCACCGCTGTAGACTGGCTCGACAAGGTACCGCCGTTGCCATGCGCAATGGCGGTCATTGCGCCGGGCACTTGACGGTCACCGCAGTCACCACGCAACTGGCGCACGGCTTCAATCAGCGCAAAAATGCCGTACATGCCAGGATGCACGCACGACAACCCTCCCCCATTGGTATTGACGGGCAAGTGTCCTCCGGGCGCGATGCCGCCGTTGCGCACGAACGCACCAGCCTCACCCTTAGCGCAAAAGCCCAGATCCTCCAAGAACAGCAAGGTGTTGATGGTGAAGGCATCGTACAACTGCACGACGTCGATGTCCTTGGCACCCAGGCCAGCCATGGCGTAGGCATCTCGTCCAGACTGGGTAGCTGCGGTCACCGTCAGGTCATCCATCGACGAGATTTGCCGGTTCCACACCGCTGTGGCATTGCCCAGCACATAAACCGGCTTTTGGCGCAAGTCAGGGGCACGGTCTGCATGCACCAGCACATAAGCTCCGCCGCCGTCGGTGACCAGGCAACAGTCGCGCACCGAGAGCGGATCGCTGACCATGCGGGCGGCCAGCACGTCATCGATGGAAAGCGGTTCGCGCATGAACGCTTCGGGGTTCAGGCGCGCCCAGGCCCGGGCAGCCACTGCCACTTCCGCCAAGTCTCGGCGCGTGGTGCCGTACTGGTGCATGTGACGGGATGCGGCCAACGCATAGGCGGATGGTGGGTTAAACGGCTCGTAAGGCGTTTCATAGGGCTGTGGGTCCATCCAGCGGCGCGCCTGGGCGACCTCTCGACGGCCATGCGTCGACGTGCGCTGAGTGCTACCGTAGCAGACCAGTACCGCCTTGCATTGACCCGACTGCAATGCGTGCATGGCAGGCAACAAGTGAGCAATGAAGCTGGAGCCTCCGATCATGGTGCCGTCGATATAGGTCGGACGGATACCCAGGTATTCAATGACCGGCATCGACCACATGGTGGCGCCGACACTGGCGGTGCACAAGCCATCGATGTCGCTCACCTTCAGGCCGGCGTCGGCAACAGCCGCATGGGCTGAGCGGACCAGCAATTCCATTTCAGTAAAGCCATGGGCTTCGCCACAGCCAAAAGTAGCCACGCCGGCTATGACCGCGCTGCCGCGCAGCTGTTTCAAGTCGGGGCTCATGGGGCGCCTCCGCCAGGCACGGGATCAAAGACCACCATGCCGCGGCCTTCAGTCAGGACAACACGGGCGCTCACCCGCTGACCGATCTTGACGCTATCTGGCGCCATTTTTTCGACACGACTCATCAGGCGCGGACCTTCGTCCAGATCGATCAGACTGACGTTGTAGTCACCGCCTTCGGCCGGTTTTCGCCGCACATTGGTGACTGCATAGACCGTGCCTGTGCCGGTGGGTTCCACGAGTTCGACGGCATCACTGCCGCAATGTGGACAAATTTCGCGAGGGTAGTAAATGTGGCGCGTGCAGTCATTGCACTTCTGAATCAGGAATCGCCCTTGCGCCAATGCCGCCTGGTGGCGGGCCAGAGCACCTCGGTTAACTGACATGGGTTGTGATGGGTTCACGGCAATTCTCCAGTCCGGCTTTCAGATGGGGTCCCAACTGAACACGTCGCCCGAACGCGCCAGGTCAAAGAAACTCGACGCTAGCGCAGGTAGCGCGTGATCGAGCACCGTTTGTGGGGTCCAGCCATCGCCGCGGTGTACTGAGCGCACAGGACGCGGCTGACTCATCAAGAAGATTTCGTTATTTCGCACGGCAAAAACCTGGCCATTCACATTCGACGCTGCGTCGCTGGCAAGGGCCACCGCCATGGGCGCGATCTTGGCCGGCGTCATCTGCTTGATGCGCGCAACACGGGCTTGCTCTGCCGGGGTATCGGTCGGGATCGAGCCAATCATGCGGCTCCATGCAAAAGGAGCGATGCAGTTAGAGCGCACATTGAACCTTTGCAAGTCCAGCGCGATCGACTTGGATAAGGCCATCACGCCCAGTTTGGCGGCCGAATAATTGGCTTGACCCAAGTTGCCCACCAAGCCGGAAGTAGAGGTCATGTGGATAAAGTTGCCCTGCTCCTGCTCCTTGAAGTGCGGTGCGGCCGCACGGCTAACGTAAAAGGCGCCGTACAGGTGGACCTTGAGCACGGCGTCCCATTCGTCCACGCTCATCTTGTGAAAAAAACGGTCCCGCAGGATGCCCGCATTGTTCACCACCACATCGATACGGCCAAAGTGGTCGATCGCCGTCTGGATGATGCGCGTAGCCCCCGCGGCATCCGATACGCTGTCGGTGTTGGCGGCAGCCTGACCACCCATGGCCAGGATCTCATGGAGCACCTTGTGGGCAGGGCCGGCATCCTGACCCTCGCCCGACACGGAACCACCCAGGTCATTGACCACGACTTTGGCCCCTTCACGGGCCATGGCCAGCGCAATATCGCGGCCAATGCCCCCACCAGCGCCCGTCACCACGACAACTTTGTCCTGTACTAATCCTGCACCACCCATGTGACTACCCCTTTACGTCGTGAAATGTGTTCAGACCTGCATGCTCTTGCTCTTGCAACTGGCGCCAGAGGATTTTGCCCATGCTCGACTTCGGCAGGGCGTCCATGAATCGCACACTGCGCGGCGCTTTGTAGACGGCCATTCGCTGTCGGCTCCAGTCGATGATGGTTTGCTCAGCGACCTCGCCTTTAAAAGCAGGTTTGAGCACCAGCAAAGCCAATACGCTTTCACCGCGCTTGGCATCAGGCATCGATATAACGCAGGCTTCATGAACTGCGGGGTGTTCGTACATCGCATTTTCCACTTCTGCGGGCCAGACCTTGAGGCCAGAGGCGTTGATCATCCGTTTGAGGCGATCACGCATCACGAAATACCCATCTTCATCGACCAAGGCCAGGTCACCCGTTCTGAAGAAGCGTTCTTCGTCCAACATCATGAAAGCTTCCTTGTCGGCTTGTGCGTTACGCCAGTAACCCTGCATCACCTGGGCGCCGCGAGTGACCAGTTCACCCACTTGCCCTTGGGGCAATTCTTGGAGGGTTTCGGGGTCAACAATGCGCGAATCCACGCCCTGAGTGGGTATACCCAGGCACTGGCGTTTGCAGCGGGCCGGCGGGTTAGCATGCAAAAAGGCCGCCGTTTCCGACAGGCCATAGGCTTCGTTGTAAGTCAGCCCGAATTGATCAAGCAGCAACCTGGCCACCGCCTCGGGCATGGCCGCACCACCACCAGACAACATCGTCAGGCTCGACAGGTCGCGCTCACGGGCACTTGGATGGGCAAAGAAGTCCATCACCATGGCCGGCGGAGCAGTCCAGACCGTGACGCGGTAACGCTCAACCAGGGCTGTCGCCCGCGCCGCATCCCACCGCGGCATCATCACGATGGTCCCACTCAGGGTGAGGGGCAAGTTCATGCCGTTTTGCATGCCCAGCATATGAAACAGCGGCGCAACGCACAAAAACACCGCGTCGGTATGCAAGCCACGCCACACCTGGGAGGCCAGGTTGGAAGCTAGCATGGTGCTGTGCGTGTGGCAGCAGCCCTTGGGATGCCCGGTGGTGCCCGAGGTGTAAGGCAACACGGCCAGATCGTGGGGACCATGCCCCACGTCTTGCACCGGGTTGTTGTAAGCCAGTGCGTCAGCAAAGGCATGCACGGTGTCCTCAGAAAAGACACAGGCGGTAAAGCGCATAGCCTCAGGCAGCGCCTCGATGCCACTGGCGGGCACGCCCTCGCTGTAAGTGTGTACCAGCGCCGAAGTCAGAGTGCCGCCATCTCGACCCATCAGGGGCTGCACATGATGCAGCAGGTCTTGCGCCACCAACGCCACTTTGGCACCACTGTCATCGGCATAGTAGGCAATCTCAACCAAGGTGCTCATCGGGCTGACCGGCACGACAGCAGCGCCCACGCGCATGGCCGCGTAGTAATCAATGACAAACTCCGGGCAATTCTGACTTATCAGCAGCAGACGGTCGCCGCGAACAACGCCCAGCCGCTGCTGCAAATAAGCAGCTACTGCCTCCACCTGCTGGTGCAACTCGCGATACGTCAACACCCGGTCGGCGTAAATCAGTGCCGGTTTATCGGGATACCGCTGAGCTGCTGTCTGCAAATAATGGTTGAGCGTGACCTGCGGCACCCGCAACTGATGGGGCACACCCTGGGGCCAAAATTTACGGTGCCGGTTGACCATGGTCATATATTTCTGGAAATCAGCTCTTTCATGACCTCACTGGTACCCCCGTAAATGCGGGTGACACGAGAGTCCACGAATGCCCGGGTGATTGGGTATTCCATCATGTAACCGTAGCCGCCGTACAACTGCAGCAGCTCATCGAGGGCCTTGCCCAGCTCTTCAGTGCAATACAGCTTGGCCATGGCGCCTTCTTCGACCGTCAATTTTCGACGCAGGTGCTCGCCAAGGTATTGGTCTACCATCATGCGTACAGCCGTGGTGCGCACCTTGATGTCTGCCAGCTTGAAGCGCGTGTTCTGAAATTCGAAAAGCGGTTTGCCAAACACCATTCTCGACTTGGTGTAGCCCACCGTCTCGGCGAACATGGCCTCCATCTTCGCGGCAGCGCCTAGTGCGATCACAAAACGCTCCTGCGCCAGCTCTTGCATGAGGTACCCAAAGCCTTTGTTTTCCTCCCCCAGCAGGTTGCCCTTTGGAACCCGAACGGCTTCAAAGAACAACTCTGCAGTGTCGGCGGCTTGCTGACCCATTTTGTCAAGTTTGCGGCCTCTGCGAAAACCTGCGCGGTCAGCTTCCACCAGAATGAGCGACACGCCCTTGGCCCCCAACTCTGGCCGAGTCTTGGCCACAACCACCACCAGGTCACAGTTCAGACCATTGGAGATAAAGGTCTTGGCGCCGTCAAGGACATACTCGTCACCTTCAAGGCGGGCACTGGTGCGGATGGCCTTGAGGTCACTGCCCGCGCCGGGCTCACTCATGGCAATCGCCAAAATGAGTTCGCCGCGCGCGCAGCCAGGCAGCCACCGCGCCTTTTGCTCGGTGGTGCCGAGTCGCTCAAGGTAAGGCGCGACGACATCGGAATGCAGGCTAAAGCCCAACCCGCTAACGCCTGAGCGGCCGATCTCTTCAACGATCACCGCCGCATGGCCGAAGTCGCCGCCACCGCCGCCCCACTGGACGTCCATGGTGGCGCAAAGCAACCCTTCGCGTCCGGCCTTGAGCCATGTTTCACGGTCGACCCGGCCAGCTGTGTCCCACAGGCTCTGGCGCGGCTTGCACTCGGACTCCAAAAAGCGGCGCACCGTTTTTCTGAGCATTTCGTGGTCTTCGCGAAACACAGTTCGGGGGAAGGTCAGAACACTTTCCACAGCATCTCCTTAGGTCTGGCCAGCCACGTCAGTAAGGGCTAGTGTCAGCCGCTTCATGATCCAACGGATGTGGTTGCCACCAAGCTGGTCGAGCCCTGCGTTCATGAGACTTTTTTACACATGGGTTGGTGCCTCAAGCCAGCGCGACCACCGCATCGCCGATCAGCTTGATCTGGCCATCGGCATTGGCCACCTTCAGCAACAGGCGCACGCGTCGCTCGCCATTGGTTTCGAGTTTCTCGATGACCTCGCCGATGCAGGTGATTGCTTCCCCAACAGACGTCATGGTGGCAAAGCGCACGTTGTATTCACGAATCGCCTGCTGTGGCACCCAATCAGTCAGCAAACGGGCCAGCCAAGCCATGGACAGCATGCCATGGGCAATGACGTCAGGCATGCCTGCATTGTGCGCAAAGTCGGTGTCGACGTGGATAGGATTGTGATCGCCCGATGCCCCACAGTACAGGGCTAAGGTCAGCCGCGAAACGGGAGGCAGTTCCAACGCAGCAAGGGTGTCGCCCACCCGCAGGGTTGCGAACGACGGGCGCGACGAGTTCAAAGGCATTGCGTCAGTCATTGCGCAGGACGGTCACGGTACGGAGATCGGCGACTGGCTGGCCACGTTGTTTGGTCACACGCGTCTTGCGCAGCACAAATTCAAGCGCACCGCCCTTTTTATCGTAGATGTCTTCGATGCGCTGCTCAAAGCGCAGCACATCGCCGGCATACGCCAGGCTGTGGTAGGTGAAACCTTGCTCCCCGTGCAACAGTCGGCGGTAATCCATTCCAAGCAGATGCCGAATCGCGGCTGGATCGGGCGATGCCATCTCCAGGCAAAAGAGAAAGGTCGGTGGCACGGGCAGGGCCGGATGCCCAGCAGCTCGGGCTGCGACTTCATCCCAATACACCGGGTCGGTCTGGCCGGTGGCCTTGGCGAAAAAGTGCAAGCGGCCTTTTTCCACCAGCACCTCAAAGCTCGGCATGGCATGGCCGATGTATTGGCGGTCAATCATGATGAGTCTCAGATTTTTTGGTAGAGCGTCACGACACAGGCGCCACCAAGCCCGAGGTTGTGCTGAAGCGCCAGACGGGCCCCTTCGACCTGCCGCTCGCCAGCCTGACCGCGCAACTGCCAAACCAACTCAGCGCACTGCGCCAGACCTGTGGCGCCTAGGGGGTGGCCTTTGGACAGCAAGCCGCCGGAGGGGTTGGTGACAATGCGCCCGCCGTAAGTGTTGTCGCCGTCAAGAATAAATTTTTCGGCCGTGCCTTCGGGCGTCAGGCCCAGGCCTTCATAGGTGATGAGTTCATTGGTCGTGAAACAGTCGTGCAGCTCAACCACATCAAGGTCTTCGGGGCCCACCCCAGCGGCGTGGTAGACCTGCGTTGCAGCAGCGGCTGTCATGTCGTAGCCGACCACGCGGCGCATGTCGTTGCTCTCGAAGGAAGTGAGCTTATCGCTGGTCATAGCCTGCGCAGCAATTACGACGCGCATGTCCAATTTGTGTTTTTTGGCAAAGTCGGCCGAACAGACAATGGCTGCCGCAGCGCCACAGGTTGGGGGACAGCACTGGTAACGCGTGAGCAGACCAAAAACGACAGGCGAGGCCATGACCTCTTCAAGCGTCAGGGTCTGGCGAAAAACCGCCATCGGGTTGCGCGCCGCATGCTGACGGGCCTTGACCGAAATACGGCCGAAAGTATCGGCCCGGATGCCGTATTGCTGCATGTAGTCCATGCCGGCGCCGCCAAAAAATTGCGCGGCACGTGGGGCTGCCGGCTCGTAGCCCTGATGGGCGGTCATGGCCTCGGTAAACCGTGCCATGGGCGATGGGCGGTCGTCGTAGGCACCCTTTAGAGCGCCTGGAACCATCTGCTCAAAGCCGACAGCGATAGCACATTCGACCATGCCGCCCTCTACCGCCTGACGCGCCAGAAATAGCGCACTTGAACCCGTGGCGCAATTATTGTTTACATTGAAGACTGGGATGCCGGTCAGCCCAACACCGTACATGACGGCCTGCCCGGCGGTGGAGTCGCCATAGACATAGCCGGCATAGGCTTGCTGGACCTGATCGTAGGGAACGCCTGCATCATCGAGCGCAAGCCTGGCCGCACCCATGCCCATAACGTTGTAGGCCTGGCTGGCGCCTGGTTTGGCGAAAGGGGTCATACCCACACCAACGACGTAAACTGCGCGGTTTTGAACGGCCATGCCTTTGCCTTGAGACGGTTCGATACGCCTGAAGTATCTAGCTTCAACACTCACTTGCCAATCGCCAATCACCTCAAGATGATTGGCAAAAAATACCAACTTTGCAAGGAGACTACCTCGGTACAGAGATGGGCTCATTGTGTGCTTGGCGGTAAGCCCCGGGCGACAGGCCGGTCCACACTTTAAAGGCGCGGTGGAAAGTGCTGGCTTCAGAGTAGCCCACCCGTGCGGCGACTTCGATCAAAGACATGTCGGACTGGGTAAGGTAATCGACGGCGACGTCTCGGCGCAAGGCGTCCTTGATCATCTGGTAGCCCTGGCCCTCGCGTTGAAGACGTCTGCGCAAGGTTTGCGGCGTAGTGGCCAGCATGTCGCTGACCGCTTCGAATGATGGCATTTCGTCGGCCAGGTAGCGCCGAAGCATGCGTCGGATGCGCTCGGTAAAGCTGGCTTGGTCTCGATACTTCACCAACAAACATCCTGGTGCGCCACGCAAAAATGTTTCGACACTTTCGGCGTTCTGTTCCACGGGCAAGTCCAGCCACTTGACCGCAAAGCGGTAGCCCCATTCACCATCCGAGAGTCGGGTCGGCGCTTGAAACAGGCGCGAAGCATCGCTACGGCGCAACACATCGCGGTCTTGATAGATCACCTCGTCAACAGGTATGCGTCGGGCTGCCAGCCAGCACATCACCCCATAACTGAGAAACATGAAAACACGCACCGCATACGTCTGGCGATCGTTCAAGGCGTGCCGTGAGCTCATTCGCACATAGGCCATACCATCTCTGATTTGCAGACGGGGCACAAAGTCTGGCAGTAAGGCGTGGTAGTAGCGTAACCCGGCGCGCAAGGCCTCGCCTAGTTTGCGGTGTCCCACCAGCATGCGGCATCCCATTGCGAATGTACCCAAAGGCAAGGGCGAGGAACCCAAGCCCCAAAATTCGTCACGGTGGTGGCGCACCAGCGCGGTCATCAGGCGGGCGAATTGGATCTGGGACACCCGCGCCAGAGCAGACTCCAGCAGGGCGGGCGAGATACCAGCCCGTCGCAACACCACGGCACGGTCCGATTCCCCCTCTATGGCCTGCAGCATCTGCACCACCTGGTAAATGGCGATGGTGTGCTGGATCTGGGGAGGTTTCTGGTGGCGACTCATTGAACGGGCGGCGGGCAATCAGACGGGATCTAAGATGCGACTTTACGCTGAAACAGTGCCTCGATCACAGCAAAGTCCAGCCCCAACTCGCCCAAGACCTCACGCGTATGCTGACCCTGGCTGGGAGCCGGACAGCGCACTTCAAAATTGAACCCCGTCATCTTCACCGGCATCGCCGTTTGGGTCATTTGCTCACCTTGGGCCGTCTGCACCTGCACCCACATGTCTCGCGCCTTGAAGTGCGGCAGGTCCCGCGCCTCGTCCAGCCTGAGCACGGGCGTGACGCAGCAATCAGCGCCCTCCAGCAGCTGCACCCAGTAGGCCAGCGGGTGCGCCCGAACCGCCTCGCCCACCCCTTTACGCACCCAATCGGACAGCGATTGGGTTTTGGGTATGTGGTGCTCGGTCAGCTCAGGTCGAGCCAGGATGGTGCAAAACCTGGCCCAGAACTTGGGCTCGAAGGTCCCCACCGCCAGATAGCGGCCATCTTGCGTCGGGTAAAGCCCATAGCAGGGCAAGGCTCCGGTCAGTTTGTCACCGCCCGGGGGTGGCGTTCGGCCCTCGCTGTGCAAACCGGCCAGCGGAAGCACCGCATGCGCCAACACGCCGTCGGCAATGGCCACATCGACGTGCCGGCCCTGGCCAGTGCGTTGCGCATCGAACAAGGCCGCGAGAATGCCCATCACGGCGAGCATGGTGCCACCCAGCAAGTCGCCCATCGGCAGGTTCGACAGCGCCAGCTGGCCGCCGGAGATGCCCACCTGCTCGGCTACCCCGGCGAAGCCGCAGTAGTTCAGGTCATGCCCGGCTTTTTGACTCAGGGGCCCGGTCTGACCGTACCCACTGATGCTGCAGTAGACCAGCCTGGGGTTACGGCTTTGGATCACATCGTAGCCAAGGCCGAGCCGCGCCATCACGCCCGGGCGAAAGCCCTCGACCAGCACGTCGGCACGCTCGCACATCTGCAGTAATATTTCGACCCCTTCAGCCTGCTTAAGGTCCAGGCGTATGCCTCGTTTGTTGCGATTGAGCATTTCGCGAACAGGAACTGAGACATAGTCCCCAACCCCCGTGTCCTCGATCTTGATGACATCGGCGCCAAGGTCGGCCAGGTGCAAAGTACACATGGGACCTGGCAGCAAACGGGTGAGGTCCAGTACCCGTATGGCTTGCAAAGGTGGGCGGTTAACTTCAGGAGGAGAAGACATCGAATTCAGAACTTGCCCCTCTGACCATGTGAATGGCGCCATTCGGTTTTTTACCGCCAGCCGACGCTACTGGATAGCCGCGTGACGCGCAGCCAGCCAATTTGATTTCAATTATTTCTCATCCCGCAACCAATACCACTTGTACAGAAAATACTGGCCAAAGCGCCGGAATGGCGCAAACGCCTCAGACCGCATTAAGCCAAACAGGTTGGGGTATTCAAGAGGCGAGCTGTAGATGGGCAGCTGAAACACCTCGTTGCCCCCGTCCTTGCCAGCCACACGTTCGGCCAGCCGTTTGCCAGCCCATGTAGAAAATGACACACCATTGCCACCATAGCCCACCGCATGCCAGACCGTTTGCGCCGGGTCGGGCCGGCTGATGCGCGGCATCATGTCGTGGCTCACATCCACCCAGCCCCACCAGGAGTAGTCGATCTGGATGCCAGCCAAGGGCGGGAACTTGCGCGCGATGGCGTCGGTCAGCAGTTTCAGGTGCACCGGGTCTTGCGCGTCGGCCCCGGTGATGGAGCTGCGGCTACCCAACTGCAGGCGGTTATCTTTGAGAAGCCGGTAGTAAAAGCGTAGGGTACGGGTGTCGGTGAGAAAAGTGTGCGATTTGAAGTTCGTGGCTGCCAGTTCGGCCTGCGTCAGGGGCCGCGTGACCACCGAGTTCGACAGGATGGGCAGCAGCTTGTTCTTGAGCATGGGGTTGAGTCCCTGCCCGGTGTAGCCGCCGGTACAAACCGCCACGCGCTTGGCCCGCACCACGCCGCCCGGGGTGCGCAGGTGGTGCACGCCGTTGACTGTGGTCCAACCTTGCACTGGGCTGGCCGTGTGGACCTTGACGCCCAGTGCCCGCGCCTTGCGCATCAGCCCAAAGGTGAATTTGAGCGGGTGAACGCCCACGCCTTCGGCTTCGAGCATGGCGCCTGCGGTGTCGCGCTCGTCGCAGTAGTCGCGGCGCACCTCTTCGGCGCTCAATATGCGAGTCTTATAGCCAAAAGTTTCATTGCGCACCCGGTGCTCGTTGCGCAGGTAGGCCATTTTCTCGGGCCGGTGTGCCAGGTAGAGGTGGCCGCCGTCGGTAGCATCGCAGTCGATCTCCTCGGTCAGTGCCTTGAAGTTCTCAAACCCGGTGCGAATCTCGCGGTCGAGCTTTTTGGCGACATCCAGGCCCCAGCGTTCGATCCACTGCGAGCGCGTCAAGCGGCCACTGGCATTCTGACCCTGACCGCCGCTGCGGCTGGAGCAGCCCCATGCGGTCTGGTTGGCTTCCAGCACCACGGCCTGGATGCCATGCTCTTGTGCCAGGTACAGCGCGGTCGACATGCCGGTTGATCCTGACCCGATGACCACCACGTCAGCATCCATGTCTGCCGAGATCGGGCCGTCGTCTGCGGGGGGGGCGCCAGCACTGGCGACCCAATAGGTCGGTGCATAGGCCCGCCCCGCGCCGGGGTTCGCCGAGACCAGCGGGTCGTACTGCGGGTCATAGCTTCGGTCTGTGGGTGGCGCGCCACCGGTGAATTGCATTGTTTGCGTCATGCTCATGCGCCTACCTGCTTATTGAGCAGCGGGCAGATTGGGTCGTGCCTTGCGGAAGGCATTTTTGACGGCAATTTTGCCGTCGCGAAAGGTGAAGATGTCGACGCCGTCGGTCTCGACCCGGCTGCCATCGGCTGCGGTACCCGTGAAGGTCCATTGCGACACGCCGAAATCACCCTGCACAAAGTGTTGGCCATTGCGCCATTGGGCGTCGGGCAAGGTGGCCCATGCGCCGGCGAAGGCTTTGCGTACGGCCTCGGTGCCAGCGTGTCGGGCGCCGCAGGCGTCTGGGCCTCCAGCGGTCATGAATACGCAGTCGTCGGTCATGAAGGACATCAAGGCGTCGAGGTCATGACGGTTCCATGCTTCACTGAAAGCGGCGAGCGTGTCGGTGGTGACGCGGTTGGGGGACGATGACACAGGGCACTCCTAGAGGATGGGTTTATAGAAAGAGCATAGGCATTATTGGCCGGCACATATAGAGCCAGATGCCTTGATTCGAGCGAGCCAGCGCACCCGGCAGCGGACCAGGTAGCGCACCCGGCAGCCAAGCGGCTGCGTATACTGCCCATCGCCGTGTCCAATACTCAACGACCCAGACATGCTCAGTGGGAAAGCCTGTTCTGCCTGCAGGATGGTCCCGCCTTGCCCCTGCAGCAGCGACTGCGCCTATCCGTGGTGCAGGCGATCCTTGACGGTCGACTTCCGCACGGTGCGCCCTTGCCCTCGTCGCGCGAGTTGGCCAAAGTGCTGGGCTTGAGTCGTAACACGGTGACGGCGGCGTATGTCCAATTGGTCGACGACGGTTTTTTGGATGCCCGGCCTCGCAGTGGCGTGTTTGTCACCATGAACGCGCGGACCACCGAGGTCCGGCAAAACGAGCCGGGGCGGCAGGGCGCCAAGCCCACGGGTCTACCGCCCGATTGGTCAAGCCGGGTCCTGCGGTCCTTGGTGGACCAGCGGACCCTGTCCAAGCCCGATCGCTGGAGCGCCTACCCCTATCCCTTTGTGTATGGCACTTATGACCCGCAGTTGTTCCCGACTGAGGCCTTTCGGGAGTGCTGCGTGCACAGTTTGGCGCGCTCGCATTTACCGCACTGGACGCCGGATTTTGAAGTCAACGATGTCCCCGACCTGATCCAGCAGATTCGGCTGCGGCTGCTGCCCAAGCGCGGTGTGTTTGCACTTCAGGAAGAAATCCTGATCACAGTCGGTGCCCAGCACGCCTACTACCTGCTGGCCGAAGCGCTGTTCGACGAGACCCAGCGAGTTGGTTTGGAGGAGCCCGGCCATCCCCACGCCCGCAACAGTTTTTCTCTGCGAAAGCCGCGCTGCGTGCCGGTTCCTGTTGATGCTGAGGGGCTGGTCGTGGAGGCCCTGCCTGCGCTGGATTATGTTTTTGTTACCCCATCGCACCAAAGCCCGACCACCGCAACCCTGAGCATGCGCCGTCGGGCCTTGCTCTTGAATCTGGCGGAGCAGCAGGATTTTGTGGTGATTGAGGATGACTACGAAGCCGAAAACCTGTACGAGGGCGAGCCGATGCCGGCGCTCAAGAGCATGGACAAATCGGGTCGGGTGATCTATGTGGGCTCGGTGTCCAAAAGCCTGTCGCCGTCGCTGCGGCTGGGTTATATCGTCGCGCCACGTGCCTTGATTGCGGAACTGCGTGAGTTGCGCCACGCCATGGTCCGGCACCCCAGCGCTTTTTTGCAGCACGCCTTTGCCCTGTTTCTGTCGCTGGGGCACCACGATGCTCACGCGCGCAAAGTCAATCAGGCGATGCAGGAGCGCATGGCCTTGGTGGCCCGGGCCCTGGCGCAGTACCTGCCCGACTTCGAGTTTCAATTGCCCTCCGGTGGGGCCTCGGTGTGGGTGCGTGCGCCTGACTGGATCGATTCGTCTGAGTTGGCCCTGATGGCGCGCAGCCATGGCGTGCTGATTGAGGCTGGCGAGGTGTTCTTTATCAGCCCACCTTACCCCTGCCCCTACTTTCGCCTGCGTTTGTCGTCTATTGCCGCCGATCAAATTGGCGAAGGTATCCGTGCTCTCGGCATGGCGGTGGATGAGTTGGCACAGGCACGTGGGACGCGCCGGCGCAGCGCCTTGCTGGCTAGGCCTTGACGCCTGACTTTGCAACCTTGCGGCTGTTCACGCTGTCGGCCAGGACACACAGGATCTCAAACAGCATGGTCGCACCGACCATCGCCGTGTTGCCACTTGTGTCAAACGGCGGCGACACCTCCACCACATCGCCCCCCACCAGGTTCAGCCCCCGCAATGCGCGGACCGCCCATTGCGCTTCCAGTGTGGTCATGCCGCCAATCTCGGGTGTTCCGGTCCCTGGCGCGTAGACCGGGTCCAGTGCATCCACATCAAAGCTGACATAGGTGGGCCCATCGCCCACCACGCGACGGGCTTCCTGCATCACGGCCTCAATGCCCATGGCATGGAATTCGTCAATGTCGATCACCCGGATACCCTGTTGCTGGCCCCAGGTGTCCTCGGCGTCGTTGTAGAGCGCCCCCCGGATACCGATTTGCACTGTCCGCTTCGGGTCCAGCAAGCCTTCTTCGACCGCCCGGCGGAATGGCGTGCCATGGGTGTACTTGAAACCGCCAAAATAGCCGTCCCAGGTGTCGGTGTGCGCGTCGAAATGCACCATGCCGACAGGCCCATTTTTGGCCAGGGCTCGCATGACGGGTAGCGTGGACAGGTGGTCGCCCCCTACGGCCAGCGGCGCCACGCCGGCATCACAGACCCTGTCAAAAAAAGTTTTGATGCGGGCCATCGAGTCCATCACATCCACCGGGTTGACCGGTGTATCGCCCAGGTCGGCGCAGTTGCACAGCGAAAACGGGTTGATGCCGCTGGCCCGGTTGACGTTGCGGATCATGGTGGAGAGGTCTCTCACCTGACGCGGCCCGTGTCGCGCGCCGGCGCGGTTGGTGGTGCCGCCATCCCAGGGGATGCCGACCAGACCAATATCCACCTGAGGAAACGCTTCATGGTCAAAGTCGAGGTAGGGCAGGCGCATCAGCGTGGCCAGTCCGGCAAAGCGAGGCATGACGGAGCCCGTGATAGGCGCAAAGAAATTAGGTTTCATCAGACACGTCCTTTCCAGGGTACCAGCTTGTCTTCGATCCAGCGCATCAGCAGGTCAAACATATAGGCCACCACGCCAATGACGATGATGCCCATGACGACAATGTCTGTGCGCAAAAAGTTGGATGCGTTCAGCACCATTTGCCCCAGGCCCACATTGGCTGCCACCATTTCGGCGGCAACCAGCGTGCTCCATCCAAAGCCAATAGACACCCGCATGCCCACCAAAATTTCAGGCATGGCGGCTGGCAGCACCACATGGCGAATCACCTGGGTGTAGCTGGCACCCATGGAGTAGGCCGCATTCATTTGCTCTTGCGAGGCGCTGCGCATACCAGATCGCGCCGCCATGGCCAGTGGCGCAAAACAGCTCAGGAAAATCAGCAGCACCTTGGGCAACTCGTCAATGCCGAACCAGATGATGATGAGCGGCAGGTAGGCCAGCGGCGGCAGCGGCCGGTAAAGCTCGATCGGGGGGTCAAAGATGCCCCGCCAGACGCGTGACATACCCATGGCGATGCCAATCGGGATGGCCAGCAGGCAGGCCAGAAAGAAGGCGGCAAACACCCGCAACATGCTGGCGGCGAAGTGCTGCCACAGCGGCTTGTCATTGGCGGCACCGGTCAGGTACTCATAAAACTGCTGGTAGGTGGCCTGTGGCGAGGGCAGGAAGATCGGTTTGATCCAGCCCATGTTCGTCACCAGGGTCCAGGCCGATAAGATAAGGATAACGGTGACCACACTGATGGTCGCACTGCTGCCCTCACCCGGCACTTTGAAAGCACTGGTTTTCAAAGGTTTGCTGGCTTCAGACATGGGCTGGCTCCCGATGGTGGATGATGGACAGCACCTCTTCGCGCATGCGAATGAACTCTGGCTCAGATTTAACCTTGCGTGCATCGCCATGTAACAAAAACTCGCGCGAAAAGGGCACGTTGTCGTAGGTATGGGTGATGCGGCCTGGGCTTGGGCTCATCAGAATCAGCCGGGTGGCCAGAAACAGCGCCTCTTCGACTGAGTGAGTGATGAAAAACACCATTTTGTTCGACTTGGACCAGGCTTGCAGCAAGATCTCTTGCACCGTTTCCCGGGTGAAGGCATCGAGAGCGCCCATGGGTTCGTCCATCAGCAGCACAGCCGGGTCGCTGGCCAGCGCGCGTGCGATACCGACGCGTTGCTGCATGCCGCCTGAGAGCTCGTACACGGCTCGGTCAGCATACTTTTCCAGCCCAACCAGGGCCAGCTTTTCCATCGTCACGCGGTTGCGTGTCACAGCGTCGATGCCACGCATGCGCATACCCAGCGCCACGTTGTCGCGAACGTTCAGCCAGGGCATGAGCGCATGCTTCTGGAATACCACGCCACGGTCAGCGCCCGGTCCGGCCACAGCTCGGCCTTCCAGCAGAATTTCACCCGTGGACGGCGGAAGAAAACCAGCAATGCAGTTCAGCAGCGTCGTCTTGCCACAACCTGAGGCGCCAAGTGCTACGACAAAGTCGCCGTCGTGCATGGTCAAGTTGACGGGCGCGAGCGCCTGCAAGGTGCCGCCTTTGATGGCGTAATTGACGGTGAGGTCTTTGACTTCTAGAGTGGGCATAGATCAAAGGCTCCAGGTGCTGTGTAATCAAAGAAAAGGGGCTGACCCGTGGCCAGGTCGCCCCCCTGTCGTTTGGCCGGTAGAGCCGTGATTATTTCATTGCTTCCCGCAGGTAGCTCATGTCGATGAAAGCGTTGTAGTCGGGCTTGACTTCCTGCAGGCGACCCTGCTCCTTCAAGAAGGCAGAGGTGTTAGCCAGGGTTTTGGCAGCACCACCACCCAGCCAGGTGGCAGATGCCTGTGCTGCGTTGTCCGGGAAGATGAACTGGGCCATGGCTTCAGGCACGTCTTTCTCGTCAGCCTTAGTCCATTTGGCCACGGCTTTCACCTGGGGCGATGTGACCGTCCATTTTGCGGCGTTGGCACGGTAGTCGGCATCGGCTTTGGAGATGGCCTTGATCAGCGCCACGACGAAGCCCTTGTGCTCGGCAGCCCATTTGGCGTTGACCACCAGGCCGTCAAACGTGGGGTAGCCCAGTTTGCCAACGTCACCCGATGTCGCCACGGCCTTGCCGTTGCGTTTGATTTTGGACATGACCGGGTCCCAAATGAACGCCGCGTCAATATCGCCGCGCTCCCAAGCTGCCGCGATCTCCGGTGGGCGCATGTTCATCACGTTCACGCCCTTGGTGTCAACGCCGTTGAGCTTCATGCCGACCATCAGTGAGTAATGTGCGGTGGAAACAAAGGGTGTTGCCACTTTCTTGCCGGCCAGGTCTTTCCAGCTGTTGACGCCGGAGCCATTGCGGGCTACCAGCACGTCGGAGCTGGCGATGTCGTCAAGGATCCAGACCAATTTGATGTCCTGCCCCTGGCTGGCGGCGGCCGCCAGCGGGCTGGAGCCAACTTCGCCAATTTGCACATCGCCCGATGCCATGGCTTTGATCACGTCGCCGCCACCGCCGAACATGCGCCAGTTGATTTTGTAGCCGGTGGTTTTTTCCAACTCGCCAGACTCCATCACGGTGCGGTACGGGAAGACCATGTCCTGATGGGCAAAGGTGACTTCTTTCTTGGCCTGGGCAAATGAGCTGGCTGCGACGACGGCAAGCGCCAGACCCAGTGTGCTCTTGGCCAGCACGGATAACAATTTGTGTTGCATAAATTTCCTTGTGTTGACAATAAGAACAGCGCGCGTGCGCAACGGCGCGACCCCCGTGGCTAGGAGATGTTACGCCTGGTGCGAAGTTTGGCTGCTCGCGCTTTTTTGGAGTAGAGCCAGTTGCCGCCAATCATGGAGCCAGTGACACGACCCCAAATGCACCGGCGTGGTGCCGTGAATTGGGCGAAAATCATCTCAGTTGCAACGGGCCGACTAGGAGTTAATTTCTTGAAATCCATGCTGCCCTTTTTGCGCTGGTGGCCACGCGTCAACCGGCAAACCCTTCGCGCCGACCTGATCGCTGGCCTGACCGGAGGCCTCATTCTGGTGCCACAAGGCGTGGCTTTTGCCACGATTGCGGGCATGCCGCCCGAATATGGCTTGTACGCTGCCATGTGGCCGGCGATCGTCGCCGCATTGTGGGGTTCATCCTGGCACTTGGTGTCGGGCCCGACCACGGCCATTTCGATTGTGGTGTTCGCCACCATGAGCCCGCTGGCGACGGCCGGCAGCCCGGAGTACGTCACACTGGTATTGACTTTAACCTTTCTGGTCGGCTTGTTTCAGTTGCTGCTGGGTGCGCTGCGCCTCGGGACGCTGGTTAATTTTGTGTCGCACACGGTGGTGGTTGGTTTCACCGCGGGTGCCGCCGTTCTGATCGCCGTGAGCCAGGTGAAAAACTTCTTTGGGCTACCGATTGCCCGCGGCGCATCGCCCTACGTGGTGATGCAGGGTTTGTTGCAGCACCTGGGGGAGGTCAACCCTTTCATCACGGCAGTTGCCGTAGTGACGGTCTTGGCCAGTGTGGCGGCAAGGCGATGGTGCCCACGCTGGCCACACATGATTATTGCGCTGCTGGTGGGCAGCCTGCTGGCCATGGTGTTCAATCAGCACTGGGGCGCAGCGCATACAGGTATTGGCAGCATTGGGGCTCTGCGCATTGGCATGCCGCCTTTGTCCAGCCCCGATTTTTCATGGGCAACGCTTGAGAAGTTGGTGCCCGTGGCGATGGCGGTCGCCTTGCTGGCCCTGACCGAGGCCGTATCAATTGCCCGTGCCATGGCCATCAAGAGCGGACAGCGGATTGATGGTAACCAGGAGTTCATCGGACAGGGCCTGTCTAATTTGGCTGGCAGTTTTTTCTCAGGCTATGCGTCCAGTGGTTCTTTCAATCGCACTGGTCTGAACTATGCCGCTGGCGCGCAAACGCCCTTGTCGACGGTTTTCTCGGCGGTGTGCTTGTTGCTGATATTGCTCTTTCTGGCGCCATTGGCGGCGTATCTGCCCACCGCGGCGATGGCCGGCATCCTGTTCGTGGTGGCTTGGGGTCTGATCGACTTCCACCATATCGCAGAGATTCTGCGCGCCAGCCGGCAAGAAACGGCGGTATTGGGCGTGACTTTTGTGGCGACCCTCACGCTTCAATTGGAATTTGCCATCTACGCGGGCGTACTGTTGTCCTTGCTGCTGTACCTCAATCGCACCTCGCGGCCCGGGCTGGAAGACGTCAAGCCCTTCCCGGGGCAGTGGCCGCCAGCCTTCAGTGCGGCTACTGGTCTGCCGGATTGCCCACAACTCAAGATTGTGCGCATCAACGGGTCGATCTTCTTCGGGGCGGTTAACCATTTGCAAGAGGCTCTGCAACAGATTGATGCGCGTGAGCCGATGCACCGGCACCTGCTGCTGGTGGCCTCAGGCATCAATTTTCTTGACCTGGCTGGTGCGCACTTGCTCGCGCAAGAGGCCCTTCGCCGACGTGCGCTTGGCGGTGGCCTGTATATCTTTCACATGAAAGACGAGCCCATGCAGACGCTGCACCGCTGTGGTGTGTTTGACGAGATCGGGCGGGACAATTTCTTTAATTTAGGCGATGACGTGCTGGGCACGCTCTACGCCCGGCTTGACCGCGCCGTGTGCGCCCAGTGCAAGGTCCGGATCTTCAAGCCCTGTACGGTTCCGCCTGGCTGACCCTTTAGCCCGGTCCGTCGCAGGGCTGGCAGAATGGGTCGTTTGGGGCTTGCCACGCTGGCCGACCCGGAACCGCTGGAGGCCACGTATGAACTCAATGCAAGCTTTTTTACCTGTCGCAGCCGCCTTGATGGGCTACCTGATTGGTTCGCTCTCGTTCGCCGTGATCGTCAGCCGGGCCATGGGCCTCAACGACCCGCGCACCTATGGCAGCAAGAATCCTGGTGCGACCAATGTGTTGCGCTCAGGCAGCAAGGCGGCCGCAGTTGTTACGCTGCTGCTGGACGCCGCCAAGGGTTGGTTGCCGGTGGCGCTGGTTCACTGGTTTGGTCAGCCTTTCGGCTTGGGCGAGGGCACGATGGCAGTGACCGGGTTGGCGGCTTTCGTCGGGCACCTGTACCCGGTGTTTTTCCGGTTTGTGGGGGGCAAAGGTGTCGCTACAGCGCTTGGCGTGTTGCTGGGCATCAGCCCGCTGTTGGGGCTGGCCGTAGCAGCAACTTGGCTGGCCATGGCCTGGTTCTTTCGCTATTCCTCATTGGCGTCCTTGACCGCCGCGGTCGCTGCGCCGATTTGTTATGTGCTTGCCGACGGACTGGCCTGGTACTTCAACAAAAGCGTGCTTCTGTCGTTGTCTGTGATGTCTTTGTTGCTGGTGTATCGGCATGCCGAGAACATCGGACGCCTGGCCCGCGGCACTGAATCCCGTTTGGGTGGCAAGAAAGCCAAGCCCTGACAGGGTCGGCCCTTAGCCCTGTTGAGCTGCATAGGCGCCAAGTTGCAGGATCAGGTGGTGGTTCAGGCGTTCGTTGACCGTAGAGGCGCTCAGTGCGGACCGGATGCCTGGGTTGCTGTTGGCGGTTCGATGCAGGCGGGGCGCTTTCAGCCGTACGCCGTCCTCATCCAGAACAATGGCGACAAACGGTCGGTTGGCATGCTGACTGCGCCGGATCACCACCGCCACCTGCTGGTCATCCAGCTTGACGAAGGTGCCAGGCGGGCATAGTCCAACGGCACGTACCAAGATGTGGCCGATTTCGTCGCCTTGGGGGTCTGACCCGCTGATGATGGAGCGCAGTGAGTCGGTGCTGCTGCAGCCCTCGCGCGATTTTCGCGGGCTAATCATGGCAGCGTAGCGGTCCACCACCCGCAGAACCTGGGCCAGTCGGTGCGCTGGCGCGATGGTCTGGAATTCGCCTTTGCTCGTGCTGTCGTCATGGTGCCGCAGCAACGTGTCGAGCCACACTGGGTTGGACACGCCAAGCTGCATCAGCATCTCTTGCCCGCGCGCCGCATGGCTGCGGATGGCGTCAGCTTGCCGCGCGTTGGGACGCTCCAACTGCTGGGCCAATTCATCTTGCAGTGCGGTCATGGCAATGTTCATGGTCAGTGCCGCGTTGACCAGGCTCTCACGCTCCTCAGGCGCAATGCCGAGCTCGCTGCCGATCAGATGGGACAGCACCGCACAGACCAGCGCGTGCGAGGCGCTGTAGCCCACTGACGAATTGCTCGCCAATTGAAACAGCAGGTACAGGCCCACGTCGGTGTCCCGGCGCAACAGATCCTGCATCCATCGGTCATATTGGCGTATCCGTTTTTCAAACTCCTGGATACTGGTCGGGCTAGCCAGCAAGACACCGAGGCCAGACTCCAGATCGGACCACAGCCCTAACAGGTCTTCGTACTCGTTTTCGCTTTGTACCGTCATGGCATCAGGACCGAGGCCCCGGGCAGTATCAGTCTCGGAAGTTATTGAAGCTCAAGGGCAGGTCCGCAATCTCTTTTTTAATCAGTGCCATGGCCGCCTGTAGATCATCACGCTTGGCGCCCGTGACCCGCACTGCATCACCTTGGATCGCAGCCTGCACCTTGAGTTTGCTGTCCTTGATCAGACGCTGGATTTTCTTGGAGGCTTCGGTCTCAATGCCATTGCGGACCTTGATCACCTGCTTGACCTTGTCGCCACCCATTTTTTGCGCGTCGCCAATGTCAAGAAAGCGCACATCGACACTGCGCTTGGTCAGTTTGTTACGCAGGATTTCCTCGATCTGGGACAGTTGGAAGTCGGCATTGCCGATCAGAGTGATGTCCTTGTCCTTGATCTCCACAGCAGCGGGTGTACCCTTGAAATCAAATCGGGTGGCGATTTCCTTGGCGGTGTTCTCGACCGCATTTTTTACTTCGACCAGATTGGCTTCACAGATGGTGTCAAAAGAGGGCATGGCGTGGTTCCGAAAGGGTCAGGCGGGAGGCGCAGGTGCGAGAATAAAGCAATGTTAGTCGAGAAAAACGTCCCGCTTGAGCCTTGTAACACCTTTCACATTGTGGCGCGGGCTCATGCAATGGTGCGGCTTGGAAGCGAAACCGATGTGCTGGCCGTGCTGGCTGATCCTGACTGGGGCAAAGCGCCCAAGTTCATTCTGGGTGGCGGCAGCAATATCGTGTTAACTGGCGACGTCAAGGCTCTGGTGCTGAAAGTCGAGATCAAGGGCCGCCGGCTGCTGCGCGAGACCCCGCGGGCCTGGGTGGTCGAGGCCGGGGCGGGTGAAGATTGGCACGAATTCGTCGAGTGGACCTTGGCCCAGGGCTACCCCGGGCTGGAAAACATGGCCCTCATTCCCGGTACGGTAGGGGCAGCGCCGGTTCAAAACGTGGGTGCTTACGGGGTCGAGTTGCAGGACCGCTTTGAGTCCCTCGACGCGATTGACCTGCAAACCGGCCAGACCTTCACCCTGGATGCCGCCCAATGCGGCTTTGGCTACCGCGATTCGGTCTTCAAACATGCCTCGCAATCGCTGGGGCTGGCCGGGCGGGCACTCATTACCCGCGTGCGCTTTGCCCTGCCCAAGCCCTGGCGCGCCGTGCTCGGTTATGCCGATCTGGAAAAGAAGATGGCGCAGTGCCAAGTGTCACAGCCGACGCCGCAACACATCTTTGATTGGGTGTGTGAGATCCGCCGCGCCAAATTACCCGACACGGCGCGGATCGGCAACGCGGGGAGCTTTTTCAAGAACCCCACCGTCACGGCCGAGCAATGCGTGGACATCATCGCGCGTGACCCAAAAATCGTTTACTACCACTTGGTTGACGGCTCAGTCAAGTTGGCGGCCGGCTGGCTGATCGACGCCTGCGGTTGGAAGGGTAAATCGGTTGGCAATGCCGGCGTCTACGACAAGCAGGCCTTGGTGCTGGTGAACCGGGGCGGTGCTACAGGTGGCGAGGTCATGACCCTGGCCTACGCCATCCAGACCAGTGTCTACGAGCGTTTTGGCATCATGCTTGAAACCGAGCCCGTGGTGGTCTGACCGCCCAGGGCCTTTTAGCCGTAATGGCAGATGTAGTGGTAAGCCTCGCTGACCCTGATGTCGAATGACGCATTGGCCGGAACGCTGAACCGGTCTCCGGCGGTTGAGGTCTGCCAACCGTCGCTGCCCGCAAGGCGGTAATCGCAACTGCCCCCCACGCATTCCATGATTTCGGGCGCACCCGTGCTGAAGGTCAGGCTGGCGGGCAGCACCACGCCGACTGATTTACGGGTGCCATCTGCCAGTGTGAGGCTGTGGCTGACGCATTTGCCGTCAAAGTAGACGCTGGCCTGGGTGTTGACGGTCACGTTGCTGAGGCTGTTGGTGGTCATGGGATCCTTCTGATGTCCAAAAAAGCCGCCATATTAGCGCCTGGATGGTTCGCTTTAGCGCAATGATTGACCTCAATCGCCAAGGCGTGCGGGGCCACAGTGCAAAATCGCGCTTATGAAAAAAATCATGGTGTTGGGTGGAACCGGCTTTGTCGGAGCGCATGTCTGCGAAAAATTGGTCCGAGAGGGCTGGCGTGTGACGGTGCCGACCCGGAGGCGGGCTAGCGCCCGGCACTTGCTGCATTTGCCCTTGCTCACCGTGCTGGAGTGCAACGTGCACGACGAAGCGGCCCTGGCGGCGGCATTGGCTGGCCATGATGCGGTGGTTAACTTGGTGGCCATCTTGCATGGCAGTCAGGCATCTTTTGATAAGGTGCATGTCGCGTTACCGCAAAAATTGGCGCGTGCCTGTCGCGCTGCGCGGGTGCGGCAGTTGGTTCATGTGAGTGCGCTTGGCGCCGATGCCCTGCAACCACAGGTGGCGCCATCCATGTACCTGCGCAGCAAAAGCCACGGTGAAGCGGCGTTGATGCAGGCGGCCGCCAGCGGTGCCGAGGCGCCATTCGCGCTGACCATTCTGCGTCCCAGCGTGATTTTTGGTGCCGAGGACAAGCTCTTGAATCTGTTCGCCGCCTTGCAAAGATTCGCACCATTTGTGCCCTTGGCCGGCGCAAATGCACAGTTTCAGCCGGTCTGGGTGGAAGATGTTGCCAGAGCGGTGGTCTGTTGCCTGACACGCCGGCCCGGTCTGCCCGCAGACCAGACGCCGCAGGTTTTGGAGCTGTGTGGGCCCGAGGTCTTTAGCCTGAAACAGCTGGTTCAATTGGCGGGTCAATTGAGCGGTGTTCGGGAGGGGCGTGGCCGACCGGTCTTTGGCTTGCCAAACTGGCTGGGCCACCTGCAGGCGGCGCTGATGGGCTTGGCCCCAGGCGAGCCACTGATGAGCCGCGACAACCTGGATTCGATGCGCCAGCCCAATGTGGCCAGCGGCAGGCTCCCCGGCCTGGCCTCCCTGGGTATCACGCCTGCGGCGCTGCGGCCAGTGGCTCAGGCGTACCTGACACAAAATCAGGCGGGGCAGGGCCTGCTCGGCCTACGCCAACGCGCCAGCGGCCGCTAGCTTAGCGTTTGGGTGAGGGCGCTGGCTTGTCGGTCAGGCTCAGCATATCGGTCCCGACGTCCCGGCCAAGCAGCCCGCTCTGCGCGTAAATGCCTAGTTTTGCCCGTGTATCCACAATATCCAAATTCCGCATGGTCAGCTGGCCAATACGGTCCGCCGGAGAGAACATTGACTCTCCTTTTTCCATGGTGAGTCGTTCCGGGTGGTAGGTGAGGTTGGGGGACTCGGTGTTGAGCAGTGAGTAGTCATTGCCGCGCCGCAGTTCCAGGGTTACCTCGCCGGTGATCGCGCGCGCCACCCAGCGCTGTGCCGTTTCTCTGAGCATGATCGCTTGCGGGTCGAACCAGCGGCCTTGGTACAGAAGCCGGCCCAGGCGGCGACCGTTGTCGCGGTACTGCTCGATGGTGTCTTCATTGTGGATGCCGGTCAGCAGTCTCTCATAGGCGATGAACAACAGTGCCATGCCTGGCGCCTCGTAAATGCCCCGGCTCTTGGCCTCAATAATGCGGTTTTCGATCTGGTCGCTCATCCCTAAGCCGTGTCGGCCGCCGATGCGGTTGGCCTCCATGATCAGGGCCACCAGGTCGGGGTACTCGACGCCATTGAGTGCCACCGGACGGCCCTCTTCAAAGCGCACCCGCACGGTTTCGCGAGCAATGGCCACGTCGTCACGCCAGAACGCCACGCCCATGATGGGGTTGACGATGGTCATGCCGCGATTCAAATATTCCAGGTCTTTCGCCTCGTGGGTCGCGCCCAGCATGTTGGAATCGGTGGAGTAGGCCTTTTCGGCCGACATCTTGTAGCCAAACCCGGCCTGCGTCATGAAGGCAGACATCTCGGCCCGGCCACCCAGTTCATCAATAAACAACTGATCCAACCAGGGTTTGTAGATCTTGAGCGAAGGGTTGGTCAGCAGGCCGTAACGGTAAAAACGCTCGATGTCATTGCCCTTGAAGGTGCTGCCGTCGCCCCAGATGTTGACGTCGTCCTCCTTCATGGCCGCCACCAGCATGGTGCCGGTCACAGCGCGACCGATCGGGGTGGTGTTGAAGTAGGTGAGGCCGCTGGTGGAGATATGGAAAGCGCCACTTTGCAGGGCGGCGATGCCCTCTGCGGCCAATTGGGCGCGGCAATCCACCAAGCGTGCCAACTTCGCGCCGTACTGCATGGCCTTGCGCGGGATCTCGTCGTAGTCGGGTTCGTCGGGCTGGCCCAGATTGGCGGTGTAGGCATAGGGCAGGGCGCCCTTGAGTTTCATCCAGTGCAGCGCTGCGCTGGTGTCGAGGCCGCCCGAGAAGGCGATGCCGACTTTTTGACCGAGCGGCAAGTTTTGGAGAATCGTGGCCATGGTGGGTTGCGTGATGCTGTGAGGTAAAGACTTGATTTTAGGCGAGCACCGTCGGGTCGATGCGGTCGTCAAGTCGGGCTTGCCATGCCGCTGGGTCGAAGCCCACGCTCACCTCACCGGCCTGCCATTGCACCACCGGCCGCCGAATCAGGCTGGGTTGTGACCGCATCAAAGCGCTGGCAGTGGCCGCGTCAGTCACGCCCGACCGCTCTGCCTCACTGAGTCGGCGCCATGTCGTTCCGCGGGTGTTGACCAGGGCCTGCCAACCCAGTTGAGCTATCCATGTCTGCAGCTGGGCCTCGGTCAGCCCTTGTTTCTTGAAGTCGATAAAGTCATAAGCCAGCCCTTGGGCGCCGAGCCAGGCTCTGGCTTTTTTGACAGTGTCGCAATTTGGAATGCCAAAGACCTGCAGGGATGAAGCGGGATGTGTCATGGCCAGCATCATGCCGCACTCGGCGACAATGGCAAAACCATGATGACCGAACCCCAAACCCTGGACCAATGGCTGGCGCATTGCGAACGGCTGCATCCCAAAAGCATCGATATGGGCTTGGCGCGTGTGCAGGCGGTTGCCCAACGAATGGGCATCCGTTTCTCCTGCCCCGTCTTCACTGTCGCTGGGACCAACGGCAAAGGCTCCACCTGCGCCATGCTGGAGTCGATTTTGCGGCACGCCGGCTACCGCACCGGGGTTTACACCTCGCCCCACCTGGTGCATTTTGAGGAGCGGCTGCGCTTGCTGGGTGAGCCGGTGAATGCTATTGAATTAGTAGCATCATTCTCAAGCGTGGAAAGGGCTAGACGCCAAAATGATGAGGAAATCTCGCTCACTTATTTTGAGTTTTCAACCCTGGCAATTTTGGACGTGATGGCGCGTCAGGCGCTTGATGTCGTGATTTTGGAAGTGGGCTTGGGCGGCCGGCTCGATGCGGTCAATATCATCGACCCAGATTGCGCCATCATCACCAGCATCGACCTTGACCACATGGAACTGCTCGGGCCGGACCGGGAAGCCATCGGGTTTGAAAAAGCCGGCATCATGCGCACCGGGCGCCCCGTGGTGGTGAGCGACCCGATGCCACCCCAAAGTGTGCTGGACCGTGCGCGCGACATTGATGCCGATCTGTGGCGAGCCGGTGTTGATTTTCAAGTGGCGGGCGACAAACAGCAGTGGGGCTGGAGCACGACGGCTGCGCGTGGCAGCCGTCGCTACAGCGGCCTGGCTTATCCTGCCTTGCGCGGCGCCAATCAGTTGGTCAACGCGGCCGGTGTACTGGCCGCATTGGCTACGCTGCGTGAGCGGCTGCCGGTGACGGCGCAGGCGGTACGCAGCGGCCTGGGCCAGGTCGAGCTGGCCGGGCGTTTCCAGATCGTTCCGGGCCAACCCACGCTGGTGCTGGATGTGTCGCATAACCCCCATTCGGTGGCTGCATTGGCGGCCAATTTGGATGTGATGGGCTATTTTCCGACGACACACGCGGTTTTTGGCGCCATGGCCGACAAGGACCTCGTCCCCATGCTGGCCAAGGTCAACCCATTGATCGACAAGTGGTATTTCACGGACCTGCCTACGGCCAGAGCCGACTCGGCCCATGGTCTGGCCGCCAAATGGCTCGCGCAAAACCAACGGAAGGACGCCGTGGCAACGACCCATGCCGACCCGTTGTCGGCGCTTCAATCGGCCATGGCTGCAGCCGACCCCGCTGATAGAATTGTAGTTTTCGGATCGTTCTACACCGTGGGCGGCATTCTGAAAGACGGCATTCCCCGCCTGAAGGCGCGACACATGGTTGATACCTGAACCCCTGACCCGCACCCTATGGCCTTTTTCAAGTCCCGCAACAGTGGCGATCTATCCGCCGCAGCACCCATCCAGCCTGAAAGTGTCGAGGCGGTGCGCCGCCGCGCCAAACACCGGCTGATCGGCTCCGCTGTGCTGGTGCTGGCGGGGGTCGTCTTGTTTCCCTTTCTTTTTGACCAGCAGCCGCGCCCCGTGTCGGTGGATATCCCGATCGAAATACCCGACCGCAACAAGGTCAAACCCTTGAATTTGCCGGCTGCTACTCCCCCTGCTGCGGCCGAGACGGTGATCACCGCCTCACCCCCTGCCCCTGCGCAGGAGATCGAGGAGATTCTGCCCGCTACACCGTCCTCGGCTTCGGTTTCCGCGCCCAAACCTGTGCCAACCCCCGAGCCTAAGGTGGACCAAGCTGCCAAGGCACAAGCCTTGCTGGATGGACAAGTGCCGCCAAAAGCTGGCGCCGACGTGGCCGCCCGTTATATCGTTCAAGTAGGCGCGTTTGCCGACACCGCGCGCGCCCAAGAGGT
>JBIKZZ010000382.1:0-3171 GCA_044354435.1 Rhodoferax sp. | reverse complement strand
ACACCAAGTGGTACATCAGCACCGTCACGTTGTGGCTCTTGTGTATGTATTCGCTCATCTCCCAAGAATAACGTTACGCCCCAAGGGGCGGGGAATTTACCCCCAGTGATTCAATAATGAGGGAAAAATTACGAGCAATTGGGGCTTGTCCGAGGAACGCTTCCAACTCGAGCAAACGGGATACACAATTTCGAGATAACTACCAGGAAGTTCATCTCAGCCCGCTTCCGAGCAAACTCGCACTTTCGTCCCATGACCTTGGGGGCCTCCAGCGACAAACCCAACACCAGAACGCTGGGTTTTGTCGGCCAGCCATTGGTGGGTTGCTGCCCCTCGCCGGGCAAGAAGACCAGGCTCCGGATGCTGATTTCCCGCTTCAATTCTTCGTGCCGACTCTGGTTGCTGGCTTCATCCTTGCTCACTCATACTTCTGGCCGACGCTACTCGAAAGATATCTTTAGCTCTTTCACAAGCGGCCCCCACATGTCGAACTGCTCTTGGATCATCGCCTGTGCCTGCTCGGGGGTTGAACGAACGATGTCGAATCCAGCCTTCGAGAGTGCTGCCGCGATTGCTGGCTCCTGAAGAACAAGGTCCAACTCCCTCGAAAGTCTGTCGATGATCGGTCGAGGCGTTGCGGCAGGCGCACCCAGGAAATAGCGCACTCCACCGTTCATCGAAGCGAATCCGCCCTCCTTGGTCGTCTGTACATCAGGGCCAAGTGCAGAACGGTTAGGGCTAGCAATAACAATGGCACGCACATGCCCGCTCATCAATTGCGGTTGGATCGCGCCGATACTGACACTGACGGCGTCCAGCGTTCCCGCAAGTAAATCAACCACCGCAGGTACTGCACCACGGTAGGCAATGTGCGTAATCTTGAAACCATTGAGCTTGGCCATTTGTTCGGCCACGAGGTGCGGCGGCGATCCAGCGCCACCGGTCCCGATATTGAGGCCGCCCGGTTTCTGTTTGGCGGCCATCACCATGTCGGCCATCGATCGCAGCTTGCTGGCAGCGTTTACAGCAATGATGGTTGGCGATTCTGCGATCGTCCCTACCATTGCAAAACCCTTGATCGGATCGTAGGGCATTGAAGGGAGAACATGCGGAAACATGCCGATGCCGGTGATCTGAACGAGCAGGGTATGCCCGTCCGGCTTGGCATTGGCCACAAATGCACCTCCTACGTTGCCCGTCGCGCCAGGCCGGTTATCAACCATGACCGGCTGGCCAAGTCGCACCGAAAGCCTCTCCTGGACAATTCTTGTCATGACGTCGGCGCTGCCACCAGCCGTATAGGGAACAATAAAGGTGATGGGGCGCTGTGGATAGACCTGCGCCACTGCATAGCCGGCCACGGCCAGAGCCAAGGCGGTGAAAATCGCAAAACGTTTCATACCTATTCCATGTGTTAATTTGTCGAGCCGAACGATTTAAGCATATACCTGGGCCTGATGCGGGGGCCGGGCAATCCCGCTCAGCCAAGTAGGTGCAACTGCTCTTGGGGAAGTTGACGTCATGCCAGGGGGCGTACGCTGAGCTGCGCCTGAGCCAGATTCGCCACCACCGGGTGCCCCTGGGTGCCAACAGTGCCTACTTCACTAGGCGTTGCAGCGCTGCTTCAATTTCTGTGCGGATTTCCTCTTCGCTGTTGAGGGGCGCGGTGGCATCGGCCATCGGCGTGACAACGTTGGTGACTGGATCCCAGTCCACAGCACCATAGATGGCCGGCTTGCCGGTCTTTCGTAGAAACTGGTCGTAGGCATCGCCGCTGGAGTAGTGCCAGAACTCCCACGGGTACTCGACAAAACCATGGTCGCGCATCAATGCGGTGATTTTTGTGCGATGCCTCAGCCCTTCGGCCGAGACAAACGGAGAGTTCATCGGCGTTAGTTCCGACAGTTCGAGGTACGGCCCACCGCGGTCGACTTCGAGCGCAGGGTCATTGAGTCTCACCACCGAGATATCGATCGCACTACCGGACATGTGAGTCGCAAATTTTGGCACCGTAGCTACCAGTGCGCTGCAGCGGCGGAACATGAACTCCGGGCTCGGAACCTTGCCACCTAGTTCCCACATCACGCGCTGCAGCACGGCATCGAACACCTTCGGCGTGAGGCCAAGGTACTTCTGAATTTCCCGGGTCCGATAGCCATCCTCGACGCGCAGCACCCAGCCCAGCTCATTCATTTTTTTGGCCGCACCCAGAAAATTGGGGCTTTGACCCTCACGCAAATAAAACAACCGGTCCAGGTCGTTGACATGCTTGAGTGAGGAAAACGCGACGATGACATCGGCCTGCGCTGCCGCCTCGCGCAACGAAACAAACGGCTCACCGCACTCCACCACCGGGTAGGGCAGGATGCTTTCAAACATAAAGGTGTAGGCCGCTTCGAGCTGCTGTGTCCAAAAGGCGCGCCGCGCCACCTCGTCAGATTGCATATTTGACTCCTGCGAATTGGTAGGGGAGTTATTCGTACCGTTCGGTTAAATCGCGTTTATTTGAGTAGTGCGCCCATGCTGGGCGCACCATAAAAAAAGGCCGCTCAACAGCGGCCCTTTTTACTAACGCGGGATTACTTGCCGCCGGGGATCTTGCCTTCCACGCCCTTGACGTAGAAGTTCAGGCCACCGAGGAACTTGTCATCAGCTGCCGCGTCCTTGGCGATTTGCACCTTGCCGGTGTTGTCGGTGATCGGGCCTTTCCAGATGACATAACTGCCATCGGCCAGGCCTTTTTTCACGTCTGCGACTTTGGTCTTGATGTCGGCGGGCACGTCTTCAGCAATAGAGACGATGTCAATGGCGCCTTCCTTCACGCCCCACCACACGCCGGTGCCGCCCTTCCAGGTGCCATCCAGCGCCTCTTTGGTGGCCTTGATGTAGTACGGACCCCAGTTGATCACAGCCGATGCCAGGTGGGCCTTGGGGCCATAGGCGGTCATGTCGGAATCCCAACCGAAGGCGCGCTTGCCCTTGGCTTCTGCAGCCTTGAGCACGGCGGGTGAGTCGGTGTTCTGGAACAGCACGTCAGCGCCGCCGTTCATCAGCGAGGTGGCGGCTTCGGTTTCTTTCGGTGGGTCGAACCAACCGTTCACCCATACCACCTTGGTCTTGACCTTGGGGTTCACTGACTGGGCGCCCAAGGTAAAGCTGTTGATGTTGCGG
>JBIKZZ010000381.1:0-3173 GCA_044354435.1 Rhodoferax sp. | reverse complement strand
TGTGCGCCAGGTCGCGGCTCTCACAGTCGGTCAGCTTGCCGGGCAACACCGCCACGCCGGAGCCCTTGCGCTTTTCGACCTTCTGACCGGCCTTTTGCCGGCTTTGCGCCGCTTTGATCGCCAGCTCGGCCAGTTTTTTGCCGTAATCGACATGCTGATTCAGCCAAAGCTCCAGCGCCGGGCGTACAAAGCCAGAAACCAGCCGCACCGCATCGCGCGAGTTCAGCCGCTCTTTAATCTGGCCCTGAAACTGGGGATCAAGCACCTTGGCCGACAGCACATAGCTGGCGCGGGCAAACACGTCTTCAGGCAGCAGCTTGACGCCTTTGGGCGCCAGTGCGTGCAATTCAATGAAACTCTTGACCGCCTGGAACAGGCCATCACGCAGGCCGCTCTCGTGGGTGCCGCCGGCGCTGGTGGGGATCAGGTTGACGTAGCTCTCGCGCACCGGCTGGCCGTCTTCGGTAAATGCCACACACCAGGAAGCACCCTCGCCATCGGCAAAGCTGTCGTGCTGCGCATCGGCAAAGCCCTCGCCCTCAAACAGCGGGATCACCGGCTCGCCGTTCAGGGTTTGCATCAGGTAATCGCGCAGGCCACCTTTATAAACCCAACTTTGCGTCTCTTTAGATTTCTCGTTGACCAGCGTGACCGTGACGCCCGGCATCAGCACCGCCTTGCTGCGCAGCAGGTGCACCAGCTCGGCCATAGGCAGATTGGGTGTCTCAAAGTAGCGGGCATCGGGCCAGACACGAACCGAGGTGCCGGATTTGCGGTCGCCCTCAGCCGCCTTGCGGGTTTGTAGCGGCTCGATCACATCGCCGCCCGAGAACGCCAACTGAGCCACCATGCCCTCGCGGTAAGTGATGACCTCCAGCCGCTTCGCCAGCGCGTTGGTGACGCTGACGCCTACGCCATGCAGGCCGCCGGAGAAGCTGTAGGCACCGCCCTGCCCCTTGTCAAACTTGCCGCCAGCGTGCAAGCGGGTAAAGACCAGTTCGATCACCGGGGCGTTTTCTTCAGCATGCAGGCCAAACGGAATGCCGCGCCCGTCGTCCTCGATGCTCACAGCGCCATCGGCGTGCAAGACCACGCGAATTTTCTTGCCATGCCCAGCCAGCGCTTCGTCAGCGGCGTTGTCCAGCACCTCTTGGATCACGTGCAGGGGGTTGTCGGTGCGGGTGTACATGCCCGGGCGCTGCTTGACGGGCTCCAGCCCCTTGAGCACGCGGATCGACGATTCAGAGTATTCAACGCTGGGTTTGACGGCCATAGGGGCGGATTGTAGTGCGAAGCGGCCTCAAAGCTGTATAAATTCACAGCCATGCCCGACCAAGGCGACACTGGCCCCCGGCCGCGTGGTCTTAGATTCGCTACATTTAAGGGATGACTGACCCAACCAAAATGCTGTCTACCAATCAGGTCTTGCTGTGCGGCGCCTGCATCCTGACCTTGTCCATGGGCATACGCCACGGCTTTGGGCTGTGGCTGCAGCCGATCACCCAGAGCCAGGGCTGGACCCGAGAGACCTTTGCCTTTGCCATTGCCATACAGAACCTGGCGTGGGGGGTGTTCGGTATTTTCGCCGGGATGGTGTCAGACCGTTTCGGCGCCTTCCGGGTGATTGTGGCTGGTTCTGTTTTTTATGCCCTTGGGCTGTTCGGCATGGCCTACGCGAGCACGCCTTTGCAGTTCACCATCTCGGCGGGGCTGCTGATTGGCATTGCACAGGCGGGCACCACCTATGCCGTGATTTACGGCGTGATTGGCCGCAATGTGCCGGCTGAGCGGCGCTCTTGGGCCATGGGCATCGCGGCGGCGGCTGGCTCATTCGGCCAGTTCCTGATGGTGCCGGTGGAGGGCCTTCTGATCGAGCGCCTGGGCTGGCAAGAGGCCTTGACGGCGCTGAGCTTGGCCGTGCTGGTGGTGGTTCCGCTGGCGCGCTGGCTGCGCGAACCCGGCTTTGCCGGCGGTGCGCCCGCCCAGCGCGAGCAGAGCATCTGGCAGGCGGTGCAAGAAGCGTTCCGCTACCGCAGTTTCCAATTGTTGATGGCAGGCTACTTTGTGTGCGGCTTTCAGGTGGTGTTTATCGGGGTGCACATGCCGAGCTACCTGAAAGACCATGGCCTGTCGCCGCAAGTTGCCAGCTACGCGCTGGGACTGATCGGGCTGTTCAATATCTTCGGCACCTATGGCGCCGGCATGCTGGGTCAGCGCCTGCCCAAGAAAAATATCCTGGCCTTCATTTACCTGGCCCGGGCCGCCGCCATTGCACTCTTTTTGCTGGTGCCGCTGTCGCCAGCCAGTGTTTATGTATTTTCCTCGGTCATGGGCCTGCTCTGGCTGTCCACTGTGCCAGTCACCAACGCCACCGTGGCACAGATTTTTGGCGTGGCCCACCTGTCGATGCTGGGTGGCTTTGTGTTCTTCAGCCACCAGATCGGCTCCTTCATGGGGGTATGGCTGGGCGGCTACCTGTATGACAAGACTGGCAGCTATGACGTGGTCTGGTACCTCGCCATTGCGCTCGGTGTCTTTGCCGCCCTGGTCAACCTGCCGGTCAAGGAGGCTGCCATTCAGCGAACGGCCCCGCCTCTTCGCACGGTGGGCGCGTGAAACGCTGGCCGATCTGGGCGGGGCAGTTATTGGCTCTGGCCGTGCTGCTGCTGGTTTTTTCGCTCTACACACAACCCGTTTTTTTTCTCACCGTAGCCAATCAGCTCTGGTCATGCTTTTGATGATTTTGGGCTCCAGCCCCCGTGGATATTGATGGTGATGCTATGGAAAAAATAGCGCATCGCGGCCTCGCGCCGTCCGATTGGGTGCGGCGCTGGGGCTCACTGGTGCCCTTTGGCGGGACTGTTCTGGATGTGGCCTGCGGCCACGGCCGGCATGTGCGCTGGTTCGCAGCGCTGGGCCACCAGGTGACCGGGTTGGACCGCGCCGAGGACGCCCTCGCAGGACTCAGCGGTGTGGCAGAGACCGTGCTGGCCGACATCGAAAACAGCCCCTGGCCTATGCTGGAGGCTGGGCAGCCGCGTCAGTTTGACGCTGTTGTGGTCACTAATTACTTATGGCGCCCCCTGCTGCAGACCCTGGCTGACAGTGTGGCGCCGGGCGGTCTGTTGATCTACGAGACTTTTGCATCGGGCAACGAGACTGTGGGGCGGCCT
>JBIKZZ010000073.1:0-11651 GCA_044354435.1 Rhodoferax sp. | reverse complement strand
AGCTGTTCAGTGCCTGATGGGCTGTCGCATCTCAACCGCCCGAATTTTTTGAAGATAGCCGTTGCCCGAAGCCAGTCACTCTGTAAGCGATCAAGCACAATGGCAGGATGAAAGTTTCGCGCACAGTGTGGGTTTTGCTCGCCTTGATCGCCGCCGGTGGCGCTGCTTGGTTGGCGTTGTCTGGCCGTGGGAAGCCGGTGGAGGTGGTGGTGGTCACTCAGGGGCCGATGGTGCAGTCTGTGGTGACCAGCGGGCGCATTGCCAGCGTGGGCCGCACCGAGTTGGCCAGCCAGAATACCGCACGCATTGAGGCTATTTTGGTGCGCGAGGGCGATGCCGTGCAGGCTCGGCAGGTGCTGGTGCGCCTGCGCGACGATGAGGCGGTAGCCAACCTGGCCCAGGCCAAGGCGGCGGTGACAGAAGCACGCGGGCGTATTCGTCAGCTCAATTCTGTACAAGTGCCGGTGAGTGTCCAGCAGCTGGCGCAGGCGCGCGCGGCCGACACCCATGCCCAAAACGAGTTGGCCCGTGTCCGCCAACTGGTGCAGCAGGGCTTTGTTTCTCCGTCGCGGCTCGATGATGCGCAGCGTGCGGCCACGGCCAGTGCGTCTGCCGTGCTGGCCGCCATCGCTCAGGCGGCAGGCACTGGCGCGGGCGGGGCCGAAGCCGAACTGGCACAGAGCCGCCTCGCGCAGGCCCTGGCCGCCGAACGGGCAGCCTTGGGCCGACTCGATCAGCTCAGTTTGCGTGCGCCAGTGGCCGGTACCGTCATCAGCCGAGCCGCTGATCCGGGCGACACGGCACAGCCCGGCCGCACCCTCCTGACCCTGGTCAGTGGTGATGAGACACGCATCCAGGCCAGCGTGGATGAGAAAAACCTGAGCTACCTCAAGCTCGGCCAAACCGCACGCGCCACCGCCGATGCCTACCCGGAGCGTCCTTTCAATGCCACGCTGACCTTCATTGCCCCGGCGGTTGACGCCCAGCGCGGCACGGTTGACTTGAAGCTGCGGGTGGACGCCGGCGCGGGCGACCTGCGCCCTGACATGACGGTCAGTGTCGAAATCATCACCGCGCAGGCAGCCAATGCTTTGAAGCTGCCCACCGATGCGGTGCGGCGCGACGCGAATGGCGGCGCCTATGCCCTGGTCAACCGCGGTGGCCGCGCAGAAAAAGTCAAGTTGGTGTTGGGTTTGCGGGGTGTCGGCACCACCCAGGTGCTGGAGGGCTTGGCCGCCGGGGACCGGGTCATCACACCCACCACATCTGCCGAAGACGGCGACCGCGTGCGCGAGCAAGCCGAGCGCGTTCCCAAGGGCAACGCACAGCCGATTCCCGGGCTAACGCAGTAAGCAGCCACTGCTTGCCGCCATGACTGTGCGTTTGCCCTTTGCCTGGATGGTCTGCCTGCGCTACCTGCGCGAGGGTCGCATGCAAACCGTGCTCATTTTGGCCGGGGTCACGGGTGGTGTGGCGGTAATCATTTTTTTAACGACGCTGATCAGCCAGTTGCAGGTGTCCATCATCGACAAGACCTTGGGCAGCCAGGCCCATGTCGTGATCCGCCCGCCCCAGGCGGCTAACCACACCACGCTCTCGCCCGACAGCACGGCCGCCATCATCCAGCCACGCGCCCAACGCTTGCGCAGTGTGGATCAGTGGAGCTCTGTCGCGCAGTTGGCCGCCCAGACCCCGGGCGTGCTGGCGGTGTCGCCCATGGTGTCCGGCGCCGGCTTTGCGGTGCGGGCCGATGCCAGCCAGTCCATCGCCTTGATGGGTGTCGAGCCGCAGGCCTACCAGCGCATTGTGCGCATGGCCAAATACCTCCGCCAGGGCCTGTTTGACGTGAGTGGGACGAATGTGGTCATTGGCAGCGAGCTGGCCAAAGACCTGGGCATCACGGTGGGCGACAAATTGCGGCTGGTCACTGTGGGTGGCCGCAATGACCTGGTCAGCGTGGCTGGCATTTTTGACATTGGTAACCGCGATTTCAACCGCCGCTGGGTGTTTACCAGCATTAAGTTAGCGCAAACCCTGTTGGACTTACCCGGCGGCATCACGCAGCTGGACCTGCGGGTGGAGAACCTGTTTGCAGCAGAGACCACGGCGCGCCTGCTGCAGGCGCAGACCGGTTTGACTGTGGACAGCTGGATGCAAACCAACGCGCAGTTGCTCTCGGCCCTGAACAGCCAAAGCATGTCCAACAACCTGATCCGCTTCTTTGTAACCATCATTGTGGCGGTGGGCATCGCCAGCGTGCTGGTGGTGTCGGTGGTGCAAAAACAAAAGGAGATCGGCATTCTGCGGGCCATGGGTGCCAGCCCGCAGCGCATCATGTCGGTCTTTTTGCTGCAGGGCGGCCTGTATGGCCTGGTGGGGTCGGCCTTGGGGTCGGCACTGTCGCTGGGCTTGCTCAATTTTTTTGCCCGCATCACGCGCAATGCGGATGGCACGGCTTTGCTCAGTGGCGAGCTTGACCCGGGGGTGGTGCTGTCGGCCTGCGCGCTAGCCTTGGTGGTGGGTTTGCTGGCAGCGGCGCTGCCTGCCCGCCGCGCCGCCCGCCTGGACCCAGTTCAGGCTATCCGAGTTTGATGGCAGGCCCCCGCACCATGACGCCCATCATCGCCATGCACCAGATCCGTAAGAGCTACGGCCTGGGTACGCCCGTGGTCGCAGAGGTGCTGCACGGCATAGACCTGTGCATTCAGGAAGGTGATTTTTCGGCGTTGACCGGGCCCTCGGGTTCGGGCAAAAGCACGCTGCTCAACCTGATCGGCTTGCTGGAACCGCCGACCAGTGGCAAGCTGCTGGTGGGTGGCCAAGACACGGCGGGGCTTGACGATGCCGCCATCACCGCGTTGCGGGGTCGAAGCATCGGGTTCATTTTTCAGTTTCACCACCTGTTGCCCGGCTTCACGGCCCTGGAGAACGTGATGATGCCGGCCATCATTGACTCTGGTTGGCCCACGCCGCAAGCCCGGGACACCGCCCTGCGCTTGCTTGATCAGGTGGGTTTGAAGGATGCTGCGCACAAGCGGCCCTCGCAACTCTCAGGCGGCATGCAGCAGCGGGTGGCGGTGGCGCGCGCGCTGGCCCTGTCGCCGCGCCTGATCTTGGCCGACGAGCCCACAGGCAATCTCGACACCCACAGCGCCAACGACATTTTTGAGCTCTTGCAAAGCGTCAACCAGACGCAGCGGTCGGCCTGCCTCATCGTCACCCATGACCCGGCCCTGGCCAGCCGTTGCGCACGGCAGATTCAGATGGTGGACGGGCAGTTGCTGGCTGCCGGGTCAGCGCCCGCTTTTAAAGAAGGATAGGACCGAATGCCACTTTCAGCCCCAAATGTGCGACGCGACATACACCGTCGTGTCATCGACATGCAGGCCTATGCCCGTGACGATGGTTTATTCGACGTGGAAGTGCACCTTGTAGATACCAAGCCGTTTGACTTTCAGCGCTTCAGCACGCCCACGCCTTGGCCGGCTGGGACTCCATTGCATGATCTATGGCTTCGATTGACCATCGATGCGGCTTATGAGGTCAAGGCCATTGAGGCCTCGTCCGATGTGACACCGTTTGCAATCTGCAAAGAGGCGGAAAAAACATTGTCCGTGTTGGTTGGAGACCGTGTTGCAAAAGGATGGTCATCGCGCGTCAAGGAGAAGCTGCGTGGTGCTGCGAGCTGTACGCACCTGATGGAGGTGCTGATACCGCTTGGATCGACCGCTTACCAAGCGATCAACGCGCTGCGGACTGACAGGATCACGAACCTTGAAAGCCAGGTCAACAAGATAGACAGTTGTTATGCCTATGGCCGTGAGCGGGAGGTGGTGCAGCGCCTTTGGCCAGCACGTATTAAGTCCATGGAGAAGCCATAAGCCGATCAGTCGGACGCTTCCGTTGACTGTTGACCGGCCTATATTTTGCTCAATATCTTTTGCAGGAAATCTTTGGCGCGTTCGGTTCGCGGTGCGCCAAAGAATGTTGTTACCGGCGCTTGCTCAATGATTTGGCCGTGGTCCATGAAGACGATTTCGTCAGCCGGTGCTTGACTTCGTGGGAAGCCCCTGTAGCCGGATTTAGGTTCAATGCAATTAATTGGAGTTATCGCATGGGCAGCCTCACCGTTCGCAATCTCGACGAATCTGTAAAGAACAGCTTGCGTGTGCGTGCCGCACGCCATGGCTGGTCCCTGGAACACGAGGTATGAATTAGTTTTGAAACTCGAAAGACCACTGACCATATCCGTGGCTGCGCCACTGCATGGCGGGCAGGCTGGGGTCGAGCAGATGCATCTCGTTGTAGCGACTGCTTAAAAAACCCATCAAGCCCGGGTTGGGTGGGTTGCAGCTGGCTTGGTTCAAGCCCACCAGACAGGTGGAACCTTCTTCCATCACAAAGGCTTGCCGCATGAAGTCCATTTGCATCCCGATAGTGCGCAGTGCTGATTGCCGTCGCATCGCCCATTCGACACTCAAGGGGATAGAGCCTTCCGGTGTGCCTGCGGGCGTGGACGGCCCTAAGAAGCCACTTTGTCGGCCAGAGACTTGGTCGGTTCTGGGTAGCGGTTGCATGACACCGTTAGCCCCGGAGTCATTGGTGCCTTGAATATTCGGGGCAGGTTTCATATCACCGCCTTGGGCGGTTTCGTCTTTGCTCTTGGAAGAAACAATACTAGGTTCTACACCTTGGTTTGCGGTTGGTGACTTGTCCGGTGTGTTGGCCTGACCTGCGCTGGATGCTTGGGTCATGTAGACCTGAATGCCCTTACGCGGACTGCCCATCAGTGAGCCTAGCAGCTCTGCAGGTTTAGGCGTTAAGGCGCTAGACAAGGCCCACAGGAAAAGGCCATGAACAAAGACGGAGACAAAAAAGCCACCCCAAAGCCAAGGCGGCCTTGGGGTGGTGTGTTGATATTGAAAAACGATGAGCGCTTACTGAACAACACCGTGAATCACGGAAGGTGCAGCCAGGAAATCGTTGGCAGTTACCGCACCTGCGTAGTTACTGTTGGAACTCACAGATGGATCGTCTGCATCACCCGTCAAGACCATGGCGGCGGGCAGATTAGCCGCTGATCCCAAGGTGATCCCGTTGGGGATTGCGAAGCCGTTGGTGCCAACTACACCCACACGTTTGAAACGAATCTCGCGATCGAGATACTTCACCCACTTGGTGGCATTGTTGATCGTCAGCTTGCCCAGTTGGCTGTTGGCAGTGTTTTCTGGAATAGAAAACGCTGGCACATAGCGTGCGGTGGGGCCGCAGTCTGCGGGTTGGTTGGTTTGTGGGGAGAAGCATCGACCAGGGATACCACCCATATTACCGAAACCCATGAATTGCAAATTCAACTTGGCACCCGCAAAAGTACCGTATTTGGTTGAATCGTTAGGCACATCAAAAGTAGCAGATTGTGGTGGCGTGAAGGCCACCACGGAATTATCAGAAGTCTTCTTCAAGAAGGTTGCACTTTGATAGTCGTTGGTACCGTTTTCCCAGTAGTAATAAGTGGTTTCGCCGTTGGCTTTGAAGTCGCAAAAGAACTGGCCAGTTCCTTGCGCGCCATTGCAATCCATGCTACCCGTTGCTGTCCACTTGTTGCCGGTGGCATCAACCAGTGCACCAGTTCTGATGCCACCCATATTTTGTGGCGGCAAGGTTCTACCTGTTAAAAGGGAATTGGTCAAAGAGCCACTGCTATCAGACAATGTGTAGTTTGCGCTGCTCCATGTATAGCTCACAACGTCTGCTGCGGCAGTGCCACCACCCTTTTGCTTGGTGTTAGCTGTGTAGGGGCTCGTGTTAGCGGTAATATTTTGTAAAAGGGTTTTGGTTGGACAGTCTCTTGCGCATTTGAGGGTCGCAGGCACTGTATCGCCAGGCATCACCACTGACTGAACGTTGTACTTCACGACACCTGTACCGGGAGACGTGGCTGTTAAGGTGCTCGAAGGAACCATGAGGTTACCCCCTAAACCTTGCGACCAACCATTCAAACCAAACCCACTACCGTTCATGGTTGTGGCGGTATTCATCTGCGCGGCCGTTGCGGTATAGGAAACCTGAGTTTTGAAACAACCGGTCTGCCCGCAAGTCAATTGGCTAGTGATGGCAAAGTTAGTGGCTGAACTATCCCAATAGCCTTCATAGGTGTTGTAAGCAGTCAGGTTTCCGCCTGTGACGGCAGTCGTCGTTTGGGGCATAAAATTGAAGGGGACCTTGGCTACTTCATTCAAGGTGCTGGATACCAAAGTAACCTTGGTCAGTCGTCCGCCTGTTTTCACCACGGTGTAATTGGTTGGTGAACTCGCCAGTGATTGAAGTGTTGCGCCATTAGTCACAGCGGTTGGGAACCAGATGCCCCAATAGCTTGCAAAACCGTATTCACCTGTGGTGGTGTTTTTGACAGGGAAACCAGGGCCATCAATGTCATAACGCGCACCGGTGGTGTCGTTGTAAACACCATAGCGCCAAACCGACGAATTTGCCTCTGCTTTGGATCGATTAAAACAAGCTGTTGGGTTGGTTCCATCGTTGCGGCAGAAAGCGGTGGCGTTGTAGCCGAAGGTGATGGTCTGCGTGACATTTTGACTGTTGGGGTAGCGAATAGCTCCTGACCCAGCCGTTTCATTACCGTCAACGTAAAGTTGGTAGTTGGCGGCCCCAGCTTCATTCATCGAAAACTGGATGCCAGAAGCGGTCGCACTGATTTTGCCCCGCATGACTCTTTGATTGGCAACGGTCAAAGCCCCCATATTCATGGCGACAACACCATTGGGTGCGCTAGCGCTGGGCGCTTCTGTGCCGGAAGCGTAAATGTAGACATATGCGGGCGTGTTGTTCTGCCCCATAGTGATGCTGGCATGCCCCTTGACGATCTGTGCGCTGGTGTTGCTGGCCCGTGTCGAATTCAAGCGCATGCGGGTGTAATTGACAGATGAACCGCCTCCTTCAGAGGAGCTGTTGGAAGCATCTGCCTTATTGGTTGCGCATTGCGGCTCGTCAATGAACGCAATATAGGGCCCTAAATTCACCATCGCATCTGGCCGTGTGTTGGCCATGTAACACAGGATTTTGCTAGCCTGGCTGGTGCCATCACTGGTCTGATCTTGTACGTATTCTGATTGCGGATCGCTGACATAAGCGCCAGAGGTGGGCAGCGTGGCCTGAGCAGCTAATGAAGCGGCCAGAAGGGCCAAGCCTAAAGAAAGTTGTTGTGTTTTCATATGGGCGCCTCGCTTCATTGAGTCGCGCCAACAGCGCTCATTGAGGATGCTGTGCTGATGCCGTTCACGGTTCCTGCAGAACCACCGGCAGTACCACCAGAACTTGCCGAACCTCCTCCGCTTCCACCGCAGGCCACCAGGCCCAGCAAACACACTAAGCCTAAAAACACTTTTTTCATAGCCGCTCCTGCTTGGGGAAATCAGATCTTGAAATTTAACTCCTAATTTGTTAAAAATCAATGATTTTTGCTAAAAATAAAAAATGAATTGAACAGCAGTTTTTGTGGGGGGGCTGACTTGGAGCAGTCTCGGCACTGGAATGAATCGAGGTTGAAGGCCATTCAATGTATGGCCTTCGGAGCCGGATTTGCCGACTACACACCCTCGACCACAAACCCGGTGCGCCGTGCCGACTCTTTGCTGATCGGCAGGATGGCCTGGTATTCGGCGGAGTCATAGAACCGGTTGGCCGTAGCCGCATCGGCAAAACGGATCACCACCATGCGGGTGGGGCTCCAGAGGTCAGACTCTTTGACCGTCATGGCCCCGCCGCGCACCAGATACTCCCCGCCAAATTGCTCGGCCAGGGGTTTTGCTTGGACCTTGTACGCTTCGTAGCGTTCGGGGTTGTCCAGCAGGGTGTCAACGATGAGGTAGGCGGCCATAGGAGGGATCCTTTAACTGGAGGTCGTCGACTCTGTGACACAAGACTATTTGGCGGAGGTCTCAGAAAGGATTTGATGTGCCATGCGTCACTCCGGGTGCCATTAAAGGTGCTTATTTTAGCGCCTTTAATGGTGCCTTTCAACCCGTGTTCCGCAAGCCCGCCGCAATGCCGTTGATCGAGATGTGAATACCGCGCTGCACGCGTTCGTCTGCTTTGCCTTCGCGGTAGCGGCGGATCAGCTCGACTTGCAGGTGGTGCAGCGGGTCGATGTAGGCGAAGCGGTGGCGGATGGAGCGTTGCAGGGCGGCGTTGCCGGCCAGGCGCTGTTTGTGGCCGGTGATCTGACTCAGGGCTTCGGCGGTGCGCTGCCATTCGGCTTCGATGGTGGCAAAGGTTTTTTTGCGCAGTCGGGTGTCGCTCACCAGTTCGGCGTAGCGTGAAGCCAGTGCCAGGTCGCTCTTGGCCAGCACCATGTCCATGTTGCTGAGCAGGGTGCTGAAAAACGGCCACTGCTTGTACATTTTTTGCAGCATCGCCAGGCCTTCCTTGCGTGTGTGCGGGCCGGCGTCCAGCCAGCGGTTGACCGCCGAGCCAAAGCCGTACCAGCCGGGCAGGGCCAGGCGGCACTGGCCCCAGCTGAAGCCCCAGGGAATGGCGCGCAAGTCTTCTATCTTTTGGGTCGCTTTGCGGGAGGCCGGGCGCGAGCCGATGTTGAGTTCGGCAATTTCGCGGATCGGCGTGGCGCTGAAAAAGTAGTCGGTGAAGCCCGGGGTCTCGTACACCAGCGCGCGGTAGGCGGCCATGCTGGCGGCAGACAGTTGGCTGGCGGCTTCCAGAAAGGCTTTGGAAGCTGGCTTGGTAGGCTGCAAGAGCGTGGCTTCGAGCGTGGCGGCGACCAGGGTTTCGAGGTTGCGCCGGCCGATCTCGGGGTTGGCGTATTTGGAGCCGATCACTTCGCCTTGCTCGGTCAGCCGAATCTGCCCGCGCACGGTGCCCGGTGGCTGCGCCAGGATGGCCTGGTAGCTGGGGCCGCCGCCACGCCCCACCGTGCCGCCGCGGCCGTGGAACATGCGCAGCTGGATGTTGTGCGAGTCGGCCAGCTGGTCAAACAGCTCGACCAGCGCCATCTCTGCGCGGTACAGCTCCCAGTTGCTGGTGAAGATGCCGCCGTCCTTGTTGCTGTCGGAGTAGCCCAGCATGATGTCTTGCTCGGCGCCACTGCGTTGCACCAGCGCGGCCACGCCGGGCAGCTGGTAGAACTCGCGCATGATGGGCGCGGCGTTGCGCAGGTCTTCGATGGTTTCAAACAGCGGCACGACGATCAGGTCGTTGACCGGTGCGTTGTTCGTTGACACGCCTTCAAGGGTGCCGCGCATCAGGCCGACTTCTTTTTGCAGCAGCAACACTTCGAGCAGGTCGCTGACGGTTTCGGTGTGGCTGATGATGTAGTGGCGAATGGCCTGGTGGCCGTAGCGCTGGCGGGCGGTGAGGGCGGCTTCAAAAATGGCCAGTTCGCCGCGGGTGTGCGCTGAATAGCCGGCACCGATGACGCGCAGCGGCCGCGCGTCGGCCAGCAGGCGCAGCAGCAGCGTGCGCTTGTCAGCTTCACTCAAGCTGGCGTAGCGGGGCTCGAGTTGCGCCGTGGCCAGCAGTTCGGCAATCACTTCTTCATGCTTGTCTGAGCTTTGGCGCAAGTCCACCGTGGCCAGATGAAAGCCAAAAACCTGCACCGCGCGTATCAGCGGGTGCAGGCGCTGGGTGGCCAGCGCGCCGCCGTGGTGGCCCTGCAAAGAGCTCTCGATGATGCGCAGGTCGGCCAGAAAATCTTCGGCCAGGGCGTAGGGGTTTTGCGGGGCCACGGCGTGCCGTGCGGCCTCGCCGCCGCTGAGCGCCTTGAGTGTGGCGGCCAGCCGCGCGTAGATGCCGGTGAGGGCGCGGCGGTAGGGCTCGTCCTGGCGGTGCTCGTTGGTGTCGGGCGAGCTTTCGGCCAGCGCCTGCATGGCCGGGCTGACCTGAACCAGCATGGCTGACACCGACAGTTCTCCGCCCAGGTAATGCACTTCGGTCAGGTAGTGGCGCAGCGCCATGTCGGCCTGGCGGGAGAGGGCGTATTCCAGCGTCTGGGCGCTGACGTTGGGGTTGCCGTCGCGGTCGCCGCCTATCCACTGGCCCATGCGCAAAAAGCTGTGCACGGGTTGCTGGCCGAGCTCGCGCTCGAGGTTGGCATAAAGCTTGGGAATCTCGCGCAAAAAAGTGGCTTCGTAGTAGCTCAGCGCGTTCTCAATCTCGTCGGCCACCGTGAGCTTGGAAAAGCGCAGCAGGCGCGTTTGCCACAGTTGCATGACGCGTGCCCGCAATTGCATTTCGTTGGCGGCCAGCTCGCGCGGGCTGAGTGCGTCTTTGGCGGCGTTGGAGGCGGCGGCCAGCGCCTTGATGTCGTCGCGCGCTGTCAGCAGCTGGGCAATCACGCGCTCGGCGTCCAGAATGCTTTTGCGCTGCACCTCGGTCGGGTGGGCGGTGAGCACCGGCGAGACAAAGCTGTGCGCCAGCGTTTGCGAAATGACCTTGGGCGAAATGCCGGCCCAGCGCAGGCGGGCCAGCGCCACCTCGATGCTGCCTTCTTGCGTGTCACCGGCGCGCTCGTGCACGACGCGGCGGCGGATGTGATGGCGGTCTTCGGCCAGGTTGGCCAGGTGGCTGAAATACGTGAAGGCGCGGATGACGCTGACGGTCTGGTCACCCGACAGGCTTTTGAGCAGTTTTTTCAGGGTCTTGTCGGCTTCGGCGTCGGCGTCACGCCGGAAACCCACCGAGAGTTTGCGCACCTGCTCGATCAGCTCATAAGCCGCCTGGCCTTCTTGTTCGCGGATCACGTCACCCAAAATGCGGCCCAGCAGGCGAATGTCTTCGACCAGCGGGCGCTCGTTGTCGCGTGCGCGGGCAGCGCCGGCGCTGGGTGGGGAGGGGGTTTGGGCCCGTGCGGGACTCGGCATGCCCGTGCGATTGCTCATATGGATATGCCTTGGGCGGTGTGGGCCTGTGCCTGGGCTTGCAGTGACAGTTCGCACACCTTGAATACGTGTTCCTGAGCCATGCAATGCGCAGTGCGATTGGAGATGTCTTCCAGCAAGGATTGGAAATAGCGTATGGGCATTTGGTCGCAGTCAATATGGCGCGTGCCTTTGCGGTCGGCCAGAAATAAGTGGCCCGTTCCGGGCCGGCCTTCGATGTCCAAGTATTTGCGTATCTCGATACTGCCCTGTGTGCCCGTCACGAACAAGCGGCCATCGCCCCAAGTCGGCATGCCATCGGGCGTGAACCAGTCCACGCGCACATAGCCTCGATGCCGGGCAGCTTGCAAGATGATCTCGCCGAAATCCTGGAAATCATCACGTGTTGCAGAGCCGTAATGCCCAACATGGCTGTGCGCAATGCACACGTCGGTCGCCCCCGTGAACAGCAGGAACTGGTCAATCTGGTGCGACGCGATGTCCACCAGGATGCCGCCAAATTGTCCGGTCTCGAAAAACCATGCGGGCCGGATTGCCGCGTTCAGGCGGTGCGGCCCCATGCCCAATGTCTGTACCGGCTCGCCAATGGCTCCTGTTCGGACCAGATCCAGTGCATGCTCCACCGCCGGCACCAGATGGCGCTCGGAGAAGCAGATGGAAAAGATACGTCCTGTTTCGGCGACGGCTGCCCGCACTTGCTCCAGCTGCGCGAAGCTGGTGACGCCAGGCTTGTCCGCCAGGACG
>JBIKZZ010000454.1:0-2505 GCA_044354435.1 Rhodoferax sp. | reverse complement strand
ACCAATGCCAAGGCGCTCAAGGCTGAGCTGTTCAGCACCGACCACCGGCACATCAACACCGAGAGCGATTCCGAGGTGCTGCTCAACGTGCTGGCGCACGAAATCGACAAAACCACACGCGGCCTGCCGCTGCAGCCGGCCGATGTGTTTGACGCCGTGCGCAAGGTGCACCGCCGCGTGCGCGGCTCTTACGCCGTGATTGCCCTGATCGCCGGTCACGGCGTGCTGGCCTTTCGGGACCCGTTTGGCATCCGGCCGCTGTGCCTGGGGCGCAGCGAGGGCACAGTGGTGGTGGCCAGCGAATCAGTGGCTTTGGAGGGCACCGCGCACCGCTTCGAGCGCAATGTGGCGCCGGGCGAGGCCATCTTCATTGACCTGAACGGCACCGTACACGCGCAGCAGTGTGCCGAACACCCGGTGCTCAACCCCTGCATTTTTGAATTTGTATACCTGGCCCGGCCGGACTCGGTGATGGACGGCATCTCGGTGTACCAGGCGCGGCTGAACCTGGGTGAGACCCTGGCCAAGCGGGTGATCTCTACCGTGCCGCCCAGCGAGATTGACGTGGTCATCCCCATCCCCGAATCCAGCCGCCCCAGCGCCGCGCAGCTGGCACAGCTGCTGGGTCTGCCCTACCGCGAGGGCTTCGTTAAAAACCGCTACGTGGGGCGCACCTTCATCATGCCGGGGCAGGCGGTGCGCAAAAAATCGGTGCGGCAAAAGCTCAATGTGATCGCCAGCGAGTTCAAGGGCCGCAACGTGCTGCTGGTGGACGACTCCATCGTGCGCGGCACCACCAGCCGCGAGATTGTGCAAATGGCGCGCGATGCCGGCGCCCGCAAGGTCTACATGGCCAGCGCTGCGCCGCCGGTGCGCTTCCCCAACGTGTACGGCATCGACATGCCCACCAGCCATGAGCTGGTGGCGCACGACCGCACGGTGGAGCAGATTCGCGAGATCATCGGTTGCGACGCCCTGATCTACCAGGACGTGGACGCCATGAAGCGCGCCATCGGCTCGCTCAACCCGGCCATCCAGGGTTTTGACGCCTCGTGTTTTGACGGCGTGTACGTGACCGGCGACATCACCGCCACCGACATCGCCCGGCTCAATGCTGACCGCCCCCAGCACGAGGAGGCCCTGGAGGACAACTCGCGCCTGGCCCTGCCCAACCATGAAGACTGAGCCATGACCCAGCCCAAACCACCACCCCGCCCCTTGCACCGCGACACGCTTGCTGTGCGCGAGGCCGTAGCCCGCAGCCAGTATGGTGAAAACTCGGAAGCCCTCTACCTGACCAGCGGTTATGTGCAACCCACGGCCGAGGCGGCAGCGCGCCGCTTTGCCGGTGAGGAAGAAGGCTATACCTACGGCCGCTACGGTAACCCCACCGTGAGCAGCTTCGAGCAGCGGCTGGCCGCGCTGGAAGGCACCGAGGCCGCCATTGGCACCGCCTCGGGCATGTCTGCCATTTTGATGATGTGCCTGGCCCTGCTCAAGGCCGGTGACCACATCGTGTGCTCGCGCTCGATGTTTGGCTCCACCATCCGGCTCATTGGCACCGACCTGGCCCGCTTTGGCGTGGAATCCACCTTTGTGTCGCAAACCGACACCGCCGCCTGGCAGGCCGCGATGCGCAGCAACACCAGGCTGCTGTTTGCCGAGACACCCACCAACCCCCTGACCGAGGTGTGCGACATCCAGGCCCTGGCCGATATTGCCCACAATGCCGGCGCCCTGTTGGCGCTGGACAACTGCTTTGCCACGCCGGCGCTGCAGCGCCCGGTGCTGTTTGGGGCTGACATCATCATGCACTCGGGCACCAAGTACCTGGACGGCCAGGGCCGCGTCATGGCGGGTGCCCTTTGCGCCAGCCAGGCCATGGTCACAGAGAAGTTTTTGCCGGTGCTCAAGAGCAGTGGTATGTCGCTGGCGCCTTTCAACGCCTGGGTGGTGCTCAAGGGCCTGGAAACCCTGGACCTGCGTATGCGCGCCCAATCTGACCAGGCGCTGGCCCTGGCGCAGTGGCTGCAAGACCATCCCGCCGTCAGCCGGGTGCATTACCCCGGGCTGGCCAGCCACCCGCAGCATGCACTGGCTATGGCGCAGCAATCGGGTGTGGGCGGCGCGGTGCTGTCGTTTGATGCGAAAGCCGCCAACCCCGAGCAGGCCCGCGCCCGTGCCTTTGCCGTGCTGGACGCCATGCAGGTGCTGTCGCTGTCCACCAACCTGGGCGACACCAAAACCCTGGCCGCCCACCCGGCCAGCACCTCGCATGGCCGCCTGACCGAGCCGCAACGCCAGGACGCCGGCATCGGCCAGGGCCTGATCCGCGTGGCGGTGGGGCTGGAACACCTGGACGATATCAAGGCCGACCTGGCGCTTGGCCTGGATACTTTGTCATGAGCAAAACCCGCACCCGCTTTGCCCCGTCGCCCACCGGCTTCATCCACCTGGGCAACATCCGCTCGGCGCTTTACCCCTGGGCCTTTGCCCGTGCCACCG
>JBIKZZ010000379.1:0-3196 GCA_044354435.1 Rhodoferax sp. | reverse complement strand
GCCTCGGCCAGCAGTGCCTACCTGCGTCCGGCACGGGGGCGGCCCAATTTGCGTGTAGAAACCGGCGCACAGGCCACCCGCATCACCTTTGACGGGCGGCGCGCCACCGGCATCGAGTACCTGCAGCACGGCCAGCGCCACACCAGCCGGGCCCGCTGCGAGGTCATCCTGGCGGCTGGTGCCATCAACACGCCGCAGCTGCTGCAACTGTCCGGGGTGGGCCCGGCGGCGGATCTTGCGGCGCTACAGCTGCCGCTGGTGCTGGACAGCCCGGCCGTGGGCCAGCACCTGCAGGACCACCTGTGCATTGACTATGTGTACCGTTCGCGCGTGCCCACCCTTAACAACGAATTGGGCCCTTGGCCGGCTAAGCTGTGGGCCGGCTTTAAGTACCTGGCCACCCGGCGTGGCCCGCTGGCGCTCAGCGTCAACCAGGGCGGTGGCTTTTGCCGCTCGCGCGAGGGGCTGGAGCACCCGGATATGCAGCTGTATTTTTCGCCGCTGAGCTACCTGCGCGCAGTACCCGGCAAGCGCGAACTCACAGCGCCTGACGCCTTTGCCGGCTTTTCGCTGAGCGCCCAACCCTGCCGGCCTGACAGCCGTGGCCACCTGGCGCTGCTCAGCACCGACCCGCTGCAGGCGCCTCGCATTGTACCCAACTCACTCGCCACCCAGCACGATCTGGACGCCATGTTTGCTGCGGCCCACCTGGTGCGCCGGCTGGCCGCCACACCCGCCTTCCAGGCCGTGATTGAGCGGGAAATCACACCAGGCCCGGCTGTGCAATCGGCTGCAGACATCATGGACGACATCGCCCAACGCGCCTCCACTGTGTTCCACCCGGTCAGCACCTGCCGCATGGGAACAGACCCGCGCCAGGCGGTGGTAGACGCCCAACTGCGGGTGCACGGCATGCAAGGCCTGCGCGTGATTGACGCCTCGGTTTTTCCCACCCTCACCTCGGGCAACACCAATGCCCCCACCCTCATGCTGGCCGAAAAAGGCGCCGATCTGGTGCTGGCCGCAACACGGACACACGCCCCATGACACAAGATAACTTGATGGCCCACTGCAAAACCACCCCCTACTGGTGGGACGACGCCCACCGGCCCAGCCTGCCAGATGCAGTTCTGCCCGCCACGGTGGACGTGCTGGTAATTGGCGCCGGCTACACCGGCCTGCACGCGGCCCTGCAAACCGCGCGCGGCGGCCGCTCCACCCTGGTGGTGGACGCTGAAGAAGCCGGCTGGGGCTGCAGCACCCGCAATGGCGGACAAATTTCCACCAGCATCAAGCCCGGCTTCGACCAGTTGGCCAAGCGGCATGGGCCGGAGCGGGCCTTTGGCATCCTGCGCGAGGGCCAGCAGTCGCTGGCCTGGATCGCCGAGTTTGTGCGCAGCGAGGGCATTGACTGTGACTTTGGCCAGGTCGGGCGCTTTCATGCGGCGCACAACGCGGCCCAGTACGAGGCCCTGGCAGGCAAGCTGGCCAACCAACCCAAGGGCCTCGAGGTGAAGGCCCATGTGGTGCCACGCGCTGAACAGCGGCGCGAACTGGGCTCTGACGTGTATTGGGGCGGTGTGGTCTACGAGCAGCACTGCTCGGTACACCCGGCGCGCTACCACCAGGGCCTGCTGGAGCGGGCGCTGGCCGCCGGGGTGCAGGTGGCGCCGCGCTGCCCGGCCAGCGCCATTGACAAGCAGGGCACGCAGTTCAGGGTCACCACCGCGCGCGGTGTGGTTCTGGCGCGTGATGTGGTGATTGCCACCAACGGCTACACCGGCAATCTCACGCCCTGGCTGCAGCGCCGGGTGATCCCGATTGGCAGCTACATGATCGCCACCGACCCCCTGCCCGCGGGCATGATGGACCGGCTGATTCCGAAAAACCGCATCGTCAGTGACACCCGCAAGGTGGTGTTCTATTACCGCGCATCGCCAGATCGCCAGCGCATCCTGTTTGGCGGCCGCGTGTCGCACCAGGAAACCGACCCCCGCGTGAGCGGCCCCAAGCTGCACGCCGACATGGCCGGCATCTTTCCTGAGCTAACCGAGGTGCCCATCAGCCACTCATGGTGCGGTTTTGTGGCCTACACCTTTGATGAGCTGATGCACCTGGGCAAGCATGAGGGCATGCACTACGCCATGGGCTACTGCGGTGCAGGCGTAGGCACCTCCAGCTACTTTGGCATGCGTATCGGGCAGCAGGTTCTGGGCCTCAAAGAAGGCCAGACGGCGCTGGACGGCCTGGCTTTTGAAACCCGGCCGCTCTACAGCGGCAACCCCTGGTTTCTGGCGCCGTCCATCGGCTACTACCGGCTGCGTGACCGCCTGCCCATTTGACCGGCCAGCATGCAAGCCCCCCACATCATCTACATCGTGGCCGACGACCTGGGCTACGCTGACCTGGGCTGTTATGGGGGCCGCCCCGCGCGGTTTGGGCCTGTGTCGCCAGTGCTCGATCAACTGGCTGGCAACGGGCTGAAGTTCACCCAGGGTTATGCCAATTCACCGGTCTGCTCGCCGACCCGGTTTGCCCTGATGACCGGGCGTTACCAGTACCGGCTGCGCGGCGCCGCCGAGGAACCCATCAACAGCAAAAGCCGGGGCAGCAGCACGCTGGGTCTGCCGCCCGAGCACCCTACCCTGCCTTCACTATTGCGCGACGCTGGTTACCACACGGCGCTGATGGGTAAGTGGCATCTGGGCTACCCGCCCCACTTCAGCCCCTTGAAAAGTGGCTACAACGAGTTCTTTGGGCCAATGTCGGGCGGGATCGACTATTTCACACACTGCAACTCCACGGGCCAGCATGACCTGTACCTGGGCGACCAGGAGCAGCGCCAGTCTGGCTACCTGACCGACCTGATTACCGACCACGCAGTCGACTTTATCGAGCGGGTAGGCCCCACAGGTCAGCCGCTTTTTTTGAGCCTGCACTACACCGCACCGCACTGGCCCTGGGAGACGCGCGACGACGAAACCCTGGCCGCGACACTGGGCAATGGCATCGTGCACCTGAACGGCGGCAACATCCACACCTACCAACGCATGATCCACCACATGGACGAAGGCATTGGCCGGGTGCTGGCCACGCTGCAGCGGCTCGGTTTGGCCGACAACACCTTGCTGGTGTTCACCAGTGACAACGGCGGCGAGCGCTTCTCCGACAACTGGCCGCTGGTGGGTGGCAAGAT
>JBIKZZ010000378.1:0-3202 GCA_044354435.1 Rhodoferax sp. | reverse complement strand
ACCCACACATACAGCAGCACAGAGCCCAGGATGCACAAAACCGCTGAAAAGAGCAGCGTCTGGCTGTTGCCGAGTTGGCCTTTGGCCGTAGGCCTCCAAGCGGTGCGCTTCATTTTGGCGTCAATGCCCTGTTCAACGATGCAGTTGAAGGCAGCTGCCGCACCAGCCACCAGCCAGATGCCAACACAGGCCAGCAAGCCTAAGCGCACCTCAACCCAGCTGGGTACGCCTGGCACCGCCAGCACCATGCCGATCAAGGCACAAAACACAATCAATTGCACCACCCGCGGCTTGGTCAGGGCGTAAAACTGCCGAAACGGGGACAGCGGGGCAGAGGACAAAGAGGCATTCATGCGCTGATTCCATTCGCGACAGGGGGGTGAGCCAGACGCACTTCAGCGTGAGCCTTGCTGGCCGTGACCAGCCAGGTCAAGGCCAGCACCAGGGCTGCTGCACCGCCGGTGTGCATCACAGCGGCCACCAGCGGCCACCCGAGTACAACATTGCTCAAACCTGTTAAAAGTTGCAGCCCGGCCAGCCCGGCCAGCCAGCGCGCTGACTGGCGTACATCGGGCAAATGATGCAAGCGCCAAGCCAAAACGACCAACAGGCCCAATACCAGCAAGGCCATCAGGCGGTGCACATAGTGAATGGCCGTTAGTGCGGCAAACGTTATGGCTTCACCCGCGCCTGTGAACCCCAGCGCTCGCCAAAACTCAAAGCCCTGTTCGAAGTTCATCTCTGGCCACCAACTGCCCTGGCATTTTGGGAAATCTGTGCAGGCCAGAACGGCGTAATTGGTGCTGACCCAGCCACCCAAGCCGACTTGCAGCACCAACAGGGCGAAAGTTACCAAGAGCAACTGCCGCAAGCCAGCACCTATCACCACAGGGGACCGTCTTTGCGCAAATTGATGGTATCGCGCGGCCTGGTACCCGAGCAGGGCCAGCAAAGCTATACCGCCCAGCAGATGCAGGGTGACGATGGCCGGAAACAGCTTCATGGTCACCGTCAGGGCGCCAAAAGCGCCCTGCACACAGACCCAGACCAGGGTCAGGGTTGGCCACCATGGGCTTACCACAGGCACAGCCTGATCGCGCTCGCCAGAGCGATGCGTGCGCCAGGCCGCTAGCGCGGCCACCAGGATCAGCGCACCGACACCGGTGGCCAGATAACGATGGATCATCTCAATCCAGGCCTTGCCGTGCGTGACCGGACCGGTGGGCATCGCACTTTGGGCGGCTGCAATGGGCGCGTGGGCGGCCAGGGGGCTAGCCTGGCCGTAGCAACCAGGCCAGTCTGGGCAGCCCAGGCCTGAGTCCGTTAGCCGCGTGAAAGCGCCAAACATGATCAGGTCAAAGGTCAGAAACAAAGTCAGCACGGTCAGCGCCTGCTGGCGCCGCCACGGGCTGGCGTGCCGCTGGCGCCGCCAGACCCAGAGCACCGGTCCCAGCGCAAGCAGCAGGCCGACGCCCATCAGGGCCAGCAGGGGAGACAAATCGTAAGCGGGCTGCACGGCTATTGGCTCACTGAGCCGGCGCACGGCCGGACTGGTCCCAGAACGCCGAGGCGCGCAGCAGGCGCTCGAGATCACGTTTGGCACGCTGCGCAGATGCGCGGTCAAGATCTGCCGGAAAACGGAGCATCCAATTGCCCATGGGGTCCACCACATAGAGGTGCTGCTCAATGCGCTTGCCTGTACTGGGCGTCAACCAGGCGGCCAAATCAGAGGCCGGCAGGCGCAAGACAGTGGCACCTTTAAGCGCGGGCAGCAAGGCAGCTGCCACGGGCGCCTGATCAGCAATCAGCCAGACCCAATCCAACCGGTCTTTCTCTTTGCCCAAACCCTCTCGCAGCTGCCGCTGCAAATACAAATGCTCGGTACAGACCGCATCACATGCGCCACCAGCCACGCTGACCAGCAACCACTGCCCTTTCAGTGAGTTGAGTGGCGTTGGCTGGCCATCCAGAGCGGTGGCGGCCAGTGCAGGCAAGGGGCGTTGTGGATTCACCAGTTCCCCGAACACACGGCGGGCTTCAGGTCGGATGAAGTAATAGGTGACATAAGACGCCACAACCGGGGCGGCGCAAGCCAGCAACACCGCGAGCATGGTCCAGCGGCCACGGCCAGTGCGCTGTGATTGCGCCATGGACCGACCTGGCACCGGCACGCCGTGCACCGTTAGCGACAGCAGCTGGTCATCGCCGAGGTTTGAATTTTTTGACAATTTGGAACCAGACATAAAGAATTGCAAACAGCCCGCTCAAACCGAACCACTGGGCCGCATAGCCGTAGTGCTTGTCCACCCCCGTGGCAGGCTGCGACCAGTCTCGCTGCAGGCCGTCAGCCTGGGCCCCGACTTGCTGAACTGACACCGGTAAAAGACTCAAGCCACTTTCTTGCGCGAACGCTGACATATCCAGATTTTGCCGTATGCGACCTGCCTGCGGCTCACCCAACTCGTATAACTTGGACGGTGGCGGGGCAATCCGCCCGCTTACGGTCACGGTGCCGGCCGGCGTATCGAGCGCCGGCAGGCTGCTTCGATCCAAAAAATTACGCTGCACCCAGCCACGCTGCACCAGCACAACGGCTGGGCTGTCTGTCAGTGCCAACGGCGTCACCACAAAGAGCCCGGGCTTGGCATTCATTTGCCGGTTATCCAGGAACACGGTGTGCTCGGGCAACCAACGCCCGTGCAGTACCACCGGGCGGTGCATCACCTGAGGTCGATCAGTGCGCCCCGCTAGCTCAAGGCCAGACAGCAGTGGTTGGCTCGACTGGCTGGCCATCGCAGCAGCCAGAGCCTCTTTCTCTGCGGCGCGGGACAACTGCCACCTGCCAAGCCCGATAGTGAGCGCAATCGCCAGCCCAGCGGCAATCGTTATCAGCCAAAACCTACGCGCTGCATTCACTGGATAATGCCGGGCATGAAATACCTCGTCGTGATCGCCTTCCTTGCCATCCTTGCCAGCCTTGGCACGGCGCTGTATTTCATGCTGAGGCAGGGCGCCAAAGGGAACAAGATGGCCTTGGCACTGGGCATGCGAGTTGGCATTTCCATCCTCTTGTTTGTTTGCATACTGGCAGCCTGGAAGTTTGGCTATATCCACCCGACAGGTATTGCTGCCGGCCAATAGATCTGACGAAGCAGTTCATACAACACTGGCACGAACCAAAAAGGCACCGCGCGCGGTGCCT
>JBIKZZ010000072.1:0-11783 GCA_044354435.1 Rhodoferax sp. | reverse complement strand
TGCCGAAGACCTGATGCAGCTGTTTCGCAGGGTCGCTTTTAATGTGGCGGTCGGCAACAGGGACGACCACTTGCGAAATCACGGCTTCGTGCTGGCCGCGACAGGTTGGCGGCTTGCTCCCGCCTTTGATGTGAACCCGAACATCGACAAGGGGGAACACGTCTTGAACCTTGATGATGTGGACAACCGTCCAAGCCTCAAGACGGTTCTGAGCACGGCGGAGTTTTACGGAACAGCGCCCGCGCGTGCCAAGGAAATTGTCGAAGAAGTGGCTTGCGCCGTGGACGGTTGGCAGGACGCCGCCAAGCAAGCGGGCATTTCGCGTGGCGATGTAGCGCTCACAGCAGGGGCGTTCTCTGCACATTCAGAGTACCGCGGAGAGTAGCCAAAACCAGGGGTTTTGCTCGGGGCTGCGATAAACTTCAAGTAATCGATTAGTCAAGTTTTGGGGCGTTTGCTCCGACCATCCTCAACCCCACCACCTATGGCACGCAAGCCACCCTTGGAGTCTTCTGGCAATGGCGCTGGCGGCATCACCCGTGCCAGCGCCGTCTACGAGCAATTGCGCTGGGACATCACGCACGGCATCCTCGAGCCCGGCAGCAAGCTGCGGGTGGAGGCCATCAGCCAGCGCTACAAGGTCGGTGCCAGCCCCCTGCGCGAGGCACTCAGCCGAATGTCAGCAGAGGGTCTGGTCGACCGGACCGACCAACGTGGCTTCAGCGTCTCGGCGCTGACGTGGGATGAACTGCCGACGCTGGCTCAGACCCGGGCCCGGCTGGAGAGTCTGGCCTTGCGCGACTCCATCCAGGCGCGCGATTCCGACTGGGAGCATGCGCTGGTGCTGCTGGTACACCAACTGTCGCGGACCCCACGCTCATTGGCCGACACCCAGTATGTGCCCAACCCGGCGTGGGAATCGCTGCATCGGGACTTTCACCGGACGCTCTTGGCGCGTTGCCCGTCTCGCTGGTTGCTCAATTTTTGCGCAAACCTGGCGGACGAGGCTTACCGCTTCAGGCAGGTGGCTGCAGGGCAGAGTTTCAGCTCGCGCAACGTGCACGCCGAGCATGTGGCCATTTTTGAAGCCGCTATCGGCGGCAAGGCCGACGAGGCCGTGCAGATGCTGGTGCAGCACTACACGCGCACCGCCACCCTGGTCGCCAAAGAAGCGCGCGAGGGTGGCCACACCGCCTGACCCGCCCTAGGGCATCAGCTCAAAGGCCTCGGAGTGCTTGCTGATCTGCTCGGCCACGCGCCAGATCATTTGGTTCGGGTTAGCGTTTTGAATGGTGTGGCCAGAGTTTATTGGTCAGACTGCAGCCAGCCGAATGTCGACATTCATCACCGGCACTGTGCTACCGGTAAGCCCGATGCGTGCGCAGGCTTGCGGATCGATCACATCCTGATAGCGGCCCACCAGCGCGTCGCGCACGCCAAAAACCACATCGTTATCGAGGTAGGGGTCTTCAGCGTCAAACAATTCAGTCACCAAGGTGCGGTAACCCGGTGCCGAGACGATCAAATGAAAGTGCGCCGGCCGCCAGGCGCTGCGCCCAGCCGGTTGCACCAGATCGAGCCAGACCGGGCCGTCGGTCGGAATTTCATAGGGCACTGCGCGAATGGTCGCAATTTCGAATCGGCCTTCAGCCGTCACCTTGAGCTGGCAGCGCAGGTTGTCGGGGGGCTGGCTGGGGTCGATCTGCCAATAAAGGCCATTGGCGGCGTTTTGCCAGAAGTCGATGGTGGCAGCGGGCAAGGGTTGCCCTGAGGTGTCACACACGCTGGCCCGCAGCAGGACACGTTGGCCGTCGTTGGCGCCGATTAAATTAGCGGGGTTGCTCAGCCAGGGCGAGCCCAAAGCATGAAAAGGCCCCAGCACGCTACCCGGCGTGGCTGATGGATCCGAGGCCAGCAGATCCACCATGCTCGACAAGCCCATCACATCGGACAACAGCGAGAACTCGCTGCGCTTGTCGCTGGAGATGTCCCCAACCTTGTGCAAGAACATCAGCGCGGCTCGCCACTCGGCGTGCGTGAGCTGGGTGTCCTTGGCGTACTGGTGTAGCGATTTGACCAGTGCTTGCACCAAAACCCGCTGCCGGGCGTCCGGCAGCCCTTGGAAGGTCTGCTCGGCAGCCTCGGTGATGTTGGTGAGGTCGATGTCTCTCATGCGGTGACGGGGTTAGAGAGAACGCCGATACCCTGAATACTGATGTCAATGGTGTCGCCCGCCTTCATCCAGACCGGCGGCGTACGGGCATAGCCTACGCCACCGGGCGTCCCCATGACCAGCACATCGCCAGGCTCCAGGGTCAGGCACTGGGACAGCAAAGCGATGGTGCGTGCAACGCCAAACACCATGTCGCTGGTGTTGGCATCTTGCATGATCTTGCCATTCAAGATGGACTGGATGCGCAGGCCCAGGCAACCTTCGGGTAGTTCATCGGCGGTCACCAGGCAGGGACCAAAGCCGCCGCTGGCGTCAAAGTTCTTGCCGATGGTCCACTGACTGGCCTTTCGCTGGTAGTCGCGGTAAGAGCCGTCGTTGAAGCAGGCGTAGCCGAACACCGATTTCATCGCATCGGCTTCGGATACAAAGCGTGTGCGTTGCCCGATCACCACGGCCAACTCGGCCTCAAAATCGAGCTTGTCCGACGTGGGTGACACCTGCAAGGGCGCGCCGTGCGCTAGCAACGAAGTATTGCAACGCAAAAAAAACGCAGGGAAATCGGCGATGGCGTTGCCACCCTCTTTGGCATGGTCCACATAGTTCACGCCTAGACAAATGATCTTGCCAGGGTCGGGTACGCAAGGCGCCAGCGTCACAGCGCCCAGCGGGCTGGGCGTGGCCAACTTGGCGCGGGCGGCCACAGCGGCCAGCAATTGCGGCTGGGCCGCGCACTGCGCAATGAATTCGCGCAGCGTGGGCGGCAGGGCCTCGCCGAGTTGCCGGCCATCGAGCACGCCGCCGTCAACCAGCAGCCCCCAGCCCGAGGCACCGCCAGTGGTGTAACTTGCAAAACGCATCGCTTGTCCTGATTGGGTTGTTTGAAATGATTGAATCGGGTGGGCAAGAATTACTCGACCTTGATGTTCAATTCCTTGACCAGTCGGCCCCACTTGCCGACCTCGCCCTCGACATAGCGGCGCAGCGTGGGGCGGTCCATGCGACCGGCTTCAAGCGACAGGTTTTCAAAACGCTCCTGCACCGATTTGACGGCCTGCGCCTTATTGATCTCTGCGTTCAGCAAGTCCAGCACGGCAGTTGGCGTCTTGGCGGGGGCGAACACGGCAAACCAGGTGTTGGCCTCAAAGTCTTTGAAGCCCAGCTCGGCCACTGTTGGCACATCAGGCAGGGCCGGGCTGCGCTTGAGCGACATCACGGCAATCGGGCGTACTTTGCCGGCCTTGGCAAAAGGGACGGCAGGGGGCATTGAGGTCGAGGCAATCGGCACTTGCCCACTAACCACCGCGTTGGTGGCCGCAGCCGGCTGAAACGGCACGTGCGTCACATCGACCTTAGCCAGCCCGCGAAACAGCCATTCAGCACCCAGGTGCGTGGTGGTGCCGTTGCCTGAAGACGCGTAAGCCAGCTTGCCGTTGCGGGCCAGCGCCAGCAACTCCGGCAGCGTGTTGGCTTTGACATCCGGGTGCACATACAGCAAGTTGGGTGTGAAGCCCGCCAGAGCCACCGCTTGCAGGTCTTTGACCGCGTCATAGCCGGCATTGCCGAACAGTGTCGGGTTGACCGCGTAGGCCACGCTGTGGAACAGCAGGGTGTAGCCGTCGGCCGGCCCGTTCATCACACCCTGGGTGGCAATGTTGCCCCCCGCGCCCGGCTTATTCTCCACGATCACCGGTTGCCCCAAGGCGACCGACAACTGCTCGCCGATCAGCCTGGCCACGATGTCGGTGGAGCTGCCCGGCGCAAAAGCGACCACGAAACGGATGGGCTTTTCAGGAAAGGCCGCGTAACTGTTGGCCAGCATGCATAGGCCGCTCAACAGGCCGGTTAAAAAACGCTTCATGGGAAAGTCTCCATTTATTGAAATAAATTTTATCGACAAAATGCTGATCGCTTGTCTTTATCGATAAATTTGAGAGGCGGGTTTACCCGAGTCTCTTTTTTGTTCTCGCACCGCTCTCGCGCCTGTAGGGTGGTCGGTGTAGTGTTGTTAGAGGCGTTTCAGGAGCCGCCTTGAAGTCAGATGACATCGCTGGTGATGCGCCGACAATAGGCAGCCAGACCCAACCTTGAAAGAAGACACCATGATCAAGTTTTACTTCAACCATGCACCAAACCCAGCCAAAGTGGCGTTGTTCCTGGAGGAGTCCGGTCTACCCTACGAGATTGTCCCGGTGGACACGCGCAAGGGGGAGCAACACGCACCGGCCTACACAGCGATCAACCCGAACGCCAAGGTGCCTGCCATCGTGGACGACGGCGTGGTGGTTTTTGACAGCAACGCGATCCTGCTGTACCTGGCTGAAAAAAGCGGCCAGTTCTTGCCCGCGAACACGCCGCAGGCGCGGGGTGAAATGTTGTCATGGCTGATGTTTGTTGCCAGTGGCATCGGGCCCTACAGCGGCCAGGCGGTTCACTTCAAGCGTTACGCGCCAGAGCCCATACCCTATGCCATCGAACGTTACAACTTCGAGGCCTGGCGGCACTGGAACATCGTCGACGTCCACCTGTCAAAGCAAAGCCATATGGTGGGTAACAGCTACTCATTGGTGGACATGGCGCTGTGGGGCTGGGCCCGCGCGGCACACCTGGTGCTGGGCGACGACGCCATAGCCAAACTGCCCAATGTCAAGCGTCTGCTGGACGAGATCAACGCCCGGCCAGCGGCACAACGCGTTGACGCCCTCAAGGCGCAGTACACCTTCAAGTCCGAAATGGACGCTCAGGCGCGCAAGGCGTTCTTCCCACACATGGCTTGAGCCCATGAGAGCAACCCACTGGCCGACGCGTTGTAGGCTTCGCCACCTTTGAGCAGAATAGGATCGACAGCGGTGATTCGCATGGCAGGCTCGGCGTCGTCAGTTCGTTGCTCTGGCAGCTTCCTCGGCGCTTTGGAAGTAGCGATTGTCCAACTCAAGCTGCTTCTCGTAAATCGTCTCGGCACGCCCCGATCCTGGATAAGGTAGGCGCACCGGCACGTTGGTCATGCGCGGCTCCAGCGTCTCCTGCCCGGCGACCAACAGCGAGCTCCAGGCATTCCAGGAAGTGGGGGCATGGACGATAGGCCACGCGTCTCCTGCACGGTACTGGTGCAGCAAGAAGCGTCGCGGTTGACCCGATATGTTGGCTGACGACCCATGCAACAGGCGAGCATGGTGAACCGTGATCGAACCCGCCTTGCCGGTGCACATCACTGCTTTGGAAAAGTTGATGTCCTTGTGGGAAGGGTCAATGCCTCCAACAAAAACGCCGTGGGAATTGTGGTCATACACGGGGCCAGTATGGCTCCCCGGAATCACCAGCATTGAGCCGTTGTCCGGTGTGAAGTCGTCGATCATGAAGCCCACTGCGGCCAAATCGTCGTTGGTATGTGGGTAAAAAGCCCAGTCTTGGTGCCACTCCACGGGCGAACCGAATCCAGCGGCCTTCAGGTTCAGCTTGGACGTATCGAACCTTACATTCGGGCCCCAAAGGCGGCACAGTATCGACACAACGGCTGGGTGACGAACCATGCGGGCATACACCTCATGCCTCAGGTGAGGCGACTTGATTCGGCGCAGGCGAGGCTGATGGGCCGAGTGCCCCGGCTCCAGGTCAAACACATCAGTATGTGCCATCGCCTGGCGGGAATGCTCTACCAACTCGTCGGTAACGCGGCGAAGGTCGTCAACATCTTGGGCTGACAGAACACCTGGCACAACAATAAAACCATCGCGTTGGTAGCGCTGTACATCTCTGTCGTCAATCATGGCGTCCTCCTAACTGGAAGTGGTCGTTGTCGCTTGAGCGGATCGTTTCCAGTGCGGCAATGTGCTTTCAGGAGGAAGGCACAACTTGGTCCGCCACAATTATTTGCTTTATCGATACAGGTGTCTACCAAGGGTTTCCCCTGGTAATAGTAGATACGAGAGGGGCTGCCGCGGTGGTGGCCTTTTAGAGTGGCCCCGCTGGGCTGGTGTCGGGTTGGAGCGTGTCCAGTTCAGGCCAGACGACATTGCGCCAGCAGCGCGATGGGCACCTGGATCGGCATGGACAACAAAATTTGGCCCATGCCCTTGCCCAGCGGGTCGTTGCGCAGCGAGCTCATGCCACCGCCATCCAAGGCCTGCTCGCAAACAAAATTGAAGGCATCGATGCCAGGCACATCAAACCGCGTCACCCGGCCATTGACCAGGTGCGCCAAAAAGGCCGCCACCGCGCTTTCGGTGAGCTGCGCGCGCAGCAGGGGCAGCAGGGCTGGCGCGCGGGCAATGACACCAATGTTGGAGATGTCGCCCTTGTCACCGCTGCGCGCCCAGGCCAGGCGAATCAGCGGCACCTCGCGCAGTTCACCGGGATGGGCTGCTGCGGCTGGCACGGCAACGGCGCTTGACGCAGGTTCGCGTGCCACAGCGGCAACGCCAGCAGGTTGCGGCACCAGCATCTTTGTACCATCCATCAACACCACCGGGTTCAGCAGTGTTTTGGGCAACAGAAAGGCGTATTGCCGGATAGAGGGGGATGCTGATGCCCGGCCGCCGCCAGCCCCGGTGGTGCCAGGCGCCCAAGAGGTGCCGGCCGGCGCTACCTCGCGGGCCATCAGGTCCAGCGCCTCCTTGCGTCCATGGGTGGCCGTCAGGCGCAATACGGCCTCACGGGTGTGTTGCGCCTTGGCGTGCGGGCCGTAGCAGGACTCAGCGCCCAGTACCTCGATGTGCGTGGCAGTGTAGGGTGGCAGCCCCAGCCGGGCCAACATGGCCGAGGTGCGCTCCACAATGGCAGCACCGGTGCGCCGGGCCTTGGCCACCGCGTCAAAGCCCACGATGGTGAGCTGGGCCGAGGCCTTGAAGCCGGCCATGTAGGTGGCGCTAACCTTGTAGCTCTCGGTCGGCGGGTAACCACGCGCACCACGCACCGCCACCCGGTGCTCACCGGCCTGTGCCAGCGTGACTTGTGTGAAATCACACACCACGTCGGGCAGGATGTAGCGGGACGGGTCGCCGATCTCGTACAACATCTGCTCGGCAATCACTGCGGGCGTCACCAGGCCGCCGGTGCCGGCGGGTTTGGTGCAGATCAAGCTGCCGTCGGCGCGGCATTCGACGATGGGGTAACCGATGTTGGCCCAGTCTGGCACGGTGTCCCAGTCGGTGTGCAGGCCGCCGGTGGCCTGGCAGCCGCATTCGATGATGTGGCCGGCCAGGCTGCCCGCCGCCAGCGCGTCATAGTCCGTCGGGGTCCAGCCAAACTCGTGCATCAGCACGCCCAGCGTCACCGCAGAATCCACGCAGCGGCCGGTGATGACGACCTGGGCACCGGCATCCAGCGCAGCCCGTATCGGCAGCGCGCCCAAATAGGCGTTGGCGGTCAAAACCTGCGCCGGCAAGGCCGCACCGCTTTGCAGCTCACGCACCGGGTCTGCCAACTCGCGCAACTGCGGCAGCAGCGGCAGCACGTCATCACCCATCACCACCGCAATTTTCAGGGGCACGCCCTGCTCGGCTGCCAGTGCTGCCAGTGCCGCAGCGCAACCCTGCGGATTGACACCCCCCGCGTTACTGACTACGCGAATACCCCGGTCCACCACATCGCGCAGCACGGCTTTCATGGCCACGGCCACAAAGTCTGTGGCATAGCCCAGCTCGGGCTTTTTGAGCCGGGCCCCGGCCAGGATGGACATGGTGAGCTCGGCCAGGTAATCGAACACCAGGTAGTCAATCTGCCCACTGCTGACCAACTGCGGCGCACCCAGGCTGCTGTCGCCCCAAAAGCCCGAGGCCCCGCCAATGCGGACAACTCGATCAGCCTGTGCGTGGTCTGCCATCGTTCGGCTACCGGCCGGTCCAGACCGGTTTACGTTTCTCACGGAAAGCCAATTGGCCCTCCGCCGCGTCTTCGGTCAGCGCGAACAGGCCAATCTGGCTCTCGGTAAATGACATCGACTCTTCAAAGGCCATGGCTTCTATTTTCTTCATGGTGTAGAGGCCGCGCCGAATGGCCGCGGGCGACTTGTCCAGCATGCGGCCCAAAAGCCAGTCCACACCCGCGTCCAGGTCTTCGCGGATGTAGTTGATCAGACCATATTCCAGCGCCTGCGCCGCGCTCAGCGGCTCGCCGGTCAGGCACATGTCGGCCAGCACGCGGCGCGGCAGCAGGTTGCCGATCACGCTGAGCACCTGCGCCGGGAAAATGCCCACTTTCACCTCGGGCAGACCAAAGATGGCCTGCGGCGTGGCCACCACCATGTCACACATGCCCATGATGCCCATGCCCCCGGCCATGCAGGCGCCGTTGACGCGGGCAATCAGAGGTACGGTGGATTGCTTGGCTTGCCGGAACAGATTGGCAAAGCCCACGTGGGGCTCAGAGTAATCAAACTTGAACGACTTGCCACTCTGCAGGTCTGCACCCGCGCAAAAGGCCCGGCTGCCAGCCCCAGTGATCACCACGGCGCGCAGCTCTCGGTTGCGGTTGGCGCTGGCCAGCGCCTCGGTCAGGCCGGCCAGGACGGGCTGGTTGACTGCGTTGCGTTTGTCCTCGCGGTTGATCGTGAGCCACAGCACCGGGCCCCGCATCTCGGTCAGCAATTCGGCAAGGGGTTCAGTGCTCATGGCTTGGTCTCCGGGTCAGTCCTGCAGATCGCGTCACAGCCACCGCCTGCGCCATTACTCCAGCACCACCCGGGGGAAGTAGAAGGAGACCACCCAGTTGGGCATATCGACAATCGAGCTGATGCGCAAGTCCGCGCAGACGCTGCACAGCATGTAGGCGTCAATCGGCGCATAACCGTAGCGCCGGCTCAGCAACTCCACCATCTCTGACACCGCCATTCGGGCGCCTGTCATGAGGTCCGGGCCGATCCCCGTAGTGACCTCGTAGCCCTTGCTGTCGAGGTGTCTGGAGACCGGGCCGGGTGTCACGTACCGGGGCATGCGCAGATTAGCCCCCTTGATCAGTTCAAACTTGAGCGCCACGTCGATCGGGCTTTCGATGGCCGTGCCGCAGACCTCGCCGTCCCCTTGCGCCGCGTGGGTGTCACCCACCGAAAAGATGGCACCCGCGACCTCGACCGGCAGGTACAACTCGGTGCCTTCGGCGATGTCACGGATGTCCATATTGCCGCCCACATTGCGGGGCGGGATGATGCTATGAAGGCCCAGTTCCGCGGGTGCTACGCCAATGGTTCCACACATGGGTTTGAGTGGCACCCGTCCGCCAGGTCCGTACATCACCGACGTGGCCAGGTTGGGGTCGTAATGCCAGTGGTGAAGGTGCGCATCCGGGAACTGATCGCTCAGCAGCCCAAAACCGGGGATGTTGCCGGTCCAGCCCCAGCCAGAAGGCCGAAACGACAGCACCGTGACTTTGAGTGCGTCGCCGGGCTGGGCACCATCGATGTACACCGGGCCGGTCACCGGGTTGACTCGGCCAAGGTCGAGTTTGGCCAGGTCTTGTGCGGTGGAGGTTTTATTCAGCTGACCCGAGGAGGCATCCAGGGTCTCGAACTGAATGCTCTCACCGGGTGCGATTCTCAGGGCGGGCGTGAGTGCGTTGTTCCAACCGTGATGGATGTGCTCGCGGTGGATGGTGTGCTGATGATGATGGTGATGGTGGCCGCTCATGATGTGCTCCTAGACCGCGACCGTCAGCGCGCCATCGATCACCAGGTTGGTCCCGGAGATGCGGCTCGCCACCGGGCTGGAGATAAAAACCACGCCGTTCGCCACCTCTTGCGGTGTGCCGAACTTGCCTGTGGGATTGACCTTGAGGGTGGAGCTGTAAAGGTCTGGCACATTCTTCTCGATGGTCTGCCAGATGCCACCGTCAAAATAGGTGTTGCCAGGCGACACCACGTTGACGCGTATGCCCTTGGCGACAAGTTGGCGGCTGAGGCCTTTCCCGTAATGGATCAGGGCAGCCTTGATGGCGCCATAGGATCCGGCAGCAAAGTCAACCTCGAAGCCCGAGACGCTGGAAATCAGCACAATCGACGCACTGGCAGATTGTTCCAAAAATGGCACGGCTGCCGCGACTGCATTGACACTGTGCATCATGTCGACACGGAAAGACTTGTCCCAGGTTTCAGCCGAATCGCCGACGGCCAGCGCGCTGACGTTGCACACCAGCGCATCAATGCCGCCCAATTCCGCCGCACTATCGGCCACCCATTTGGCAAGTGCGGCGGCATCGGCAACATCCAGCGCCTGACCGAAGGCCTGGACGCCCATGCCCTTGAGTGCAGCCACTGTGGCGGCCACCTCTGCGGCATTGCGGGCGCACACCGAGACGTGGGCGCCTTCAGCCGCGAAGCCCTCGGCCACCGCCCGCCCAATCCCTTTGCTACCGCCAGTGACCAGCACACGCTTTCCTTTGAGTCCAAGGTCCATTGCAGTTCTCCGAAGTTACAAAAAATTGCTGAGTTATCCCGAAAATACCACGATGGCTCGGGCCTGATTTGGAAAGTGATTTGCTCCGCCCGGGTCCTGCCCGCACCTGCAGTCAGCCCTTCGCCCGGTATTGCACACCCGGGGCATTTTTTAGGTCTACATCCTGAGTGAAAAGTTGTGCGCCATGTGCCTGTGCGGTCTGCCAAATGATGGCGTCGGCCATGGCCAGTTGGAAACGCAATGACGCCATAGCCGCCAGACGCAAGCCCTGCGCGTCCAAATGCACCACCTGTCCGCGGCTCATGGCGCTCACGACCCGGTCGGCATCGGCTTGGTCCCGCTGCAACAAGATCCGCTTGCACACCTCATAGATCGTGATGGCGGGCACCACCAGTTTCGGCAGGTCTGCCAGTACAGGTTCAAAAAAAGAGGCATTCGGGCCGTCTGCAATGTATTCCAGCCATCCGCAGGAATCCACCACATTCATAGGCCGCGGCCCTGGTTAACTTCCGGATCATTCGGAACATCGGTGTTGATGCCACGGCACATGCCTCGGATCGAAGTGATAGGCAATTCGGGCACCAACTCCACGTGGTCGCCAACGACGCGCGCCTCCATTCTCTGGCCCGCTACAAGATTGAGCGCTTTACGAACGTCCTTGGGTATGACGATCTGAAATTTTGGCGATAGTGCAACGGAGGTCATGGTATTTAAACGTAAAGCATTTTCAAATCGTAGCACGATATGAAAATGCTTTACAACCTTTCGCCGGGGAGCGCCTTTGCCCGGCAACTGATGTGCCGACCTACCGCCAGCGCAAAAAGAAAGTCTCGAGTCGTCCCAAGCCTTCGTTGAAGATGGCGCCCACCATCGACAGCACGATCAGGCCGGAGAAGACTGAGGTGGTGTCAAACAAGCCGGTGGCCTGGCTGATCAAAAAGCCGATGCCACGGTTGGACGACATGAACTCGCCGATCACCGTCCCCACCAAGGCGTAGGGCACGGACACCTTCAAGCCAGTGATCACCCACGAGGTGGCGCTGGGCATGATCACCGAGCGCAGCACATGCCACTGATTGCCGCCCATGATGCGGATGGCGTTGATGAACAGGGGGTTAACGTCACGCACGCCGGCATAGGTGTTGAGAAACACCACAAAAAACACGATGGAGGCCGAGACCGCCACCTTGGACTCGATGCCAATGCCAAACCAGATGATGAACAAGGGC
>JBIKZZ010000071.1:0-11851 GCA_044354435.1 Rhodoferax sp. | reverse complement strand
GCGTACTTGGTGTCGTAAGACTTGTCGGCAGCGGGACTGGCTGGTGCCCAAGGCAGGGCAGTGACCTCGCCGAGACCAGCATACCCAACCTGAAGAATGGCGCGGCGGTCGATCAGGTGATTGAAGGCCTGGCGGAATTTCTCATTGCGGAACGGTCCCTGGGTGGTGTTGATCCGGAACACCTGGACCAAGGGGCCCGGCCCCTGCACCAGTTGATAGCCCGCGGAACGCAGGCGCAACGCCGACCGTGAATCACCACCATAAATCATGTCGACTGCGCCTGACTCCAGCGCGGCGCTGGCGGAATCGTTGTCACTGAAGAAGGTCAGCACCACCTCGCTGAGCAGAGGCTTTTCAGCACGCCAGTACTTGGGGTTGACGACCATGCGCACCCGCTGACCCAGCACCCGCTCGGCCAACATGAAAGGGCCCGTGCCAGCAGGTTTTGTTTCCACCGTGTCTATGCCCGCCGGGTCAATGGGTGAAATGAACTGAAGCAGGTCGGTGATCTGCTTATCCGGCATTGGAGCGCTGAAATTCAGACGGATCGTGAATGGGTCCACCACCGTCCAGTCTTTCACCGCAGACATGGTGGCGTACAGGTTCTTACCCAACTTGGGATCGGCCGCTTTCTTGAGGGTAGCCGCCACCGCATCGGCATTCATCACCGCACCGCTGTGGAAGGTCACGTCGCGGCGCAGGGTCAGGGTGACCGAATTGTTGCCCGCCCCTATAGACCAGGCCGAGGCCAGGTTGGGAATAGCCTGACCTTCGGGGGTGTACTCGATCAGGCTGTCGTACAGGCTCTTGATCAGGGGGAAATTTTGCGAGGAAAACTGTGCCGGGTCGTAATTGACCATGTCTGCAAGGACGGCCACCCGCAAGCGGCCTCCCTTGAGCGCCTGAGCCTGAACCGCAAGGGGTGACAACAGGGAGGTGACGGCGACCGCTGCCGACGCGGTCAAGACAGTACGGCGGGCAATGCTAGGTTTCATGGTTAGGGTTCCTCTTGATAAAACTGAAAAGTAAATTGAGCTATCGTCATGGCCGGACGCCGCGCCACTCGGTCAAGGGGTCCAGCGGGTACACGGGGCGCGGCAATCGCTCCCAGGGCAGGCTGAGCACATCCGACTGGCCTGGCCCGCTGGTGTCCACCCGGATCACCTGGGACGACAGGGCCGCAAAATACTGGAAGTTGGAGGCGGTCTTCAAGACGGCCATCTTGTATTGCCGGGGATCAATGCCCATGAACTCATAGACATCGGGCAGATTACCCGCAACGCCCCGGTACTCACTGACCAGAAGAGTGACCGGGCCGACCTGGAACACCACGGTACAGCCCATGTCGATCTCTGCTTGGTAGTAGTTGCGCAGCGGCACCATGCCGCGGTGGATACGCCCCACCGTGCCGGTGACCGTCAGCGGCTTGAAGAACTTGGGCGCCGAGTGCCCACCCACGGCCAAGGTCACGCTGGCGCCTTGGCCAGCAGCCACCAGCGCGGCGACCGTCTCAGGCTCAATCAGGGGCATCAAAACCGGACTCTGGACGCCTAAGCGCAGGATGGACTCGAGGATCAGATTACTGTCGCCCGACGAGCCACCAAACACGGTGTCGCCCGTGTCGCTCAGGACGACCAAGCCTTGGGCAGCCTGGTCCGCCATGCGAACTGCATCGTCAATGGGCACCGCGTCTTTCTTTTGGAACTCGGCGCGTAGCGACCACGCCAGACCGGCCAGTTCATCGGCGATTTTCTCAGCCAAGGGCTGATCGTTGTCTGTGACCACCACCGTGGACCAGCCCCCCTCGGCCACATCAAGCCAGGGCTGCATGGGGTAGTTAGACGCTTGCAAGACCCTCGGGTCGGCTTCTGCGGCGCGGGCGCCGTCAAACCAGGTCTTCATCGGGCCCTGCGCGGTCAGGAACTGTTCCTGGTGGGACAACAGCGGCAGTTTGCGCCAGGCCATGACGGGGAGTGCACCCCCGTAAAGGATCTTGAGCATGACTTGCGCGCCCAGCCGGCCAGTGTCATAAGGGTCGTGCGGCTGGGTCCGGTGGCCAACGATCGCCGTGCTCAGCGCCACCATTTTTTTTGTAATGTTGGCGTGGTGATCCAAGCCCAACACGATGGGCACATTGGGCCCAAGAACATCCCGGCAGGTTTGCAGTTGAGCGCCCTCAACATCGTCGATGCCATCGGCGGCGCAGGCGCCGTGAACTTGCAAAGACAGCGCATCAATCGGGCCGGCGGCCTGCAGGCCAAGCCGGATTTTCTGCTCAAAGAAACGGTAGGCATCCTGGGTGACACGCCCACCCGCCACCGCCCACCCTCGGACGATGGGAACGATGGTGATGGCGTGGCCCGATGTCTCGATGGCATCGAGAAAGCCACCAATCTCACCCACCCCACGGAAAGTATCAAGAATGGCAACGCCTTCAACAATGCCAAAGGACTCGTAGTCGCGCAGTGTCGTAGCGACTGGGTTGAAGTCGTTGGTTTCCTGGCCAATGTGAATAAGCGCAATTCGCATATTTTCAATGATAGTCATTGCGTTTTGGGAACGTGACCAGCCGTCGTTTCATCTAGCGAAACGAGTGTGCTTGGCATCACAAAATCCCCAAGCGCTTGAACACGCTGGCCAAAGACTCGCCTGTCAGCAGGGCATCACGGGTGTGGTTTTCTCCTTTAACCTTTTCCAAAGCCAGATCCATCACCGCATGCTCATGGGAGCGCGGGATCACCACAATGCCATCGACGTCACCAAAAATCAGATCTCCCGAGTCGATGCTGACACCGCCACATTCAACACGGACATCGCGGTCGACCATGCGCGCACGCCCTTTGGTGTCCAGGGGACCTATGCCGCCGTGAAACACGGGGAAATCCATCTCGCGGATCTGCCTCACATCGCGCACGAGACCATCGGTGACACAGCCAGAAGCGCCACGCACCTTGGCTGCAGTCGACAACAATTCGCCCCAGGGGGCAATCCGCTCGGTAGGGCCATTGCAGGCCAGTACCACCACATCCTGGGCATGCAGGTCATCCACCAGGGCAATTTCCACCTCGTAGGGGTTTTCCCCCTCTCTGAGCGCATAGGCGGGCATGTACAGACCGGTCCGCGCACGCCCGACCATGACATGGCGCTCGTCAAGCGGCCGCACAAAGGGCTTCATCGCACGTCGCACCAAACCGAGGCTGTCCATGATGTCGGACAGGATGGCAGAGCTCAGAGGTTTGAGTTGGGAGGGATCTATCGCAGTCATCAGGGCAACTCCTTGATCATGAAACGGGTGCACCATGCACTTTGGCAAAGTATCTGATCGCATCGTACACAGCGATCGCAGCCATTGAGTGCCCAAATCGCACGACCCTGGGGCAAGCACGCTTGACGCTCTCACGGTTCGGGTATAAGCTAAAAAAAGGAACTTGTATCGGTGGCTTGCGGCCAAGACGCGCAGGAACCTCTAACAGCAGTCCCTTATCCTAAAAATTTGAGGTGGACAATGAGCTTGGACCGGCGTTATGTGGTGACCCCCGTACACAAAGCCATGCAGTTGCTGGATGCCCTTGTGGCGAGCAAAGACCCGATGACTTTGTCGGATCTGGCTGCCTGCACGGCCTTGCCCAAGACCACTGCATTTCGCTACCTTTACACCCTGCGGGCCTCTGGTTTTGTGGGTTACGACGAAGCCGCAGAGCGGTACCTTATCGGGCCACGAGTTACCGTGTCGGCGCCGTTCACCACGCAGGTTGAGCGGATTCGCGAAGCGGCTCATCCGGCGCTCAGACGTCTGCAAAGACAGTTCAACGAGACCGTGAACCTGGCTGTGCGTGACGGCTCAGAAATTGTCTACATCGACATGGTTGGCTCCACGCGTTTGCAGCACACCGAGGCCATGATCGGCAAGCGAGACCCGCTTTACTCGACCGCCTTGGGCAAAGCCATTTTGCTGACTCTGGGGTCGTCCGAATTAGACCGCGTGGTGCCAAGACAAATGGCCTCGCGCACGCCCCACACCATCACCAACCGCGACGTCTTTCTAGACAACATCGCCCAAAGCGCGCTGCGCCATTACGCGCTGGACCTGGAAGAAAATGAAATGGGAGCGCGTTGCGTTGCTGCAGCTATTTGCTCACCCCATAGCGGCGATGCGATTGCCGCGATCAGTATTTCCGGCCCATCACAAATGATGCCCATGGAAACCTTGAATCGCATGGGGCGCGTGCTCGCACTGACCGTCAGCAACCTTGAATTGTCAGAAACGCTGCAGTAGGAGGTCCGGGCTTAGCAAGCCAAGCACCTGACGGGTGGTTAAGCCGTTTCACGGCAAGAAACACACGGCTGTGGCGCCCCCGCTTCTCGCGTGGGCAACTTGGGTCGACTTGCCCACCTCAGGCCGTCGAAGCCTGAGACCGCACCGCCTGAATCAGGCCTTTCATATAACCTACGGCAAAAATCTGCCCGCGAATCATGTACCCGGGCTCGTCGTTGCGCTCTCCCTCCATGGTCGGGTTATGGTCTGGCCGCAAGGGGCCGTTGTAGCCGATGTCGTGGTAAGCCTTCATGGCTTCGAACATATCGGTCTTGCCTTCGTCATGAAAGGTTTCTTCAAACAGCGGCACACTGCCCCGTATGTCGCGGAAGTGGGCAAAGAAGATTTTTTTGCGACGCCCAAAGTGCCGAATCGCGTCAGGAATATTGACCCCAGGCATGGCGGCAAAGTTACCCTGGCACAAGGTGATGCCATTGCTGGAACTGGGCGCCATCTCCAGCACCCGGTCAAACGCTGCCACGTCACGCAGAATACGCGCCAACCCTCGCACCGGAGACATGGGCGGATCATCGGGGTGCAGGGCCAGTTTCACGCCGGCGGCCTCAGCCACAGGCATGGCCAGATGTAAAAAATAAGCCAGGTTGTCCCACATTTGCTCGTCAGTGGTCTCGCCGGCATACGTCAAGGCACGAGCAGCAGGGTCACGCGCATCAAACTGCGTGACCAGCGCACCCCCACGACCAGGCATGTCGAAAGCGGTGCGCAGCCAGTTGAACACAGCCATGAAGTTGTAACAGTAAACCGGAATGCCGGCGCGTCCCATATTGACGATGCTCTGGCACACGCTGGCGATATCATCATCTCGACCTGGCATGCCGAGGGTGATTCGATCCGACAGCTGGTAGCCCTCGATCACTGACAAGGTCATCCCCTGCGCTTCCACCTGACGGCGCATGGCCAAGAGGTCCTCGTAAGCCAGGGGCGGGCCTTGCTCGCGCTGCGGCGCCATCGACAAACCGGCAACAGTGCTGACGACATCACTCATGCCCATTTGTCGGGCAAGGCGGAGATCAGAGTCAGCCAAGGGGCGAGACACCATCGCAAGTTTCATACAACGCTCCAGTCAAAGTAACCGTTCATACAGATTTTCAGGACAAGGTACGGTGACCGTCGGTCAACCCCAGTTTTTCCATATCCTGCTGCAGCCGGGCAAACCCGCGCCAAGCCACCATCCCGAAACCAGCCGACAGCAAGAACAGCCAGACACCCAGACCGGTGCTGCCTGGCACATAACCGTTGGCATCCCAGCCCAGGTAAAGTGCCATGCCGGCAAAGGGTGCAATCGCGCCGCGCACACCGGTCAGGGTCACGTGAATACCCATGTAAGCCGACAGTTGTTCCTGGGGCGCAAAGTCATTGTGACCGAGTTGCCATGCCAGGGTACCCCCGGCATTGACCAGGCTGGTCAGAAAGCGGCCTGCCGCCAGCCAGACCAGGGAGAGGCTAAACGCCCCCCAGAACATCACCAGTGTGCCGATCACCCACAGCGCGTTTTGCCGAGCGCGAAACTCGCTCACATGCACCCGGTCAAAATAGCGGGCCCACAAATGAATGGTCGTGAAATTCAACAAGAACGGGATGATCAGCACAATGCCGATGCTGGTGGCGTAGTTGGCGCCGATTTGTTTGGAGATCAGGTATACCAGAGGCGGCTCCAGCATCATGGCCCCCAGCCCCGAGATGAACTGAAGCCACTGGTAGCGGGCGTAATGAGGGTCTGACCGCAAGATCGCCAGGAAATTATTCCGCCCTAGGTTGTCTCGACCGCTGCGCCGCTCCATCACCTGGTGCCGTTTTTCCCCCTGCAGGCTGACGCCGGAGTAGGCCCATACCCCGACGCTCCCGGCCAACAGGCCTGCTGCATAGAGCCAACGGAAACTCTCCGGGTGCGAGTCGAGCAGCAGGCTGCCCAGTCCGGTAGCCAGCACTATCATGAGGCTGGTGGTCGCCTGCAAACGCCCGGTAATGCGGGCTCGCAGGCTGCGGTCGTAGTTCAGGCTCCAGGCAATGCTGCGCAAGGTGATGATGCCGGCAATCAACAAGCGGCTCAGCACCACCGCACCCACCAGAATCCAGCCCCCCAGGATAGACCGTGGACTCAGCGCAATGGCGGCCACACACACCAGCACCACCACCTGCAGGGCGGTGACCACGGGCACCTTGGCGCGGCCCATGGCCAACCGGTTCCAGAAAAAACTCGACAGATTGCCAAACATCGAGGCCGCAGAGATGACGGCAATCATCCAGGGCTGGGCGTCAAAGGCCTTGGCCGCCAGCACGGCCACGAAGCCACCTTCAAGCAGGCCGGTGGCCAGTGGCATGCTCAGCTCGGTCCATTGCTCGCGCCGATAGGAGTTTCGCAACGCCGGCTCCAACTCGGTCGGGACGCTAAAGGTATCTAACAGGGACATCGCAGGGTCAGGCTACAACTGCTTAGCTCCAGCGCCTGACAGTGGGTTTTTGTTATGCTGGCGCCGTGGGGCATCAAGGGGGAATCGGGCCAGTCCGCTCGACAATCATTTGGTAATGCTCAGTCCGGCGGTGGCGGGCAAAATTGAAGGTGGTTTCCCGGTAAGAGCGTCCCAGGTCCAGGTCACAACGGCTGACAATGACTTCGTCTTCCGCACTGCTGCAACGCGCCGCTATCTCACCGGTTGGTGTGATGATGCAACTGCCGGCAATCATGTCCACACCCTCTTCCATCCCGGCCTTGGCAATACCGATCACCCAGGCGCTGTTCTGGTAGGCACCCGATTGCATGGACAACTCATTGTGGAACTGGCCCAAACGGTCGTGGTCTGGCGCCGCCGGATGGTGCACGGGCGTGTTGTAGCCACAAAAAATCATGTCAACACCCTGCAAACCCAGCACCCGGTAGGACTCCGGCCAGCGCCGGTCGTTACAGATGATCATGCCGGCCACACCGCCCCAGGCCTGCCAGGCGCCGAAGCCCAGGTCGCCCACCTCAAAATAGCGCTTTTCAAGGTTTTGGAACGGGGTCTCGGGCCGGTGATCGGAATGCCCCGGCAGGTGGATCTTGCGGTACTTGCCAATGATGCGACCACTGGCATCGACCAAAATCGAGGTATTAAAACGCCGTTTGCGACCGCTGGACATGTCCAGTTCGCAGTAGCCCAAGTGAAAACCGACGCCGAGCCGGCGCGCCTCATCAAACAGCGCTTGCGTCTGTGGCCCGGGCATGTCGCGTTCGAACCAAGCATCGACTTCGTCCTCGTCTTCGGTAAACCAGTGCGGGAAAAACGCTGTCAGGGTGGCTTCGGGATAGGCTACCACCTCGGCACCCAGGGCCTTGGCCTGTCGCATCAGGTCAATCATGCGGCGCACCACCGCCGCCCGACTTTCAGTGCGCGCAATCGGCCCCATTTGGGCGGCAGCAATGACGAGATGGCGACCCATGCTCAGCCCCCTAAATGGCCTGGGGCGATGTCTGTCGCCAAATGGGCCACGCAGTCACCGCGTTCGACACGGCCAAAATGGCGCTGGCAAACCACCATGCCAGCACGTCTGAAGTAGCAAGGCACAGGGGCACGTGCCGGGTTATCCACAAAATGGATTTGCCCTGCAAGCTGGCCTTCCTTCACTTCGGCACCCAGGTCCACCAGGGGCTCTAGCAAGCCGGCCTCTGTGGCATACACATAGTGCTCCCGGCTGGACACCTCGACATACCGAATGACCTGCGGGCCGGTCGCCTCACTGGCGATGGCGGGCAGCACACCAGCAAAGCGCAAAAAGTTATGCACACCACGGTCGAGCATGGCCAGGCTGCTTCGGTTGACGTCGCCGCCTCCGCCAAACTCCCCGCCCAGCGACAACAGACCGCGATTGACCGCGGCCGCACTGGCCAGTCGGCCTTCGGGGTTATAGGCCCAGATCAGGCTCAGCGGGGCGCCAAAGGCCTTTAGGGCAGCCAGCGCGCGCGCATCGAGCGCAGGATCATCACTGTTGCGCATCGAGCAAAACGGCACGTAGCGCAGCGACGAACCACCAGAATGCAGGTCATGGTGGAAGTCAGCCATCGGGTACAGCACGCTGTCAATGTAATGCGCTATGGCAAAGGTGGGGGTGCCCTGGGGGTCGCCCGGAAAGGCGCGATTGAGGTTGCCCTGGTCAATCGGCGAGACCCGGGTTCCTGCCATGGCAGCCGGCAAATTGGCGGCAGGCAGGATGATGACCCGGCCCTTGATGTGCTCCGGCTCAAGCTCACGGATCAATTTGGCCAGGACAATTTGGCCTTCGTACTCGTCGCCATGGTTACCAGCCATCAGGAACACGGTGGGTCCGGGGCCATTGCTGATGACTGCAATGGGGATGGCAAGGGCGCCATAGGCGGAGCGAGTGACCGAGTGCGGCAGGTGCAACCAGCCGACCTGCTTGCCTTGGCGGTCATAGTCGATGTCGGTGAAGATCAGGCTGGTATTGGCCATGGCTCAGCTCCTGTGAATTGGTTTGTCAAACATTGCAACGGCCTTGCGCCGGGCGGGCTCAAGGCTTACCTCAATGCCACCATTGACCCGAAAGCACCAGCCCACGGGCGGCGAAGCGGTGCTCACCCGTGATCACGTCTCCCACCACGTCCTTGTACTGGGTCGGTTCGGTCAGCACCTCAAAAATACTGGCATCTCCCACCGAGCCCGGCTTCAAAGAGCCTAGGTCGGGGCGGCGGATGGCACGTGCGGCATTGCTGGTGCCGCAGGCCACCACCTCCGGCAGCGTCATGCCCAGTGCGTGGAACTTGGCCAGGGTTTGCAGCAGATCGAAAGCCGGCCCATTGATCGACAAAATATGCACGTCCGATGAGATCACGTCGGGCTTGAAGCCGGCGGCCAGCATGGCCCGGCTGGTGGCAAAGCCGCAGGACCCCGCGCCATGGCCGATATCAAAAATCACTCCACGCTCCCGGGCCGCCATGACCTCGGGGCGCACACCGCCACCCGGGTGCGAAGGTGCGTTGGGAAAGGGGCGGAAACAGTGGGTCAGGATGTCGCCTTTGCGCAGGCGCGACATCACCTCCAGGCGCGACGGTGGTGGGTGGTCCAAGTGAGCCATCAAGGGCAGCCCGGTGGCTTCGGCCACCTCCAAAGCCATGTCCATCGGGGCAATGCCTGCGTTACCGCTGGCGCCCCTGCCGACCCGGACCTTGATACCGACCACCAGATCGGCGTTTTCACGGGCAACCCGGACACACTCCTTAAGATCAAGCAAGCGCAGGTCTTCGGATTCACCCACCATGACCGTGTCTGAAAAAGCGAAGATGCCCGCAAACGACAGGTTGAGCAGAGGCAGGATGCGAACCGGCAGTGCCGGCTCAATCACGTGCTTGCGAAACCCGGGGAAATTACCCGGGCCAGCGGTGCCGGCATCCACAAAGGTGGCGGTGGCGCTGGTGCGGGCGAGCGCCACCGCATCGACACCGATCGAGGTACCACCCCAATACACATGGGTGTGCAGGTCGATCAGCCCCGGGGTCACCACCTTGCCTCGTACATCGCGAACATCGGCCCCCGCCGGTACCGGCAGGTCTACCCCGATCTGGGCGACAACACCCTTTGAAAACAGCAGGTCGCTCACCTGGTCAAGACCCTGCGAAGGGTCAATCACCCGTGCGCCGCGCAGCAGCAGGTCGCGGCTTGTGTCGTCATGGCTCATACAGCACTCCTACTTGATTCAATGAGGCAGCGCACCAAGACGGCATCGTCGTCAGGGCGCAGTGTCTGGGGGTTGATGGTTAAAACATTGTGATGGGCCAGGCGTTCACCCAGATGCACCGGGGGCGTACCGTGTTGGAGGTGCCGGCTAAGCGCATGGGCAGAGCCCGCGACGGTCAGTTCCAGCAGGGGCACATGCTGGTCGACGCCATCCCGGGCAATGAGCCGGGCTGTGAGCGAAGGCGCCTCTGACAAAGCAGCAGCGATGGCCTGCAAGCGAACCGTGAACTGCTCGGCGATGGCGTCTTCATCGCGTTCGACAAAGCGCTCCAGCGCGGCCAGCAGCCCGGCGATTTCTTCCTTGCCCACCTTGAAGCCACGCCCGATCCCGTGATGCGGGATGCCCTTGAGTGCATCGCGGTCAATCAGAGCAGATGGCGACCAAGTCTGCGGACTCACGTCCATGTCCATCATCTGGACCAGGGCTGATCCGACAAGATCACGCCGCCCGGCCAGAATGCCGGAGGCCTGCGGGCCGCCAATGGCCTTGCCGCCGCTGAACACCACCAGGTCAGCACCCGCCTCGATGAAGGTCTTCAAATTGCGCCGCGGCGGTAACTGCGCGGCAGCGTCAACAATCACCGGCAGGCCGTGGTGGTGCACGGTGTCAAGAACGGCAGGCAGGTCAGCCAGTGTCTCAGAGGTGGCGACAAACAGAAACGCGGCGGTGTCGGCGTCGATGGCGGCCTCTATCTCCCAGGGCTCCAGCCCGCGAACGCCGGCACCCATGCCACGGTCGTTGTGACCGATATCGACGATGGTGGCGCCGGCCAGCCGAACCGCATGGTCGTAGCTGTTGCGGTGGGTGCGGGCCATCAGGATGCGGTTGGGCATGGCCCGGGTATCGGGCAAGGCCGCCATGCGATTGACATCCCAGCCCGCCAGACAAGCCGCCGTGGCCAGGGTCAGACCGGCGGCAGCGCCCGAGGTCACGATGCCAGCTTGGGCCCCGGTGCAGGCGGCGATCACGCCGCTGGCGGCCGACTGCAACTCAGAAATGTCAACAGAGGCTTCGGCCGCCTGCGCCATGGCCAGCAGCACGGCCGGCGCCATTAAACTGCCGCCAAGCCGCGTCAGGGTGCCGGCGGCATTGATGCGCCGCGGCACCCCAAGGCGCTCATAAATGGCGGCCGTTACTGGCGCAGATGTGTCGGGTGTTGACGAGCGCCCGCTCATGCCAGCGCTGGCGCAGCAAGCTTGGCCGGGGTGCGCAAATGGCAGGCCACCACATGGCCGGGGGCAATTTCCTGCAGCGGTGGATCGTCCACCTTGCAGCGGGCCTCGGCGTAGGGGCAACGGGTGTGAAAGTGACACCCCGGTGGCGGGTTCATCGGGCTAGGCACATCGCCTTCTATCACCAGCCGGGCACTGCGAGCCCGGGGATCGGCAATGGGTGCGGCGGCCATCAAGGCTTCGGTGTAGGGGTGCAGTGGCTGGGCAAAGATGCGGTCCCTGGGCGCGAGCTCCACAATCCGCCCGAGGTACATCACGGCAATGCGGTGCCCAATATGTTCCACCACCGCCAGGTCGTGCGACACAAACAGGTAGGACAGGCCGAACTCTTCCTGCAGGTCCATCAGCAGATTGAGCACTTGCGCCTGCACCGACACATCGAGCGCCGACACCGGTTCATCAGCCACGATCAGCCGCGGGTTGAGCGCCAATGCGCGAGCAATACCTAAGCGCTGGCGTTGACCACCCGAAAATTCAAAGGGGAAGCGCTGTGCTGCGTCTGTGCGCAATCCCACCTTTTCAAGCAGGGCCACCACCTGCCGGTCTTTCTCTTCCC
>JBIKZZ010000377.1:0-3240 GCA_044354435.1 Rhodoferax sp. | reverse complement strand
CAATGTAGTCATCAAATTCTTCGGTGATCGGCACAAACCGGCTGTGCACCCAGCTCAAGGCGGCGTAGCAGTCTGGAACGCTGGCAACCACCACCCGCAGCGCCCGGATGTCGTGGATCTGCTCAAAACCGAGCGACTTGCCACGCATCTTGCGCACGATGCTGTAAATGTGTTTGGGCCGCCCCTGCACAGCGGCCAGCACGCCTTGCGCCTGCAGGCCGGCCTGCACCTCGTCGCGCAGGCGCTGCACCTGAGCCTCGCGCTCGGTGCGCTTTTCATCCAACAACCCAGCCACCGTACGGTAGGTGTCGGGCTCCAAAAAACGGAAGGCCAGGTCCTCCATCTCCCACTTGATTTCCCAAATGCCCAGCCGGTTGGCCAGCGGCGCAAACACCTGCAGCGACTCGGCCGCCAGCCCGGGGGGCAGCGGCAGCTTGGTCTGGGCAAAGTGGCGCAGCGTCTGCAGGCGCGAGGCCAGTCGCAGCATCACCACCCTAAGGTCACGCGAAAAAGCCAGCAGCATCTTGCGCACGTTCTCGGTCTGGGCGGCCGCAGTCTGGGCCATCGGGATCGCGGCGCTGCGGGCGCCGGCGGCCTGAACCTGGCGCGCCTGGCGCTGCAAGCGCACCAGTTGGGTGGTCTCCATGGCCAGAGTGGCAAAGTTGTCGCCAAAGCCCTTGGCGATCGCCTCCTGCGGCTTGTTCAGGTGTTCGCAGGCGTAGACCAGGTAGCTGGCGGCCTGCATGGCTTCAGAGCCGCCGATCAACCGCAAAATGACAGCCACAGCGTCGGCATGGGCCAAGGTGTTTTCGCCGGTGTCCAGGGTTTCACCGGCCAACAGTGGCTCGGCAAAAGCGCGCGCCCGCGCCAGCGCCTGGGCTTGCTCGGGCAGGCTGTGGGCAGTGGCTTGCAGCAGAGGCGAGGACGATGCCGAGCCCGAGGGTTCGGCAGGCAGGCTTTTCATGGGCCGATTGTCACCGCCAGCCCAGCCTTAGCCCAGCAGAAAGTCAGACACCGCCTGCACCTGGTCGTCGGCGATCAGGGTTGGGGCATGACCAACGCCGGCAAACTGCACGAGCCGAGCACGCGGCCCACGCTGCGTCATCGCCTGGGCCGTGAGTGGCGACAGCAGGTCAGAGTCGGCACCGCGCAGCAAGAGCGTTGGCAGCGCCAGGTTATCGTAGAGTTGCCACATCACTGCCTGGCCCTGCGCGGCAGCCTCTGGCGTCACCTGCCGAAACGGCAGGGCCAGCGCTGGGTCGTAGTGCAGGCGCAAGCGGTCGCCGCCGTCAGCCACAGACTTGACCATGGGCCTCGACAGCGCCAGCCATTGCGCCGACGTGTGCGGCCCAAAGCTGCTGGCAATCGCCCACAACGCGTCGGCCGCTTGCTGGAGCGAATCAAATTCACCACCACGGCCCAGGTACTGCCCGATGCGCTGCAGCGCTTGCCACTCAATGGTCGGGCCGACATCATTGAGCACCAGGCGGCGCACGCCAGCAGGCCCCAGATGGGCACAAACCGCCATGCCAATCAGGCCGCCCATGCTGGTGCCGACCCAATCCAGCGAGGTCGGGCGCAGGTGGCCGATCAGGTTCAGCATATCGGCGGCATAGGTCGGCACCTGGTAGGCCATGGGGTCGGCCAGCCAGTCGCTGTCGCCGCGTCCCACCACGTCTGGGCAGACCACCCGCAGGGCATCGCCAACGCGCTCTGCCCGTTCACACAGGGCCTGGGCCAGCACATCAAAGTCACGGCCCTGGCGCGTCAATCCATGCACGCACAGCACCACATGGTCGGCATCAGGGTCGCCCCAGGACCAGTAGGCCATGTGGTGGCCATTGGCGGCATCAGGGCAATGAATGAAGTGGCGAGTCGGTTCAGTCATGGTGAAATCGGGGTTGAATCAACGGCTATCCTAAGGCCAACTCACAAGGACTCAACATGCTAAAAGGTAAAACAGCACTGGTCACCGGCTCCACCAGCGGCATTGGGCTGGGCATTGCCAGGGCGCTCGCCGGCCAGGGCGCCAACATAGTTCTCAATGGTTTTGGCGACACCGAGGGCCCGCGGGCTGCCATCGCCGCTTTGGGGGTGCAGGTGGCCTACCACGGCGCCGACATGAGCCGCCCAGCCGAGATTGAGGCCATGATGGCCTTCGCCGCCAGCACCTTCGGGCGCGTCGACATCCTGGTCAACAACGCCGGCATCCAGCATGTGGCACGTATCGAGAATTTTCCACCCGAGCGCTGGGATGCCATCATCGCCATCAACCTCAGCAGCGCTTTCCATGCCACCCGCCTGGCGCTGCCGGCCATGCGTGAGGCCAACTGGGGCCGCATCATCAACCTGGCCTCCGTCCACGGCCTGGTGGCCTCAGCTGAAAAATCAGCCTATGTGGCGGCCAAACACGGCCTGGTCGGGCTGACCAAGGTCACTGCGCTGGAGAACGCCACCACCGGCGTCACCTGCAACGCCATCTGCCCGGGCTGGGTGCTCACGCCACTGGTGCAAAAGCAGGTGGATGCGCGTGCGGCGGCGCAGGGGGTGAGTAATGACGAGGCAATTCGGCAACTGCTGGGTGAGAAAGAGCCGTCGATGCAGTTCACCACGCCTGATGAGCTCGGGGCACTCGCGGTGTTCCTGTGCTCTAGTGCCGGCAACAATGTGCGCGGCGTGGCCTGGAACATGGACGGCGGTTGGGCCGCGCAATAGCAGTACGCTGCGCCCGGTCGACTATTTCAGGTGGACGGTACCCGACACCGTGACGCTGACGGCCGTCTTGCCCGCCTCAACAGGCACCGGCGCCTCGGCCATGGCCACGCCAGGCGCCTGGGCCATGAGCCGCGTGCGCGGCAACACACCCTGCTCCTGGTTGCCGACCTGAACCTCTCCTAAGGTGTACCCGGCAAAGCCAAAGCTACGGGCAATCTCCTGGGCACGGGCCCGAAAGCGCTCAATAGCCTGGGCCTGCACCTCGTTCTCCACCCGGCTGCGCTGTTCGCGACTCAGTGAGAAATTGACGCCGGACACGGTCAAGCTCGTCAACCTGCCCGCCGTGGCGGCTATACGGCCAATGTCGCGCCCCTCCAGCACCAGTTCTGCCGTGCCCTGCCAACCGGTGTGCTTGCCTTCACGGTTCTGGCGCGGGTAAAGATTGAACTGGCCAGTGCGCACCTCCATTTGGCCGGGCTGCGCCGCCTTGCGTGCCTCAAGCAGGGCACTGTCCAAGGCCATCTT
>JBIKZZ010000376.1:0-3249 GCA_044354435.1 Rhodoferax sp. | reverse complement strand
GTGGGCCTGACCAGCAGCGCCAGTGCGGTGGCGCTCAGCAGCAGGCTGCGGCGGGACGTCAGGGGGGTGCGGAGGGTGTGGAGATGGTTCATGGTGTGGTGAGTGACAAGTGATGTGTGGCGGTTGAATCCGGGTTGGATGGTGCTTGGGGTTCGGTTCAGGCCACGCGGTGTGCCTGGGCGCGCAGGCGCGGCAACCAGCCGCCGGGCGCCACCAGCAGCGAGGCGGCATACAGTGCCCCGGCACAGCCGATGATGGTGGGTCCCGACGGTGTATCGAGGTGGTAGGACAGCAGCAAGCCGGCGGCGCCGGCCACCATGGCCTGGGCACTCGCGTTGAGCAGCTGAGCGGGCAGGGTGTCGTGCCAGAGCCGCGCCGACACGGCGGGCACCATCATCAGCCCGACCGCCATCAGGGTGCCCAGGGTCTGAAAACCGGCCACCAGGTTGAGCACCACCAGCATCAAAAAGCCTTGCTGCCAGCACCAGCTGTTGCGCTGCAGCGCGCGCAGAAACTGCGGGTCGAAGCTTTCCAGCACCAGGCCGCGGTAGCCGCCAGCCAGCGCCAGCAGGCTCAGGCTGGACACGCCGGCCACCAGGTACAGACCGGCCGCGTCCACGCCCAGCGCACTGCCAAACAGGATGTGCAGCACATCGAGCCGCGTGCCATGGTGCGCAATCAGGGTGACGCCCAGCGCCAGTGCCGTCAGGTACAGGGCGGCCAGGCTGGCGTCCTCGCGCAGCGGCGTCAAGCGGCTGACCAGGCCGGCCAGCCCCACCACCAGCAGGCCTGCCAGCACACCGCCCAGCGCCATCGCCGTCAACGACAGGCCGAAGAACATGAAGCCCAGCGCCACACCGGGCAGGATGGCGTGGCTCAGGGCGTCACCCAGCAGGCTCATGCGGCGCAGCGTCAGAAAAACGCCCAGCGGCGCCGCGCTCAGGGCCAGTGCCAGGGTTGCCGCCAGTGCCCGCCGCATGAAGGCAAACTCGGTGAACGGTGCCAGCAGCAGCTCGTAGGCCCGCGGCAGCAGCGACCAGATGCTGTCCATCATTGCTGGGCCTCGCTCAGGGCGGCATCGGCATCGGCATGGCACAGGTCGGCGTCGTCGTCCCAAGCCTCGGCCATGTCGCCGGCCCGCTGCAGGTTGGCTGGCGTCAGCGCCAGGGCAGTGTCATCCCAGGCCACCACCTGCCGTGCCAGCAGCAGGGTATTGGGAAAATGGGCCCGCACCAGGGCGTTGTCATGCACCACGGCCACCACGGTGCGTTGCTGTTGCCGCCATTGCGCCAGCAATGTCAGCAGGGCCTCGGTGGTGCGGGCATCCACCGCATTGAAGGGCTCGTCGAGCAGGATCAGGTCGCCCTCCTGCACCAGCAGCCGCGCCAGCAGCACGCGCTGCAACTGGCCGGCCGACAGGGCACCCAGCGGGCGCTGTTCAAACCCCTGCAGCTGCACCCGGCCCAGGGCCTGTGCCACGCTTGCCCGCTGCGCCAGATCAACCCGGCCCCAAGCCCCGCTGGCCGGCCAGCAACCCAGCAAGACGCAGTCTTGCACCGACATCGGAAAGCTGCGGTCGATGTCGCTCTGCTGTGGCAGGTAGGCAATGCGCTGTCGTGGCAAATCCATCCGCAGCTGCCCGCCCGCCAGCGGGACCAATCCGAGCATGCTTTTGAGCAGGGTGCTCTTGCCCGAGCCGTTGGGGCCCACCACGGCGGTCAGCGAGCCGGCGGCGATGTGGCCGCTCACGTGGTGCAGCGCCGGGTGTTGCCGGTAGCTCACCGTCACATTGTCCAGCGTCACCATGGGGCGGCTGGCCCATTGGCCCACAACACCAGGGCCCACAGCAGGCCGATGGCGGGCACGGTCGCCAACATGCGCAGCCAGGCTGGCCAGGCCAGCGGGCTGCTGTGTTGGCGCCATCGCCGCAAAAATTGGGTCGCCATTGAATCTCCCATCGACAAAACAGTGTCAGCCGGTTGGCTGAATTCGCGTCATAATGCAACTTGATTGCGGTAAATTGTAATGCAACATAGTTGCGATAATTTGTCGCTTGTCTTGCTTTTCTTTTTTGAAGCGCTGTTGCCATGACTGTCTTGCCGCCCCATGCCGACCCGATCGACGCGTTGCTGTCGGCCCACGGCTTGCGCCGCACCAGTGCTGCGCGGCAGGTGCTGGGCTGGTTGCTGGCCCATGCCGACACCAGCTATACCCATGCCCAGTTGCAGGCGGCCATGCAGGCCGATCAGGCGCTGGCGCTGGACCGGGTCACGCTGTACCGGCTGATTGACCGGCTGACGCAGGTCGGGCTGCTGCTGTGCCGGGTGGACCTGCACCGGGTGCGGCGTTACCAGGCGATGCCGGCCAGCGTGCAGGCGGCACCGCATTTTGAGTGCCAGAGCTGCCACCGGGATCAGCCGCTGGCGGGCGCCATGCGCGCCGATACGCTGGACCTGGAAAAGGCCGCACAGAACGCGCTGCAGTCCCTGCAGGCGCTCGGCTACCAGGGGCTGAGCCTGGATGTGTCGGTGCGCGGGCTGTGCCTGGATTGCGCCACCCCGGCACCGGCGACGACACCATGATCCACAGCCACGGCTTGCGCTACCAGTACCCGGGCGGGCCGCTGCTGGCCTTTGCCGACATAGGCGTGCCGCAGGGCGGGGTGCTGCTGGTGTCGGGGCCGTCGGGCTGCGGCAAATCGACCTGGCTGGCGCTGGTGGCGGGCCTGATGGCGCCCACCGCGGGCACGCTGCTGGTGGCCGAGCAGCCGTTGGCCGCACTGCGCGGCGTGGCGGCGGATGCCTGGCGCGCGCGCAGCATCGGTTTTTTGCCGCAGACCCTGCACCTGAGTGCGGCACTGAGTGTGCAGCGCAACCTGGCGCTGGCGCAGTGGGCGGCCGGCCAGCCGCAAGACGATGGGGCCATCACCCGGGCCCTCCAGGCGCTGGGCGTGGCGGAGTTGGCGCAGCGCCGGCCGGCCCAGCTGTCGGGTGGACAGGCGCAGCGGGTGGCGCTCGCGCGCGCCGTGCTGATGCGGCCCCGCGTGATCTTGGCCGACGAGCCCACCGCCAGCTTGGACGACAAGGCCGCCGCTGCCGCTGTCACTTTGCTGCTGGACACGGCGCAGGCGCAGGGCGCCACGCTGGCGATTGCCACCCATGACGCCCGGGTGGCGGCCCTGTTGGCACCTCAGCTTCAGGGTCAAATCGGCCTCCAAGCCTTGTCGTTAAAGGGTTCTTAGCTATGAAA
>JBIKZZ010000373.1:0-3262 GCA_044354435.1 Rhodoferax sp. | reverse complement strand
AAGCTGATGCTGGGCGCCGCGGCCCTGATGGTATCGGCACTCGTCGCAACACCGGTCCTAGCGCAAAAAACCAGAATCACCGTCTACAGCGCACTAGAAACCGACCAGGTCGGGCCCTACAAGCAGGCCTTTGAGGCAGATAACCCGGACGTGGAAATCGCCTGGGTACGTGACTCCACTGGCATCATTACCGCGCGCTTGCTGGCTGAAAAAGACAACCCCCGCGCCGATGTGATCTGGGGCCTGGGCGCCTCCAGCGTGTCGCTGTTTGAATCGATGGACATGCTACAGCCCTATACGCCCAAGGGCGCGGACCAAATCAAACCCACATTCAGAAGCAGCAAAACCCCGATGAGCTGGACCGGCATGGACGCCTGGCTGGCGGTGATGTGCTACAACACCGTCGAGGGTGGTAAAAAGAACATGCCCAAGCCGGCAGCCTGGATGGACCTGACCAACCCGGTCTACAAGGACAGCATAGTGATGCCGAACCCGGCATCGTCGGGCACAGGCTACCAAGCGGTCTATGCCTGGATCCAGATCATGGGCGAGAAAGGTGCCTGGGAGTTCATGGACAAGCTGCACCAGAACGTTGCGGTCTACACCCACTCTGGCTCGGCACCCTGCTCGCAAGCGGCCAAGGGCGAGCGCGTCGTCGGCATTGGCTTTGACATGCGCGGTGCCAAAGAGAAAACCGGCGGCGCCCCGATTGACGTGATCCTGGCCAAGGAAGGCGCACCATGGGACATGGAAGCCACGGCCATCGTCAAAGGCACCAAAAATCTGGCGGCTGCGCAAAAGCTGGCTGACTGGGCGGTCACCAAGAAGGCTTACGAGCTGTATGGCAAAAGCTACGCCATCGTCGGCTACCCGGGCATGAACCCGGCGCCACCTAACTACCCGCCGAGCGCTGACGCGGCCATGGCCAAGATCGACCTGGCCAAGATGGGTGCTGACCGCGCCCGCATCCTCGCAGAGTGGACCAAGCGTTACGACGGCAAGTCAGCGCCGAAGTAATGGCGCTTGCGCCCTACCTGAGCATTGAGCGGCTCAGAAAACAGTTTGGTCAATTCACAGCCCTGAAAGACGTCTCACTGGACGTCTTTTCGGGTGAGTTTGTCTGTTTTTTGGGACCGTCCGGCTGCGGCAAGACCACCTTGCTGCGGGCCATTGCTGGTCTGGATATCCAGACCTCCGGGCGAATTGTTCAGGGCGGGCGGGACATTTCTAATCTGCCGGCTTCGCAGCGCGATTTCGGCATCGTTTTTCAGTCTTATGCCCTGTTTCCCAATCTGTCCGTCACGGCCAATGTGGGCTACGGTCTGGTCAGCCGCGGGCTCGCCAAGGTCGAGATTGCAGCCCGCGTGGCCGAGTTGTTAAGTCTGGTTGGGCTCCCTGATTCCGGCCCCAAGTACCCGGCCCAACTCTCAGGCGGGCAGCAGCAAAGGGTGGCGCTGGCGCGCGCGCTGGCACTGTCACCGGGACTGTTGCTGCTCGATGAACCCCTGAGTGCGCTCGATGCGCGGGTTCGGGCTTATTTGCGCCTTGAAATCCGCCGCCTCCACCAGCGCCTGGGCGTGACCACCATCATGGTGACTCATGACCAAGAGGAAGCGCTGACCATGGCCGACCGGATTGTGGTCATGAACGAGGGCGTGATCGAACAAATCGGCACACCCTTGGAGGTGTACCGCCAGCCGGCCAGCGCCTTTGTGGCTGACTTTGTCGGCACCACCAATTTCCTGCCAGCCGTGGTGCTGGACACCGGCAGCGTGCGCCTTGGCCAACTTGACCTGACCTGTGGGCTCGACCTCAGCCCCGGCCCGGGGCACCAAGTCACATTGGCAATTCGGCCGGAAGACGTGGTGGTGCGCAACGTTGTGCCCGGTGCGCCCAACAGTGCCGAGGTGCGGGTGTCTGACATCGAGTTTCTCGGCTCGTTCTGCCGCGTCGGGCTGGCCTTGGGTGATGACACGCCAGCGCTGGTGGCCGACTTCTCCATCAACGTGGTCCGCGACCTGGAGATCCGTCAGGGCCAAACGCTGCTAATCAGCTTGCCGCCAGACCGCATCCGGGTGTTTCCCGGGGCGCCGCAACTGCCGTGACACCGGCCAGCCTGCCTGGGGCCGCCGGCGTACTGCCGACCCGGCGTCGCCTGGACCGGGATGACCTGCTGATGCGCGCCGGCATCTGCCTGCTGATAGGGTGGCTGCTGCTGACCCTGATCCTGCCGCTGTGGTGGCTCTTGTCCAAGAGCTTTCAGAACCAAAATGGCGAGTTCATCGGCATGGCCAACTACCTGCGTTATTTCTCGACACCGGCTCTGTTTGCCTCTGTCTGGAACAGTTTGTTTATTGCAGTACTCACCACGGCGATCGTGCTGCCGTTGGCCTTTATTTATGCCTACGCATTGCAGCGCAGCTGCATGCGCTTCAAGGGCCTGTTTCAGGCGCTGGCGCTGATTCCGATTCTGGCGCCTTCTCTGCTGCCGGCCATCTCACTGATCTATCTGTTTGGCAACCAGGGTTTTCTCAAAGCCTGGATGTTTGGCGTGTCGATTTACGGGCCGTTTGGCATCGTGATGTCCCAGGTGTTCTACTGCTTTCCGCACGCGCTGATGATTCTGCTGGCAGCGCTATCCTTGGCGGATTCGCGGCTGTACGAGGCGGCCGACGCTCTGGGCGCATCCAAGACCCGGGTGTTTCTGACCGTCACCCTGCCAGGTGCCAAGTACGGCCTGATCAGCGCGGGCTTCGTGATTTTTACGCTGGTCATCACCGATTTCGGGATTGCCAAGGTGATTGGCGGGCGCTTCAATGTGCTGGCGACCGACATTTTCAAACAGGTGATTGGCCAACAGAACTTCGAGATGGGCGCGGTTGTGGGCTTTGTGCTGCTGATACCGGCGGTGGTGGCGTTTGCGGCCGACCGAATCTTCCAACAGCGCCAGGTGGCCCTGCTGTCGGCGCGCGCCGTGCCGCTGGTACCCAAGCCGGCAGCCCGGCGCGACTGGGCGCTGTTCGCGTTTTGTAGCGTGGTCGGCGGCATGATTGCGGTGGTGCTGGCCATGGCGGCCTGGGCCTCGCTGGTCACGCGCTGGCCCTACAACTTGACGCTGACCCTGAACAACTACGCCTTTGGTGAATTTGACTCTGACGGCTGGGCCGCCTACTGGCACTCGGTGCAACTGGCCGTCTGGACAGCCCTGATTGGCACGGTGATCGTGTTTGTTGGTGCCTACCTGCTGGAAAAAACCCGGGCT
>JBIKZZ010000371.1:0-3282 GCA_044354435.1 Rhodoferax sp. | reverse complement strand
CGCTGCGGCCGGACATCTCGCTAATGGGCGTGCTCAGTGCGCTGGAAATGGCCTGCTGGGACATCACCGGCAAGGCGCTGGACCGCCCGGTCTACAGCCTGCTCGGCGGCCTGGTCAACCCGCGCCTGCGCAGCTACACCTACCTCTACCCCGACGAGACCGAGGACGACTCCTTTTACGGCGACCCGGTTAGATCGGCAGAACGGGCTGCAGTCTATGTGCAGCAAGGGTTTACTGCTATCAAATTTGATCCAGTCGGGGGTTATTCGGTGTTTGACCCGCGCCAGCCCACGCTGGAACGCATGGACATGTCGGAGCGCTTTTGCAAGCTGATCCGCGAAGCGGTGGGCGACAAGGCCGACATCCTTTTCGGCACCCACGGCCAGTACACCGTGTCTGGCGCCAAGCGCATGGCGCGACGGATCGAAAAGTACGACCCGCTGTGGTTTGAAGAGCCCACCCCGCCGGAGCGGCCCGAGATGATGGCCGAGGTGGCACGCCACACCAGCATTCCGATTGCCACCGGCGAGCGGCTGTGCACCAAGTACGAGTTTGCTCGGGTGCTGGAAACCGGCGCGGCCAGCATTCTGCAGCCGGCGCTGGGCCGTGTGGGCGGTATTCTGGAATGCAAAAAAATTGCCGGCATGGCAGAGGCGCACTACGCCCAGATCGCGCCACACCTGTACTGCGGCCCGATCGAGGCGGCGGCCAACATCCAGCTGGCCGCCTGCATCCCCAATTTTTTGATTTTGGAGAGCATCCAGCAGCTCGGCGGCTTCCATGCCAAACTGCTCAAGACCAAAATCCAGTGGGAAGACGGCTATGTGATCCCCAGCAAAGCGCCCGGCCTGGGCGTGGAGCTGAACGAAGAGGTGGCGCTGGCCCACCCCTACCACGAGAAGGGCCTGCACCTGAGTATGGCGCAGCACCCGCTGGGCTATTTCTGACATGACGGCCTACCTGAACCTCATCGGCAACCAGTGGCTGGCGGCCGAGGACGGCGCCACCTTTGCCGTGGACAACCCGGCCACCGAGGCGCATTTCGCCACGGTCAGCGCCGCCAGCACCGCGCAGGTGCTGCAGGCCTGCGACCAGGCGGCTGCCGCCCAACGCGGCTGGCGCAAACTGACCAGCGTGGCGCGCGGCGCCCATCTGCACAAGCTGGCCGACGCCCTGGTGGCGCGCAGTGGCCAAATCGGGCAGGCACTGGCCCAGGAAACCGGCAAGAGCCTGCAAGACGCCACCGACGAGGCGGTGTACGCCGCCGAAGTGACGCGCTACCACGCCGAATGGGCGCGCCGCATTGAGGGCGAGATCATCCCCAGCGACTCGCCGCGTGAGAACCTGATGCTGCACCGCGAGCCCATGGGCGTGGTGGCCTGCCTGATCCCGTTCAATTACCCGGTCTACACCCTGCTGCGCAAGATCGCGCCGGCCCTGATTGCGGGCAACACGGTGGTGGTGCGGCCCAGCAACAACACACCCTGCTCGGCCTTTGAGATCGCCCAGGCGGTGCTGGACGCCAGCCTGCCGCCAGGCGTGGTCAACATCATGGCCATGGGCCACGAGCAGGCCCAGGCCATGTGCACCCACCCCAAGGTGGCGATGATCACCCTGACCGGCGGTCTGAACGCCGGCCGACGCGTGCTGGACTACGCCAAGACCAACATCGCCAAGGTGTCGCTTGAACTCGGGGGCAAGACGCCGGCCATCGTGGCCGCGGACGCCGATCTAGACCAGGCCGCCAGCGACATCGTGCGCTCCAAAACCACCAACTGCGGGCAGCTGTGCACGGCGGTGGAGCGGGTCTACGTCCAAGAATCCGTGCATGACGCCCTGGTGGCCAAGCTCAAAGCCCTGTTGGCCGCGCGCGCAATTGGCGACCGTGCCCAGCATCCAGACCACATGGGGCCGCTGATCAGCGCCACGGCGCGGGACGATATCCACGCCATGGTGCAGCGCGCGGTGACCCAGGGCGCCCAGTTGGACTGCGGCGGCGTGCTGCCCGCGGGCCCCGGCTACTTTTACCCCGCCACGCTGTTGACCCAGGTGCGTCAGGACATGGAGATCGTGCAAGACGAGGTGTTCGGCCCGGTGCTGTGCGTGCTGCCCTACCGCGACATCGACCACGCCTTGGCCCTGGCGAATGACCACCAGTTTGGCCTGGCCTCGGTGATCTACTCCGCCAATTACAACGACCTAATGCAAGCCAGCAACGAGATCGAAGCCGGCGAGCTCTACATCAACCGCACCCCGGCCGACCCCTACCAGGGCTACCACGCCGGCTGGAAACGCTCCGGCCTGGGCGGCGACGACGGCAAGCACGGCATGCTGGAGTTCACCCAGACCCGGTTGGTGGTCATGAACTATTGATCAAATTGGCCTCTAGCCCTTATGCAGCTTGGTTAGTTAGCTATATTTATTATAGCAATTGGTATCCAATGAGGCAAGGGCTGTGAGCCCATCACCACCTTGACGACGCTCGCGCGCCAGCTCCGTTGTCGCGCGCCGGCCCCGTCGTCCCCGGCTTGACCGAGGATCCAGGACTGCCTGGATTCCCGGTCGTGGCCGGGAATGACGGGGAAGATACAGGAATGACGGGAAGATAAGTTATGCCCAACAGGCAAGGCAGTCATGATGACCCTCCGCTGCCTGCGCCAGCCGCACGTCACGGGCTCGGTTCCAATCCGCGTTGCGCCACACCTTCGAGTAAGCTTGTCAGCTTGTACGGGTACACACCAGGGCAACCATAAGAATTCCATGGCCATCAAGAAATCTGACCTCTACTCATCCCTCTGGGCCAGCTGTGACGAGCTGCGTGGCGGCATGGATGCCAGCCAGTACAAGGACTACGTCCTGTTCATGCTGTTCATCAAGTAAATCAGCGACAAGTACGGCAACAGCGACGATTTCGCCCCGCCGGTGGTCATCCCGCCGGGCGCCAGCTTCAAGGACATGGTGGCGCTCAAGGGCAAGGCTGACATCGGCGACAAGATCAACACCCAGATCATCCAGCCGCTGATTGACGCCAACAGCCGCCTGGCGCGCAGCGACTTCCCCGATTTCAATGACCCCAACAAGCTGGGCGAAGGCTCGGCCATGGTGGAGCGGCTGACCAACCTGGTCGGCATCTTCCAAAAGCCCGAGCTCGACTTCTCGCAAAACCGCGCCGAGAACGACGACATCCTGGGTGACGCCTACGAGTACCTGATGCGCCACTTTGCCACCGAGAGTGGCAAGAGCAAGGGCCAGTTCTACACGCCGTCCGAGGTCAGCCGCATC
>JBIKZZ010000070.1:0-12069 GCA_044354435.1 Rhodoferax sp. | reverse complement strand
TCGGTAAGTCCATGGGTCGTCGCGACAACATTCGCAAGGCTTATGTGACGCTGAAGCCGGGCCAAGAGCTCAATCTCGGTGGGGAGGCTGCGTAATCATGGCCGTCATCAAAATGAAACCAACCTCACCAGGCCGTCGTGGCGTGGTGAAGATCTCACGGGATCACTTGCACAAGGGCGAGCCCTATGCGCCCCTGTTGGAGCCTCAGTTCCAGCATGCCGGGCGTAACAACAACGGACACATCACCACCCGGCACAAGGGCGGGGGTCACAAGCACCACTACCGCGTGGTTGACTTCCGTCGCAACAAAGATGGTATTGCCGCCAAGGTCGAGCGTATTGAGTACGATCCGAACCGTTCGGCGCATATTGCCCTGGTGTGCTATGCCGATGGCGAACGCCGTTACATCATCGCCCCCCGTGGTCTTGAGGTCGGTGCCAGCATCATGAGTGGTGCTGAGGCGCCAATCCGTGTCGGCAACACCTTGCCGATCAGGAACATTCCGGTGGGTTCCGTGGTGCATTGCATCGAGTTGCAGATTGGCAAGGGCGCGCAAATTGTGCGCTCCGCCGGCACCTCGGCCACGCTGCTGGCACGTGAAGGTACTTACGCCCAGGTGCGGATGCGTTCCGGTGAAGTCCGTAAGGTCCACATCGAATGCCGCGCGACGCTAGGGCAGGTGGCTAACGAAGAGCACAGCCTGCGCCGACTCGGCAAAGCCGGGGTCAAGCGCTGGATGGGTATTCGGCCGACTGTTCGCGGTGTGGTCATGAATCCGGTCGACCACCCTCACGGTGGTGGCGAGGGCAAGACTGGCGAGGGCCGTCACCCTGTCGATCCTTGGGGTAATCTGACCAAGGGTTACCGTACCCGTAACAACAAGCGCACGCAGGTCATGATCGTGTCGCGTCGCAAGAAGTAAGGGGAAGGTCAATGACTCGCTCACTCAAAAAAGGTCCGTTTGTCGACCATCATTTGGTAGCCAAGGCCGACAAGGCCATTGCAACCAAAGACAAAAAGCCGATCAAGACATGGTCGCGCCGTTCTATGGTTTTGCCCGAATTCATCGGACTGACCATTGCGGTGCACAACGGTAAGCAACACGTGCCGGTCTATATCACCGATCAAATGGTTGGCCACAAGCTTGGCGAGTTCGCTTTGACGCGGACTTTCAAGGGCCATCCGGCGGACAAAAAAGTCCAGAAGAAATAAGGAGGTGACCATGGAAACACGTGCAACCCTTCGTGGCGTTCGTTTGTCAGTGGACAAAGGCCGCCTTGTCGCGGATCTGATTCGCGGCAAAAAAGTTGATCAGGCTCTGAACATCTTGCAGTTCACGCAGAAAAAAGCTGCTGTGATCATCAAGAAAGTTCTGGAATCTGCCATTGCCAACGCCGAGCACAACGACGGCGCCGACATCGACGAGCTGAAGGTGAAAACCATCTTCGTCGAGCAGGGTGCCTCGCTGCGGCGTTTTACCGCCCGCGCTAAAGGGCGTGGCAATCAAATCAGAAAACCCACGTGCCATGTGTACGTGACGGTTGGTAACTGAAAAAGGCCTGGAAGATATGGGACAAAAAATCCACCCAACCGGCTTTCGCCTGTCGATCAGCCGTAACTGGGCTTCTCGCTGGTACGCCAATGACCGTGACTTCGCCGGCATGCTGGCAGAAGACATCAAGGTGCGTGAGTACCTGAAAACCAAACTCAAGAACGCCTCTGTATCACGCGTTTTGATCGAGCGTCCTGCCAAGAATGCCCGCATCACTATTTTCTCGGCGCGTCCGGGTGTGGTGATCGGCAAGAAGGGCGAAGACATCGAAAACCTCAAGCGCGAACTCGGGCGTCAGCTCGGGGTGCCCGTGGCTGTCAACATCGAGGAAGTGCGCAAGCCTGAAATCGATGCCAAGTTGATCGCTGACAGCATCACGCAGCAGCTTGAAAAGCGGATCATGTTCCGCCGCGCAATGAAGCGCGCCATGCAAAACGCGATGCGATTGGGTGCTTTGGGCATCAAGATCATGTCGTCTGGTCGGCTCAACGGTATTGAAATCGCACGCTGTGAGTGGTATCGCGAAGGTCGGGTGCCGCTTCATACATTGCGTGCTGACATCGACTACGGCACCTCTGAAGCCAAGACCACCTACGGCGTGATTGGCGTTAAGGTTTGGGTTTACAAGGGTGACACCTTGGGTCGTAACGATCTGCCGTCCGTCGTCGAACCACGTTCTGATGAAGAGCGCCGCCCGCGTGGTCCGCGTCGCGACGCGCCACGCCCTGGTGCTGATCGCGCTGCACCCCCGCGCGGCGTGCGTCGGCCCCTGGCCGGCAATGTTGCCCCTGCCGATGGCAGTGACAAACCGGCAGAGGCCATTGGTGCTGATGCAAACAAACCCGCCGTTAAGCGCGTCCGCAAGGTAGTCGCGCCAGGTACTGCAGGCAGCGTTGGCGCTGCAGCAGCTGACGGCAAAGGAGAATAATCATGTTGCAACCCGCTCGTCGCAAATACCGCAAAGAGCAAAAAGGCCGAAACACCGGCATTGCGACCCGAGGCAGCTCGGTCGCATTTGGTGATTTTGGTCTGAAATGCACAGACCGTGGTCGCTTGACTGCTCGACAAATTGAAGCCGCTCGTCGTGCCATTTCACGCCACGTTAAACGGGGTGGTCGGATCTGGATCCGCGTGTTCCCTGATAAGCCAATTTCGCAAAAGCCTGCGGAGGTTCGCATGGGTAACGGCAAGGGCAATCCCGAGTATTACGTGGCGGAAATACAGCCAGGCAAGATCGTGTTTGAAATTGTCGGTGTGCCGGAAGAATTGGCTCGTGAGGCGTTTCGCCTTGCCGCTGCCAAGCTACCCCTCAGGACCACTTTTGTGGCCCGAATGATTGGCCAGTAATCACTATGAATACTTCTGAACTCCGCCAAAAAGATGTGGCTGGTCTGCAAAGCGAGGTAAAGGCCTTGCAAAAGGCCCATTTCGGACTGCGTATGCAAAAAGCCACGCAGCAACTCAACAACACCGCTACGCTGCGCTCTACGCGCCGCGACATTGCTCGCGCCAAGACGATTCTTGTCGAGAAGCAAAGCGCTGCAAAATCCGCCACATAAGGAGCGATACATGACGGAAGCTAAAAAATCCCTCAAACGCACCTTGGTTGGCAAGGTGGTCAGTGACAAGCGTGCAAAAACTGTGACGGTACTCATCGAGCGCCGAGTCAAGCACGAGCTCTATGGCAAGATCGTCGGAAAGTCCAGTAAGTACCACGCCCATGACGAAAAGGGTGAATACAAGATGGGCGACATGATCGAAATCACCGAGAGCCGGCCGATTTCCAAGACCAAGAACTGGGTTGTGACCCGCTTGGTCGAAAAAGCGGCTGCGGTCTAAGTCCTCTACAGGATAGAGTCTGCAGACTCAGGAAAAACGGCTCACAATGTGAGCCGTTTTCAGTGGTTTTACCTCTCACTCAACTTAACAACAGGAGTCACGCATGATCAAAGTAGGCGATACCCTTCCGGCTGCAACGCTGATGGAATACATGGAAGTCGAAGGCAATGGCTGCAGCATTGGGCCCAATGCAGTGGATGTGAGCAAAGCCACTGCCGGCAAGACCATCGCTTTGTTCGCATTGCCTGGCGCCTTCACCCCAACCTGCTCTGCCAAGCACGTCCCTGGCTATGTAGCGGGCTTTGACGCGTTGACCGCCAGTGGCGTGGATGAGATCTGGTGCGTGAGCGTCAATGATGCGTTCGTGATGGGCGCATGGGCACGTGACCTGAAGTCAGCTGGCAAAGTCCGTATGTTGGGTGATGGCGACGCAGCGTTCACCAAGGCCACCGGGTTGACCTTGGATCTGACGGGGCGTGGCATGGGCTTGCGCAGCAACCGTTATTCGATGCTGGTCAAGGATGGCAAGGTAGCTACGCTGAACATCGAGGCGCCCGGTAAATTTGAGGTCAGCGACGCCGCGACCATGCTGGCTCAGGCCAAGGGCTGATTCTCTGCACGGATAGGCCTAAGTATTGCCACTTGGTGGCCGTACTTAGAGCTCGACCCTGAGGTAATGAGCCCCAGCGATGGGGTTGTGGTAGTAGGGGGCGATTTCCTCGAACCCCAGGTCGACGTACATGGCGCGGGCACTTTCCATGTCGTCGAGGGTATCCAGCAGTACACAGCTGTAGTCCGCCTGACGGGCCAGATCCAGAATGGCCTCTGCTAGACCACGGCCGATCCCGAGGCCGCGGAAGGCGCTCCGTACATATAGCCGCTTCATTTCACAGGCGTTGGCGTAGTCGGAGCTGTCCAGCGGGCGAAGGGCGCAGCAGCCAACCCACTGGCCGTCCCAATGCGCTAGCAGCAGCGAGCCACGAGGCCCTGCGTAATCGCCGGGCAGGTCGCTCAACTCTGAATCGAAGCCCTGGAAGCACAAGTCGTGCTTCAAGCTCGCGGCATACTCCAAAAAAAGTGTACGGGCGGTGGCCAGTTGATCGGGCGTGATCGCCGCATGCAGTTGTAAGCCGGGGGCCCGGTCAGGGCTGGTTGCTCCCATTCAGGCCACCTGCCTCAGCAAAGCCGCCACGGCACCGGCGCAGCCCAGCAGAATCACGGCTGCCAAGGCGCGTGAGCCGGCATCGTCGCGGGATGCCGGCTGTGGCGTGAGGCTGCTCACGTCGCCAACGAGCATAGGCCGGATCAGGTCCTTTTTGCGCTTGATGCGGTAGAAGGCGATGGCGCCGATGTGCAGCAGCACCAGAACCAAAACAATCACTTTGCCGATATCCTTGTGGTAGTGGGTCAACTGGCTGACCAGGGCACCCGATGCCAGTTTGCTCAGGGGGCCGACCGCTGCAATCTCATCGTCACTGAACAGGCCGGTGCCTACCTGCAGCAGCAGCAAGGCAAGGATGGCGAACACGGAAAGTGCCCCCAGCGGGCTGTGCCCCAAGGGTTGCACGCCATCTTCCTGGCCACGGATGTAGCGCAGCAAGCTCGCGGGTGAGTACAGGAAGCTTGAAAAGCGCGACCAATGGCCGCCGGCAAATCCCCACACCAGGCGGAATAACAACAGGGTTAGGACGCTATAGCCAAAGCGGAAGTGCCAGTCCATGGCATTCCCGCCGATTTGAGCTGTCGTGACAAGACCAACGATGCAAACCACGAGGGCCCAGTGAAAAAGGCGGGTGGGCAGGTCCCAGACCCTGACAAGGTGAGATTTCATGGGGTTAACGCTCCATCAAAAGTTTGGGCCGCTGCAGGGCTGGAGTGCAGCCATCCGCGAACCAGCAAGGCGGCTCAGTATTTTCCCTAGTTTGTGCCGCGGCGTCGAACTTTTCGGCAACCGTTGGAACAAAGGAGCTACATTGGCGATGCCAAAGTCGGTCACTCCAACCATTCACATAGAAAAGCTCATGAGAAATATTGCCTCGTTCATCCTTGCTGCTGCCGCCATCACGCTGACGGCGCCCGCTTCGGCCCAATTTGCCAAGCCTGAAGATGCCATCAAGTACCGCAAATCTGCCCTGAGCGTGATGGCGACCCATTTTGGCCGCGTGGCGGCCATGGCCAGCGGTCGCGCGCCGTTTGACGCTAGAGCCGCCGCTGACAACGCAGCCATCGCCGAGGCGATGGCTAAGCTTCCCTGGGCCGCTTTCGTTGAGGGTAGCGACAGAGGGGACACCAAAGCCAAGACGGACATCTGGAGTGACAGCGCCAGGTTCAAAGACGCCAACGAAAAAATGCAGGGAGAGATCAGCAAGCTCGCTGTGGCCGCCAGGACGGGAAGTCTGGACAACATCAAGGCGGCGGTTGGCGCCACGGCGGGCACATGCAAGGCCTGTCACGATGTGTTCCGCAAGGATTGATGTCGTCGGCCCCTCGAAGGTTTGCTATTCAATAAATCGCTAACTTTCCAGATTTGGCGGGGCCTAGAATTCGATTTCATCAATATTAAGTGGTCGACTGGGCACCTGCATTGTGGCTCACGTGTTGGCCAGCAGGGTCTCCAGCAGCTTGTGCAGCTCGGTGAAATCCGGGGCGCCGACGTAACGCTTGACGATCTGGCCTTGCTTGTCGACCAGGTAGCTGGTGGGGGTGAGTTGGACGTCGCCCCATTGATGAGCTACCAGCCCGGTGTTGTCAATGGCAACCTGAAACGGCAGTTGCCGCGTTTGCGTGAAGTTGACAACAGAACTGGGCGGGTCATAGCGCATGGCGACTGCGATGGTGTCATACCCCCTGCCATGGTACTTGTTGTAGGTGTCGACAAGCTGAGGCATCTCGGCGACGCAGCTGGTGCAGCTGGTGGCCCAAAAGTTAACCAGTGTCACGCGTCCCTTGAAGTCGGCGCTGATACGGGTGGAGCCATCAAGCAGTACAAACGCTGACATGGGGGCCGCTTTAGCACCTGAACCCAGGTGCAAACCCAGTCCAAGGGCTGCGACGACGGCGGTGACGGCAAGCAGGTAAAGTGGTTTCATGAACAGTATCGTGCGGTCGCAGCGCTGAAGTTTAAGCCCATTGGGTGCAGCGCAGATAATGCCACCATGACTCATCTTTCCATTGCCGCGCTGATGCTGATGACCTTCGCGCTTGCTGGCTGCAGCCCCAAGTTCAACTGGCGTGAAGTGCGGCTGGAACAAAGTGGTGTTGCACTGTTGTTTCCGTGCAAGCCCGATACCCACGTGCGTCAAGTTGAGTTAGGTGGCCAGGTGCTGAGTATGACTCTATCGGGCTGCAGCGCCGGCGACGCCAGCTTTGCATTGACCTACGCCAGGCTGGGCGAGGGGAGCCCGCCGGGTCCGGTATTGCAGCGTTGGCGCGAGCTGACTTTGAGTAACCTTGGCGCTCAAGGCGTCAACGAGATGGCCTACCCATTGCCAGGCGCCCGTGGCGATGTTGAGTCGGTACGGATTGGGGCAGCAGGCCGACGGCCCGACGGCAGCAGCCTGGTGGCGCAGGCCTTTTGGTTCACGCAGGACCGATGGGTTTACCAGGCCAGCGTCCTGGCTGAGCGAGCTCGCGACGCCGAGGCTGATACCTTCATGACGAGCATCCGGCTGCCATGATGACCAGCCAGACGTTGACACGTAACACCGCAATCAAGGTGTTTTTGGCCTTTGCGCTGGCGTATTTTTTATCGGCACTCATTCGCGCCATCACCGCCACCCTGTCACCCACCCTGACCCAGGAATTCGCGCTGACGGCCGGAGATCTTGGCCTGCTTGCGGGTGGTTATTTCCTCGGGTTTGCCGCCACACAACTGCCCTTGGGCGCCTGGCTAGACCGGCATGGTCCGAAAAAAGTCATTCTTTGGTTTCTGGCGGTGGCTGTGCTGGGATGCGTGGCGTTTTCAATGGCCACCAGTTTTGTCGGCCTGCTGGCGGCACGCGTTCTGTGCGGTATTGGGGTCAGTGCCTGCCTGATGGCACCCCTGACCGGCTATCGGCGCTGGTTTGACCCTGGGACCCTGCTGCGGACCAACTCCTGGATGCTGATGACAGGCTCAATGGGCATGGTCGCGTCCACCTTGCCGGTGCAGTGGCTGATGCCGGTGATCGGTTGGCGTCCAATGTTCTGGGGCCTGGCTGCGCTGGTGCTGCTGTCCATGCTGCTGATTAGCGCGCAGGTGCCAGCTTGGGCCGCCGTGACGCCTACCACCCCGACCCTGGCAACGGACGCGCCGAGGCCTAGCTATGGGGAAGTCTGGCGAAACCCCTATTTCCGTCAACTGCTTCCGCTGGCCTTTTTCAGCTACGGAGGCCTCGTGGCTATTCAGACGCTGTGGGCGGCACCTTGGATGATCAAGGTCGCCGGTTACAGCGCCCTGGAGGCGGCCGCTGGCCTGTTCTGGATCAACGTGGCGATGCTGCTGACATTTTGGACCTGGGGGCTGATCAACCCCTGGCTGACCCGCCGGGGCTGGCACACCGATCGGCTGGTGACCTTGGTCTTGCCCTTCAGTTTCGTGGTTCTTGCTCTAATTATCATAGCTCCTCAATCAACGCTGGTATGGTCTGGGCTGCTATGGGCCCTGTACTGTATGTGCTGCACGGTGGTCTCCCTGACGCAGCCTGCGGTCGGCATGGCCTTTGCACCGGCCATGGCCGGTCGTGCGCTGTCCGCCTATAACCTCGTCATTTTTTCCGGGGTCTTTGCCGTGCAGTGGGGCATTGGCCTAGGCGTTGACGCGCTGGTCCGGATTGGGTTGCACGAGCTGCGGGCTTACCAGTTGAGCATGGGTCTATTTCTGGTGTGTTGCATCGCGTCCTACCTGTATTTTGTATTGCCCAGACGTCATAATCCATCTCGCTGAAACCATGAACAACGGCATCCTCATCATTGCTCACGCCCCGCTGGCCAGCGCCTTGTGCCAGTGTGTGCTGCACGTGTTTGCGGATGCCGAACCCGCACTGGCGGCCTTTGACGTCCAGCCCAACGTGCCGCCGGAGGAGACTCTGGCTGGAGCTGCGCTGGCGCTGGACCTGCTGGGCACGACGAACACCCTGGTATTGACCGACATGTTTGGCGCGACACCCTGCAACGTGGCTCAAAAGTTAATCGATGGCGTGAGCGTCAAGTTGGTGGCGGGCGTCAACTTGCCGATGTTGTTGCGCTGTGTGACTTACCGCCATGAAGCCTTAGAGGCCCTGGTGGCGCGGGCGCTTGCCGGCGGAACCCAGGGGGTCATGCAGGTGGCAGGCACCGCGCCGCAAAACCAAATGAGGAAGACCCATGATCAAAACCAGCACGACCATCAGCAATAAGCTCGGGCTGCATGCCCGCGCTTCAGCCAAGCTCACCAAGTTAGCGGGCAGTTTCCCCTGCGAGGTGTGGCTCTCTCGCGGTGAGCGGCGGGTCAACGCCAAAAGCATCATGGGCGTCATGATGCTGGCCGCCGGTCTGGGCAGCACAATCGAGATCGAGACCTCGGGTGAGCGTGAGCAGGACGCGCATGATGCCCTTTTGGCCTTGATCGCTGACAAGTTCGGAGAAGGTGAGTGACTTTTTCAATTCATGGGCTGGCGGTCGCCCGTGGCATTGCCATTGGGCGGGCGGTGCTGGTCGCCTCCAGCCGAGTCGATGTCGCGCACTATTTCATTGCGCCGACTCAGGTTGAGGCAGAGATTGATCGGGTGAGGCGTGGGCGCAATGCGGTGGTCGACGAGATCCATCGCTTGCAGGCCAGCATCGCCCATATGGGCCCCAAGGAGGCGCCGCAAGAGCTGACCGCCTTGCTGGACGTGCATCTGATGCTACTGGACGACGACGAGCTCATCGGCGGTGTCAAGCGTTGGATCACCGACCGGCTCTATAACGCCGAATGGGCCCTGACCACCCAGTTGGAAGTGATCGCCCGACAGTTTGACGAAATGGAAGACGAGTACCTGCGTGAGCGCAAGGGCGACCTGGAGCAGATCACAGAAAAAGTCTTGCGTGCCATGAAAGGGATTGGGTCGCCCGTGGTGCCGCCGCCGGTGCGCGTCGCGCGCAAAACGGCGCAGCATGACTTGCTGCTTGACGACACGGTGGACGTGCCGCTGATTCTGGTGGCGCATGACCTGTCGCCTGCCGACATGCTGCAATTCAAGCAAAGCGTGTTTGCAGGTTTTATTACCGATGTTGGCGGCAAGACCTCGCACACAGCGATCGTGGCTCGCAGCTTGGACATTCCGGCGGTGGTGGGCGCGCGCCTGTCAAGCCAGTTGGTGCGCCAGGACGACTGGGTCATTATTGACGGCGATGCTGGCGTGGTGGTGGTTGACCCCTCGCCGATCATCCTGGCCGAGTATGGCTTCAAGCAGCGCCAGGGTGAGCTCGATCGCGGGCGCCTGTCGCGCCTGCTGCACACCCCGGCGGTCACCTTGGACGGGCAGAAAATTGAGCTGCTTGCCAATATTGAGATGCCCGAAGACGCGGTCGGTGCACTGAAGGTCGGCGCCGTTGGCGTGGGACTGTTTCGCAGCGAATTTCTGTTCATGGGTCGCCAGGGGCGCCTGCCGGACGAGGAAGAACAGTACCAGGCCTACCGACGCGCCATTGAGGGCATGCAAGGGTTGCCTGTCACCATTCGCACAGTCGACGTCGGGGCCGACAAGCCACTGGACAGCTCGCTCAGGGACGACGCTCATCTCAACCCTGCTTTAGGCTTGCGCGCCATTCGCTGGAGCCTGGCCGACCCGGCCATGTTTCTGACGCAGCTGCGCGCCATCTTGCGGGCCGCCGCCCATGGCAAGGCCAAAATGATGATTCCCATGCTGGTGCATGCGAGTGAAATCCGCCAGACACTGGCGCTGGTGGACCATGCGCGAGCCGAGCTGGATAACCGGGGCGTGGCCTATGGCCCGGTGGAGGTGGGGGCGATGATCGAGATTCCGGCGGCAGCGCTCACGCTCAAGGTGTTTCTGAAGTACTTCGACTTCCTCTCCATCGGCACCAATGACCTGATCCAGTACACGCTGGCCATTGATCGGGCCGATGAGTCTGTGGCGCACCTGTACGACCCGATGCACCCGGCCGTGTTGCGCCTGGTGGCCGGTACCATTGCCGAGGCGCAAGCGCAGGGTAAAGAGGTGAGCGTGTGCGGTGAAATGGCTGGTGATACCAGCCTTACCCGCTTGCTGCTGGGCCTGGGACTGCGCAGCTTTTCGATGCATCCGGCACAGATTTTGGCGGTCAAGCAGGAGATCCTGCGCGCCGACACGGTCAAGCTGGCCCCCTGGGCGCAGCAGATTCTGGCTGATGACGAGCCCGGCTATCGGGTGGGCCGGGCCTAGAACCGGGGCAGCTCCGGGTGCTTGATCTGCCCGGCGCGCACCAGCATCTTGCCGTACTCGGCGCAGCGCTGGAGGGTGGGAATCACTTTGCCGGGGTTGAGCAGTCCCTTGGGGTCGAAAGCCCGTTTGACGCCGAACATCTGCTCGTTCTCGGTTGCTGAAAACTGCACGCACATTGAATTGAGTTTTTCCACACCAACGCCGTGCTCGCCCGTGACAGTGCCGCCCATCGCCACACTAGTTTCCAGAATGTCGGCGCCAAACAGTTCACAGCGTCGCAATTGGTCCGGGTCATTGGCGTCGAACATGATCAGCGGGTGCAGATTGCCGTCGCCGGCATGGAACACGTTGGCGCAGCGCAGTTGGTACTTTTGCTCCATCTGCTGAATCGCCAGCAGGATATCGGCCAGGCGCTTACGGGGAATGGTGGAGTCCATGCACATGTAGTCGGGGCTGATGCGGCCGCTGGCCGGGAAGGCGTTTTTGCGCCCGCTCCAGAACCTCAGGCGTTCGCTTTCGTCGCGGCTGACCGTAATGGCCGTGGCGCCGCAGCGGCGCAGCACCGCGCTCATACGGCCAATTTCCTCCTCGACCTCTTCGGGGGTGCCGTCGCTTTCGCACAGCAGGATGGCTTCGGCGTCTAGGTCATAGCCGGCGTGCACAAAGTCCTCCACGGCGGCGGTCATGGGTTTGTCCATCATTTCCAGCCCTGCCGGAATGATGCCGGCGGCGATCACCGCCGCCACAGCATCGCCCGCCTTGCGCATGTCGTCAAAGCTGGCCATGATGCAGCGCGCCAATTGCGGCTTGGGGACCAGCTTGACGGTGACTTCGGTGGTCACCGCCAGCATGCCTTCTGAGCCGACCACGATGCTCAGGGTGTCGAGCCCGGGGCTGTCAAGCGCCTCAGAGCCGAATTCGATGGCTTCGCCCTCAATGGTGAAGCCGCGCACCTTGAGCACGTTGTGCAGCGTCAAGCCGTATTTCAGGCAGTGCACGCCGCCCGAGTTTTCGGCCACGTTGCCACCGATCGTGCAGGCGATCTGGCTCGATGGGTCGGGCGCGTAGTACAGGCCGTGGGGCGCGGCTGCCTCGCTGATCGCGAGGTTGCGCACGCCGCACTGCACCCGGGCCGTGCGGGCCAGCGGGTCGATCGTCACAATCTGGTTGAACTTGGCCAGTGACAGCGTCACGCCCATACGGTGCGGCATGGCGCCGCCCGACAGGCCTGTGCCGGCACCGCGTGCCACCACGGGTACATCGAGGGCGTGGCAGGTGCGCAGCACCGCCTGC